>DAOOCX010000104.1:0-7407 GCA_035408605.1 Thermomonas sp. | reverse complement strand
GCTTTTTCGCGGATCGAGCAGGTATTGACCAGGATAACGTCGGCTTCTTCTGCGATCGTGGTCAGTTCCATGCCGTCGGTCGCGGCCAGCACATCGGCCATCCGCGCCGAGTCGTACTCGTTCATCTGGCAGCCGTGGGTCTCGATGAACAGTTTCTTGCGTGCGGGCGCGTCCGCGACCTGCGGTTCGGGCTGGCTCATGGGTTCTCTCCGGGGCGCGGCGGTTAATCCGGGCCGGTTTGGGGGCGCGAGCTTAGCAAACGCCCCGGCTGCGCCGGTTCGCCACCGGCTGGGCTGCGCTCGCGCGCTGCGGCGTTCAGGAAAATCAAGGACTTGTCATCGCAAATCGGAGCGGCGAGACTGCGCGGATGAAGGGGTTGGCCGCCGTCCTGTTTTCGACTTTGTTGCTGGCCACGCCGGCGCTGGCGGGGAACGTGTATCGCTGCGAAGGCAGTGACGGGGTGACCACGTACGCGAACAAGAAGGTGGCCGGTGCCAGTTGCAGGCTGGTCGGCAGTTACAAGGCGCAGCGTGCGCCCAGGCCGAAGGTCGCGGCCGCGCCGCCAAAGACGTCATCGTCGCAACGCGGCAGCGAATCCCCGCCACCTGGTGGCGTGCCTCCGGCCACGATGGCGGCTTCGCAACTTGCCCCGTCGTCGGTGCCGACCGCCGCGGACATCCCGGCGCCTGCGGTGCCCGTGGCAGCCCCGGTGCCCGCGGGGCCGCGGCGGGTGCACGGACAGGTCTATTCCTACATGAAGGACGGCGTGCGCACCTACACCAGCGCCCGCCCGCGCGGCATGTCGCTGGCCTCGGTGCGCACCATCAAGTACAGCTACATGGAGACCTGCTACGCCTGTGGGACCAAGCCGGGGGTGAACTTCCGCACCCTCCGCCTGAACACCACCGCGTACCAGGCCGAGATCGCCGCTGCCGCGCGCGAGCACGGGGTCGATGAATCGATCGTCCGCGCCATCATCCATGCCGAATCCGCCTTCAACCCCAACGCGCTGTCGCGGGTCGGTGCGCAGGGGCTGATGCAGCTGATGCCGGCCACCGCGCGCCGCTTCGGCGTGGGCAATGCGTTCGACGCCAACCAGAACATCCGTGGCGGCGTGCAGTACCTGGCGTGGCTGCTGAAGCGCTTCAACGGCAACCTGACCTTGGCCGCCGCGGGTTACAACGCGGGCGAGGGCGCGGTGGCCAAGTACGGCGGCGTGCCGCCCTACAGCGAGACCCGGCGCTACGTGGAACGGGTCGGCCTGCTGGCCGATCGTTACCGGGGACTGGGCAATCCCGTCGCGGCGCCGACCCCGGGCGGATTGTCGGCTCGTTAAGCGTTCCGTTACACTTCCCCGTCTTTTGCGGCCGGTCAGCGTGCGCCAGCACGTCGCCGGGCACCGCAGTCGTGTATTTGCTTATTTTCGGAGTGCGGGATGACCAATCATGAGGTCAACACCGGCCGGCGCAGGTTCCTGACCGCGACCACGGCAGTGGTCGGTGCGGTCGGGGCGGGGTTCGCCGCGGTGCCTTTCATCAAGTCGTGGAGCCCCAGTGCCCGCGCCCGTTTCGCCGGTGCACCGGTAAGCCAGGACCTCAGCGCCCTGGCCGAAGGGCAGCAACTGGTGATCAACTGGCGTGGCCAGCCGATCTTCATCGCCAAGCGCTCCAAGGCAATGCTGGAGACCATGAAGTCGCTGGATTCGCTGCTTGCGGATCCCGGTTCGGCGAACGCCGACCAGCAGCCCAAGTACGCGCAGAACGCCACGCGCTCGATCAAGCCGGAGATCTCGGTCCTGGTGGGCGTGTGCACGCACCTGGGCTGCGCCCCGGAATTCCTGCCAGAAGTGAAGCCGGAGCCGTTCGACCCGGACTGGAAGGGCGGCTACTTCTGCCCCTGCCACAAGTCGCGCTACGACCTGGCCGGCCGCGTGCTGAAGGCGCAGCCGGCACCGGCCAACCTGCCGGTGCCGCCGTACTACTTCGAGAACGACACCACCGTCGTCATCGGCGTTGATCCGAAGGGGGCTGCGTAAGCCATGGCGAACTTCCTCATCCGCACCGCCACCGACGCCGCCAACGGCGCGATGGAATGGGTCAACCAGCGCGCGCCCGGCATGATGCCGTTCTACCGCAAGCACATGTCGGAGTACTACGCGCCGAAGAACTTCAACATCTGGTACATCTTCGGCATCCTGGCCACGGTGGTGCTGGTCAACCAGATCGTCACCGGCATCTTCCTGACGATGCACTTCAAGCCGAGCGCGGCGGAGGCCTTCGCCTCGGTCGAGTACATCATGCGCGACGTGGAGTGGGGCTGGCTGATCCGCTACATGCACAGCACCGGCGCGTCGCTGTTCTTCGTGGTGGTCTACCTGCACATGTTCCGCGGCCTGATGTACGGCTCCTACAAGAAGCCGCGCGAGCTGGTCTGGCTGCTGGGCATGCTGATCTACCTGGTGCTGATGGCCGAGGCCTTCCTCGGCTACGTGCTCCCCTGGGGCCAGATGTCGTACTGGGGCGCCAAGGTGATCATCTCCCTGTTCGGCGCGTTCCCGGTCATCGGCACCGGCCTGACCGAATGGATCATGGGCGATTACAACCCGGGCGACGCCACGCTGAATCGCTTCTTCGCGCTGCACGTGATCGCGCTGCCGCTGGTGCTGTTGCTGCTGGTGGTCCTGCACCTGTTCGCGTTGCACGAGGTCGGCTCCAACAATCCCGATGGCGTCGAGATCAAGAAAGGCCCGAAGGGCAACCGCTGGTCGCCGACCGCGCCCGCCGACGGCGTGCCGTTCCACCCGTACTTCACGGTCAAGGACACGTTCTACGTCTGCTGCTTCCTGGTCATCGCGGCGTTCATCATCTTCTACGCGCCGGCCTTCGGCGGCTGGTTCCTGGAGCACGACAACTTCACCGAGGCGAACGCCCTGGTGACGCCGGCCCACATCAAACCCGTGTGGTACTACACCCCGTACTACGCGATGTTGCGCGTGGTGCCCTCGTTCTTCGGCATCAAGCTGTGGGGCGTGCTGGTGATGTTCGGCGCGATCGCGGTGTTGTTCCTGGTGCCCTGGCTCGACAAGTCGCCGGTGAAGTCGTATCGCTACCGTGGCTGGCTGAGCTGGGGGATGCTGCTGATGTTCGCGGTCTGCTTCCTGTGGCTGGGCAAGATCGGCGCCGGCCCGGGCACGGATCCGACCGAGACGATCATCGGCCGCGTGCTGACCTTCCTCTACTTCGCCTTCTTCATCACCATGCCGGTGTGGACGAAGCTCGACAAGACCAAGCCGGTGCCGGAACGGGTGACGATGCATGACTAACTTGCCTTCCAAGAAGCGGGCGTTCGTCTCCCGCCTGGCGGTGTTCGCCGCCGGTGTCCTGCTGTCGACCGTGGCGCTGGCCTCCGGCGGCGGAAACCTGCAGCAGGCCGGCACCGACCTGACCGACAAGGCCTCTCTGCAGCGCGGCGCGCAGCTGTACATGAACTACTGCAGCGGCTGCCATTCGCTGAAGTACGTGCGCTATGCCCGCATCGGCGAGGACCTGGGCCTCTCCGAGGATGACGTGCAGGCCAACCTCAACTTCAATGGCGGCAAGATCGGCGACCACGTGATTTCGCGGATGACCGCGGAGATGGGCGTGGCCGCGTTCGGCAAGGCACCGCCGGACCTGAGCGTGATCGCGCGCGTGCGCGGCAGCGACTGGATCTACACCTACCTGAAGTCGTTCTACCTGGACGAATCGCGTCCCGTGGGCTGGAACAACACGCTGTTCGCCAACGCCTCGATGCCGAACCCGCTGTGGGAACTGCAGGGCCTGCAACAGCCGGTGCATGGCAAGAAGACCGCGAGCGGCGAACTGCCGGTCGAGGGGTTCACCATCAGCCAGGCCGGCACGCAGGATGCGCAGGCATTCGACCAGACCGCGCGCGACATCACCGCCTTCCTGGAATACGCCGGCGAGCCCGCCGCACTCAAGCGCGAAAGCCTGGGCGTGTGGGTGATCCTGTTCCTGGTCTTCCTGGCGTTCCTGGCCTGGCTGCTGAAGAACGAGTACTGGCAGGACGTCCACTGACACGACGGCGGCAGGTGCGACGAACAGGGTGAAGTACGCTTTGCGGCCGTCCGCATCGTGCGGGCGGCGCAGGTGCGACCGGGATTCCCGGGCGCAGGAGTTGTCCTGATGATGGCTGTGAGTCCGCGTATGCGTAACGCACTGACCTTGTTTTCCTCGGTCGACGATGTCCTTTGCCACCGCGTCCGCCTGGTGCTGGCAGCAAAGGGCGTCACCTACGACTTCGTGTCGGTCGACCCGCAGAACCCGCCCGAAGACCTGATCGACCTCAATCCCTACCACTCGGTGCCGACCCTGGTCGAGCGCGACCTGGTGCTGTACGCGGCCAGCGTGGTCAGCGAATACCTGGACGAGCGCTACCCGCATCCGCCATTGATGCCGGTTGATCCGCTCTCCCGCGCGCGGCTGCGCCTGGCGATGCTGCGCATCGAGCACGACTGGGTGCCGCAGGTGCAGGCGATCCGGATGGGCAACAAGCAGCAGGTCGAAGCCGCGCGCAAGCGCCTGAAGGAACTGCTGACGGCATCGGTGCCGCTGTTCAAGGCCAGCAAGTTCTTCCTCAACCAGGAAATGAGCCTGGCCGACTGCGCGATGGCGCCGATCATCTGGCGCCTGCAGTCGCTCGGCATCCCCCTGCCGAAGGACGGCAAGGCGATCGAGGACTACGGCAACCGGATCTTCCGCAACCCCGGTTTCCTGCGCAGCCTGACCGAGCAGGAAAAGGCCCTGCGCGACCTCCCGTTGTGATGGTGGATTGAGATGGGCGATACCGCCCCGCCCGCGATGTCCAGCCAGCGCCCGTACCTGTTGCGCGCGCTTTACGAATGGATCGCCGACAACGGCATGACCCCGCATGTGCTGGTCGATGCGCGCATGCCCGGCGTGCGCGTGCCGGCGCACGCGGTGAAGGATGGACGCATCGTGCTCAACATCGCCGAACGCGCGGTGGCCAAGCTCGAACTCGGCAACGACGCCCTGCGTTTCAGCGCCCGCTTCGCCGGCGTCAGCCAGGCCGTGCTGGTCCCGCTCGAGGCGATCATCGCGATCTACGCGCGGGAAACCGGCCAGGGCATGGCGTTGCCGGAGGAACCCCGCCCCAGTGCGTCGCAGGTGGACCAAGGCGAGGTCGTCGAGCAGGTCGACGACGCCCCGGGGGCGGTCGATTCGCCCGAATCGCCGGACACCCCGCCGGAACCGCCCAAGCGCGGTGGCCACCTGCGCATCGTGAAATGACCGACGGGCAGGCCCCCGTGCTTGCCTTGGTCTTGTCGGGAGAGCAGGCAACGACAGGGGATTGCCGCTATGCAACGACCGGTCGCCCGAACGAAGCCACGGGTTTGCCTGCGGCCGTCAATGACCAGGGAAACTGCGCACCACGGCCTGCGCTGCCCGGCTCGGGCCACTGAAGCCGACCAGCTTGTCGCCGAGCAGGACGATCCGCCCGATGTGGCGATCCTGGCCATCTTCCGAGTAATCGAAGCGGAAACTGCGCTCCCACCCGAGCCAACCATCCTCCTTGCGGCGCAGGCGCATCCCGGTGGCATGCGTGGATTGATCCAGCCACTGCACGCCCGCGGCCTGGCATGCGTCACGGCCAATCAGGGCCGCGCGCTCCGCCGCTGCGCGCGCAGCGGAGAACGTGAAGAAGGCGATGACGCCCACAATCATTAAAATCAGCAAGGTCGGCATCCGCCCAATGTGGTGGTGCCGGGACCTCAGCGCAAGCATGGACAGGGGGAACGCGCGCACATGGCAATGAAGCTGGTATTCCAGGGCGGGGAACATCCCCCGTTTCCTCTTCCCGACGGGGCCTGTTCGGTCGGCTCGGCGCTCGACGCCGACATCGCGCTCGGGCGCGACGGGATCGAACCGCTCCACTGCGAGCTGCTGGTCGGTGCGCACGGCGTGAGGCTGCGGGTCATCCCGGGCGCGCGGGTACTGGTCAATGACCGGCCCGTGGATGGGGTGATCGCCCTGCGCGCAAACGATGCCCTGGGGCTGGCCGAGGTGAAGGCCCGGCTGGTCGAGGTGGTCGAAGAGCTGCCACGCGCGCCCGCTCCCCAGGTCGGGGTCGAGCGCGGCGAACTCAACGCCACGATGGTGCGCCCGGTCGTCCCGAAGTTCGCGTTGCGTGCGGTATCGGGTGCGTTGTTCGGGCGCAGTTTCCCGCTGCAGTCGATCCTCAGCATCGGGCGCGCGGACGACGCCGGCCTGCGGATTCCGCTGGACAGCATCTCGCGGCAGCACGCCCGGTTGACGCCTGCCGGCAACGAGGTGCTGGTCGAGGACCTAGGCTCGGCCAATGGCACCTGGATCAACGGGAAGCGGATCACCCGCGCCAGTGCCAAGCACGGCGACGAGATCAGCTTCGACAAGGAGCGCTTCCAGTTGCTGGAACCCGGGCAACCGGCGGTCGTGCCGAGGCGTTCCAGGGGCATGGGCCGTGCACGCTGGCCGTGGGTGCTGGCGGCACTTCTCGCAGGCGCTGCACTGGCGACCTGGTTGATCCTCTAGCGGATCAACCGCCCGGCGGCGGGCCCAGCTTCAGCGAGAAGTCGATCGCGTGCAGGTGCTTGGTCAGCCCGCCGATCGAGATGCAGTCCACGCCGTCTTCGGCGATGCCACGCAGCGTGGTCATGTCCACGCCGCCGGAGACTTCCAGCGGGATGCGTCCCAGGTAGGGCGCACCCTTGGCGATGCGCACCGCCTCGCGGCGCGTATCGGCATCGAAGTCGTCGATGAGGATGCGGGTGCAGCCTGTGTCCAGGGCCTCGCGCAACTGCGCCAGGGTCTCCACCTCGACGATCAGCGGCAGTCCCGGCTGCAGCGCGCGGGCGCGCGCGATCGCCGCGGCCACCGAGCCGAACGCGCGGATATGGTTTTCCTTCAGCATCACCGCGTCGTAGAGCGCAATGCGATGGTTCATGCCGCCGCCCACCCGCACCGCGTACTTCTGCGCCAGGCGCAGGCCGGGGATGGTCTTGCGGGTATCGAGGATCTTCGTGCCGGTGCCGCGCACTGCATCCACGTAGTGGGCAGTGGTGGTGGCGGTGCCGCTCAACGTCTGCAGGAAGTTCAGCGAAGCGCGCTCGGCGCTGACCAGCGCGCGGTTGCGGCCCTGCAGGGTGGCGATGACCGTGCCCCTGCCGACGTGGTCGCCCTCGTCGCAACGCCAGTCGATGCGCACGCCTGGGTCCAGCGCGCGATGGACGGCATCGAACCACGGCCGGCCGGCCACGACGCAGTCCTCCTTGCACAGCAGGTACGCGCGATCCGGCGTGTCATCGAGCAGCGACGCCGTGGCATCGCCGGGGCCGAGGTCCTCGGCCAG
>DAOOCX010000103.1:0-7649 GCA_035408605.1 Thermomonas sp. | reverse complement strand
CGTCCACCGCCTTGTTGAAGTCGCTGGCGGTGGCCGCCTGGAAACTGCTGAGGCGGACATAGCCGAAGCCCGGCTCCAGCATCCGCGAGCGCACGCTGGTGGTGCGGATGGTGTCGCGCACCAGGGTCACGTCGAACGGTTGCGCCGTGCCCTTGCGGACGATGCGCACCACGACCTTGGTCCCGGCCTTGCCGCGCAGCGGTGCGGAGGCGTCGCCCGCGCCCGCTTCCAGCGGCTTGCCGTCGATCGCGATGATCAGGTCGCCGCTGCGCAGGCCGGCGCGTTCGGCGGGGCCATCGTCCAACGGCGCCACGATGCGCACGCCGCCTTCCGGCAACTGCTGCAACTCCAGGCCCACGCCGTCGTAGGCGCCGCTGGTGAGCTCGTCGAATTCCTCGGCATCCGCCTTCTTGAGGTAGGCGCTGTGCGGGTCCAGGTCCAGCAGCAGGCCGCGCACCGCGGACTGCATGAGTGCGTGATCGTCGACCGGATCCACGTAGGCCTGGCGGATCGCGTTGTAGACCATCACGTAGCGGCGGATCTCGTCCAGCGGCACCTTGGCGGCATCGGTCTTGGCCGAGTCGGGATCGTCGCTGGCCAGTGGATCCTGCTCGCCCTGCGGCGCAGCCGCAGGCTCCGTGGCGGCAGGTGCCGCAGGTGCGGACGCCGGCGACTGCGCGAAAGACGGCGCGGCGGCCACGCCCAGCAGGATGGCGATGACGAGGGAAAGCGGCTTGGCCCGCATGGGATCTCCGGTTGCGCGTTGCGGCTGGGTGTCCGACCGATCGGTGTCGACCGGGTTCCCCATCATGCCCAAGAAAGGCGTTGCGATGCCGTGCACGCGTTCACTGCCGCGTCAGCCAGCTGGCCGGATTGACCGGCGCACCATTTCGACGCAGTTCGAAGTACAACGCGGGCACGTCCTGCCCGCCCGAGGTGCCCACGCTGGCCACGGTATCGCCGCGCTTCACCACGTCGCCGGCATCCCGCGACAGGCCGTCGTTGTGCGCGTACAGGCTCATGTAGCCATTGCCGTGGTCGATGATCAGGATGTTGCCGTAGCCGGTCATCCAGTCGGCGTAGACCACGGTGCCATCGGCCATCGCCTTGACCGCGGTGCCGGCCGCCGCGGCGATCAGCACGCCGTCGCTGCGTCGGCCGTCCGGCAACGTGCCGCCGAACGAGGCCAGCAGGTTGCCGGCCACCGGCCAACCCAGGCCACCCACGCGCATCGCTGGCGCACTGGCCACCGTCGCGCGTCTGGCCGAGGGTTTCGGCTTGGGCTTGCCCGAGGCCACGGCCTGGCGCTCCGCCTCCGCCTTGGCGCGGGCGGCGTCGCGGGCGGCTTTCGCCGCCGCCGCGCGCAGGCGCGACAGCAGGTCCTGCAAGGCCTTGGCGTCGCGTCCCAGCGCCTTCTCGCGTCCCGCGCGATCCCGATATTGCTGGTCGATGCCGGCCAGCAACCCCGCGCGCTGCTTGCGCGCCTGCTGCAGCTCGGTCAGTTGACTGGCCTGCGTGCGTCGCTCGCGGTCCAGCGCCTCGCGGCGCGCGACGATCTCGCGCTCCAGTGCGTCGATGCGCTGCAGTTCCGCCGACAGCACGCGGATCCGCTGCACCTGGCCGCGCTGCAGGTAGCCCTGGTAGGTCAAGGCGCGTTCGGCCTCCGCCACGCGATCCTGCGCCAGCATCGTCTTCAACGGCGCTTCGCTGCCGGCGAATTGCGCGGCGCGCAACAGGCGCGCCAGCTCGGTCTTCTTGGCCTCCAGGTCGCCCACATGCCTGGCGCGTTCCGCCTGCAGGCGTAGCAACTCCGCGCCATCGCGTTGCAGGGTGGTCTGGGTCTTCTGCAACGAGCGCTGGACGCCGCCGACCTGCTCGTCAGCCTCGCGCAACTTGCGGCTGGCATCGCCGCGCTCGCCCTCCAGCTTGCGGCGCTCGGCCGCGACCTGCTTCAACTCGTTGCGTACCCCCTGCAAGCGACGCTCGGCATCGCTGCGATCCTGGGCATGGGCAACGCCGGCCAGCATCGCCAGCACGGCGCACAACGCGACGGCGCGCAATCGGCGCATCAGGCCGGCAGCAGCAGGCTCTGGCCGCTCATCTCGGCCGGGGGCTGCACATTCATCAGGTCGAGCAGGGTCGGGGCGACATCGCGCAGCGCGCCACCGCCGCGCAGCGCGACATCGCGATCGCCCACGTACACCAGCGGCACCGGACCTACCGTATGCGCGGTATGCGGCTGGCCCGTTGCCGGGTCGCGCATCATTTCCAGGTTGCCGTGGTCGGCGGTGATGATCAGCGCGCCGCCGACCTCGCGCACGGCCTGCGCAATCCGGCCGATCGCGATGTCGACCGCCTGCGCCGCGGCGATCGCCGCGGCAAGGATGCCGCTGTGGCCGACCATGTCCGGATTGGCGATGTTGCACACGATCGCATCGAACCGGCCGGAGCCGATCGCGGCCACCAGCTTGTCGGTCAGCTCCGGGCAACTCATTTCCGGCTGCAGGTCGTAGGTGGCGACCTGCGGGCTGGGCACCAGGATGCGTTCCTCGCCGGCGAACAGCGCCTCCCGGCCGCCGCTGAAGAAGAAGGTGACGTGCGCGTACTTCTCGGTCTCGGCGATGCGCAGTTGGGTGAGCCCGGCATCCGCCACGATCTCGCCGAAGGTGTGGCGCAGGTCGTCCGGCCCGAACGCGAGCGGCGCGGGCAGCTTCGCGTCGTATTCGCTCAGGCAGACGAAGCGCGACAGCGCGGGGCGGCGTGCGACGAACCCTTCGAAGCCGGGATCGACGAAGGCCGCGGTCAATTGGCGCGCACGGTCGGCACGGAAATTCATGAACACCACCGCATCGCCATCCCGCATGGGCGATGCGGCGCCGATCACGGTCGGCGCCACGAATTCGTCGTTCTCGCCGCGCGCATAGGCGGCCTGCAACGCGGACAGAGCGTCGGTCGCGCGATGCTCGCCTGCGGCCTCGACGATCGCGTCCCAGCCACGCCGCACGCGATCCCAGCGCTTGTCGCGATCCATCGCGAAGTAACGACCGCCCACGCTGGCGATGCGTGCGTTGCCCAGCCTGTCGCAGAGCGCCTGCAGGGCGCGCAGGCTGGCCTCGGCGGACTGTGGCGGGGTGTCGCGGCCATCCAGGAACGCATGCACCGCGACCCGCGGCACGCCCGCGCGATGGGCGAGGTCGAGCATCGCGAAGATGTGCGCTTCGTGGCTGTGCACGCCGCCGGGCGAAAGCAGGCCCATCACGTGCAGCGTGCCGTCGTGGGCGATGGCGTCCCGGCACGCGGCATTCAATTCGGCATTGGCGAAGAAGCTGCCGTCCTCGATCGCGGCATCGACCCGGGTCAGGTCCTGGTAGACGATCCGGCCGGCGCCCAGGTTCATGTGGCCGACCTCGGAATTGCCCATCTGCCCGTCCGGCAGACCGACATGACGGCCTTCGGTATGCACCAGCGTGTGCGGGCAGGTCGCCAGCAGGTGGCGCCAATTGGGCAGGTCGGCTTGGGCCAGCGCGTTATCCTCGACCTCCTCTCGGTGGCCCCAGCCATCCAGGATCAACAGCATCACGGGCTTGGGACGGACGGGAGCGTTGGCGGGCACGATCGGTTCCTGTGGGGGAGGCCCGCGCGGCGGGCGTCCGATGATTGTAGCGGTGTCTAAACCCTTGGCCGGCCTGCTGCATCAGAGGCTGTACAACCACTGGAGTCCCGCATGAAACGCTCCCTGCTCTTCGTCGCCCTGCTTGCCTTCTCCAGCGTCGCCCCTGCGCATGACCACGAGGGTCCCGGTCGCGACATCGACAAGGTCAACGGCAGCATCACCGCCAGCGCCGGCGAGACCTACGGCGACCTCAGCACCGTCAATGGCGGCATCGACCTGGAACGCGGCGCGCGAGTGCGCGACGTGGAAACCGTGAACGGCGGCATCGAGGCCGCGGACGATGTCGGCGCGCATTCGGTGTCGACCGTCAATGGCGCGATCCGCTTCGGCAAGCAGGCGCGCATCGACGGCGACGTGGAAACCGTCAATGGTGGCATCTTCATCGATCGCGGCGGCAACGTGCGCGATGACGTCAGCACGGTGAACGGCGCGATCGGCCTGGTGGACACCGACCTGGGTGGCGGCATCGAAACCGTGAATGGCGATGTCACCGTCGGCGTGGGCTCGCACGTGAAGGGCGGCATCCACGTCGAGAAGCCGAACGGCAACGGCATGCAGTGGGGCAAGCAGCGGATCCCGCGCATCGTCATCGGCCCGAACGCCGTGGTCGACGGCCCGCTGGTGTTCGAGCGCGACGTGGTCCTGTACGTGCACGACAGCGCCCGCATCGGCAGCGTGCGCGGCGCCACCGCGAAGCGTTACAGCACGGCGACCCCGCCGCAGGAATGACCGCCGCGACGCGGCTAGAATCGCGGGACATCCGACAAGGAGTCCCGCGATGCGCGCCACCACGCTTTCCCTCGCCCTGCTGGCGCTGTGCGCCTGCACGCCACGCGGCGACCAGCAAGCCGCCGTCGATGCCACCGCCGACGCCGCACCGGCCACCGATGCCGCACCCACCAGCACCCATGCATTCAACGATGCGATCGATGCCGGCGATTTCGCCGAGCATGTGAAGCAACTGGCCTCCGACGCGTTCGGTGGCCGCGGCCCCGGCACTCCGGGCGAAGAGAAGACGGTCGAGTACATCAAGGCGCAGTTCGCGCGCATCGGCCTGCAACCCGGCAACGGCAGCGACTGGTTCCAGACCGTGCCGATGGTGGAAACCACCGCCGACGAAGCGTCGGCCTCGATGGTGGCGACGGTCGGCGGTGCGACGCAGGCGCTGAAGTTCGGCACCGACATGGTGATCGGCACGCGTACCGGCCAGGCCCAGGTCGACATCAAGGACAGTCCGCTGGTCTTCATCGGTTACGGCGTGGACGCGCCGGAGCAGCAATGGAACGACTACGCGGGCATCGACGTGAAGGGCAAGACCGTGGTGATGCTGGTCAACGACCCCGGCTTCCACGCGGGCGACGCGAAGCTGTTCGACGGCAAGCGAATGACCTACTACGGGCGCTGGACCTACAAGTTCGAGGAAGCCGCGCGCAAGGGCGCCGCCGCTGCGCTGATCATCCACGACACGGAAGGCGCATCCTACGGTTGGGACGTCGTCAAGAATTCCTGGTCCGGACCACAGTACGACCTGCCAGCGAAGGATGATCCCGCACCGCGCGTGCCAGCGCAGGGCTGGATCACCGGCGAGGCCGCGACTGCCCTGTTCAAGGCCGCCGGGCAGGACCTGGCCAAGCTGCGCGCGGCCGCCAACAAGCGCGGGTTCAAGCCGGTACCGCTGGACGCCTCGCTGTCGCTGGCGCTGAAGAGCACCTCGGTGGAAAAGGCTTCGCGCAACGTGGTCGGCCTGTTGCCCGGCAGCGAGACGCCGGACGAGGCGATCGTCTACATGGCGCACTGGGACCATCTGGGCACGCACGACGGCGAGACCGGGGACAACATCTACAACGGCGCGGTCGACAACGCGACCGGTGTCGCCGCGATCATGGAAATCGCCGAGTCGTTCCGCAAGGCCAAGGTCCCGCCGAAGCGCTCGATCCTGTTCCTGGCGGTGACGCTGGAGGAATCGGGCCTGCTCGGCTCCAAGTACTACGTTGCCCACCCGGTCATCCCGCTGGACAAGACCGTGGCCGTGTTCAACCTCGACGCACTGTCGCCGGTCGGCAAGGCCCGCGACATCACCGTGGTCGGCAAGGGCAGTTCGCAACTGGAAGACCTGTTGAAGCCCCTGCTGGATGCGCAGAAGCGCAAGCCCGTCGGCGAAACCAATACCGCGGCCGGCTACTACTTCCGCTCCGACCACTTCAACTTCGCCAAGGCCGGCGTGCCATCGCTGTACCTCGACAGTGGCACCGACTTGCTGGAAGGCGGCCAGGCGGCGGGGGACGCTGCCGGCAAGGATTACACCGACAACCGTTACCACAAGGCCGGCGACCACTTCGATGCCGCGACCTGGAAGCTGGACGGCATCATCCAGGACCTGGAGGTGGTGACCACGCTGGGCACCACGCTGGCGAACGATGGCCAGTGGCCGAACTGGTACGCGGGCAATCCGTTCAAGGCCGCGCGCGATGCGATGCGTCCCGTCGCGCCGGAGAGCGCGCCCCCTGCCGGGAAATAGGAAGGTCGCCATCGCCGGCGGCCACGGAAACCGGCGATAGCGGGATCGGCTAGGCTGGCGGCCTCCATTCGTGCCCGGGGAGGGCCGCCATGTCCATCGCTTACTGGTGCATCCTGATCGCCGCCGTCCTGCCGCTCATCTGGGTCGGCTTCGCCAAGAGCGGCGCGCCGGGCTACAACAACAAGGACCCGCGCGGCTGGGTCGCCAAGCAGGATGGCTACCGCGTTCGCAACGCCTACAACGCCCACCTCAATGCCTTCGAGGCGTTCCCCACCTTCGCTGCGGGCGTGCTGATGGCGCAGTTCGCCGGCGTCGACCCGAGCCGGGTGAACATGCTCGCCATCGCCTTCGTGGGATTCCGGGTCCTCCATGGCGCCTCCTACATTGCCGCGATCGCGTCCATGCGCAGCCTGGTCTGGATGGGCGGCTTCGCCTGCACGATCGGATTGATGGTCCTGGCGGCGCTGAAGCTCGGCACGGCCTGACGCGGCCAATCCCTGGTGGCGCACCGCACCAAGCCGTGGCGGCTGACGATAGCGGCGACCATCGTCGTCACCGTCGCTTACGGTGCATGGACACTGTCTAGGCAACCTGGATCGCCAACTCCGCGAACGGCGACGTCGACCATCGCCGGCATCCCGGCCGGGGCCGTCGTCGTCGACACCCGGCATTACCGGATCCATTCCAGCGCATCACCCAAGGATGCCACCGAGATCGGCCAAGCCCTCGAGGCGTTGTACACGGCATATGGCGATCTGTTTCCGATCGCCAACGATCCCGGGCGACTCCCGCTCATCCTGTACCGGGACCGGGCCGAGTTCTCGCGCAACAACCGCAGCAGCCCCTGGGCCGAGGCCTATTACCTCGATCCCGCCTGCTATGCCTATTTCGATGCCGCCGCCCCCAATCCGCATCACTGGGCGATGCACGAAGCGGTACACCAGCTCGCCCGCAAGGCCTCGGGGTTCCCGCGCAACCGATGGATCGACGAAGGGCTGGCGAGTTACTTCTCCGCAAGCCGACGCGTCGATGGCCGACTGCAGTCCGGCAACATCGATCCCACCGCCTATCCGGCGTGGTGGCTGGCGGATGCGGCCGGCAAGCGCGACATGCCGATCCGGCTTGAGGTACTGCTTTCCGGCAGCGGCGGGCCCGACGTGAATACCCACTTCAACCAGTATTACCTGAGCGCCTGGAGCCTGACCCACTTCCTCCTGCATCGCCACAGTGGCCGCCATGTCGGCGCCTATCGCGCCTTCCTCGAAGCAGGCGCCGATCGAAATGCCTTCCTCCGCCACATCGGCACCATAGAAACCATCGAATCGGAATGGATTCCATATTTCAGGCGGCAAGTCGAAGCTTCAATCAAAGCCTCGCCTTGACGATGCCGGGGCAGGATGAGCGGGGACACTATTAACTTGTCCCGCTTGCGCGGACGGCCCCAAAAAGACAAAACCC
>DAOOCX010000102.1:0-7745 GCA_035408605.1 Thermomonas sp. | reverse complement strand
TGGCCTGCGAGGTCTTGTGCACCACCACCTGGCTGACCAGGCTGGACGGCAGCAGGGTGTAGCTGACGCTGCGGCCGGCGTTGTCGCTCTGGTTGAGCACGAACCAGTCGCCGGAGGACACCGAATGCCCGTTGATCTGGGTGAGCGTCAGGCTCGGGTTGGTGCCGCGCATCGACACGCGGTCGTTCTCGTCGAAGCCGCCTTCGCTGGCGCCGGCCGAGCTGATGGTCACGCCGGGCAGGCGCTGCAGCGAGTCGGCCACGTTCTTGTCGGGCATCTTGCCCACGTCTTCGGCGGTGATCACCTCCACGTGCGCCTTGGCATCACGCTTCACGTCGAGCGACTTCTCCACGCTGCCGCGGATGCCGGTGACGACGACGGTGTCGAGGTCCTTGGGGTCTGTCTTGGGCGCGTCCTGCGCCGTGGCCGTGCCTGTAACGCCAAGCGCGGCGACGATGCTGAGCGCCAACATGTTCTTGCGGACTTGCATGATTCCTCTCCCGGGGCAGTGATGGCGTCGGGTCCGGTTCCTGTGGACCCTTGGCTGGTTCGTCGTTGCTTGCTGGCCCGTCCATGCGCGGCCATGTTGTTGTGGGTGGTTCGGTTACGGATCGATGCGGTCTTGCCGTTGCTGCAGGTACCAGCTCGCCGCGCCCAGCGCGCCGAGCCGTTCGTTCTCGATCAGGCGCACCGGCACGCGTTCCAGCACGGCGCGCATCGCGCCCTTGTCGACCAGGCGCGCGCGGAAGTCGCTGCGCGGCAGGAAGTCGACCAGTTGCGGGACGATGCCGCCGGCCACGTGGACCGCGCGCGCGCCACTGAGCACCGCGAGATCGCCGATCACGCTGCCCAGGAGGGCACAGAAGGTCAGCACCGCCTCCAGCGCCATCGGATCGCCGGCCAGCGCGGACTGGCTGATGGCCGCCGGCTCACGCAGCAGGGCGCGCGCAGATTCCAGTTCGCACAGCGCCTGGTAGAGGTTGACCAGGCCGGGGCCGGACACCAGTTGCTCGGTCGAGACGTGGCGGGTGCCGTGGCGCTGCATCCAGCGCAGGATCTCGACTTCGCGCTCGGTGCCGGGCGCGAATGCGGTCATCCCGGCTTCGGTCGGCAGCACCACGGTGCCGCGCGGGTGCGGGATACACACCGCCGCGCCCAGGCCGGTGCCCGGGCCCACCACCAGGGCCGGGCCGGCCTCGGCCACCGACACGCCGGGGGTCAGCAGGCGCGACTCCGCCGGGTCCAGCCGTTGGGTGCCGTGCGCTGCCGCGGCGAAATCGTTGATGACGTGCAACTCGTGCAGGCCCAGGGTGTCGCGCAGGTCCTGCAGCGAGATCCGCCACGGCAGGTTGGAATTGATCACCTCGCCATCCAGGACCACGCCGGCGCTGGCGATCGCCATGCGCTCGAAGGCGGCGCGCGGCTGGCCGGCATCCAGCTGGCGGCCGGTGAAATCGGACAGGATCGCGGTCAGGCTGGGGTACTGGCCGCAGGGATAGCGGCGGTAGTCGAGGATCTCGATGCGCTCGCCCTCGGCCTGCACCAGCGCGATGCGCGCATTGGTGCCACCGACGTCGGCGGCCACGAAGCAGGACGCCGACGCGACCGGGGACGGCACGAACGACGCATGCGGCCGCAATGCGACCACGTCTGCCTCGCCCCCGATGCCTGCCGTATCGCCCATCCCGCCCTCCCCATGCCAGTGCGGCGAGGCGAATGTGCGGGGGTTTAGACAACGTTGTCAAGAATCTGACAGAAATTTCTTTCCTTGCGCCCCATTCAGCTGAGAACCGGTCGATTTTTGCTGTTGTGCAGCATGCAAATTAGTCGAACCGACGCCTGCGAAATGCTCGCTTGAAGCGGTTTTCCAAGGAAGTGGTGGACAGAACAGGCCAAATACCGACAACGTTGCACCTGGCTTTGTCGTATGCGTCAATCGAGACCCGTTCGGCGCCCTCGATGCATCGGACGACCGCCATTCCCGGGAGGGGAAACCGCATGTCCACGCTTACGTCCGCCGCGCCGTCGACCACCACGGTGCGCAGCCAGTTCGGCTCCATCGCGATCATCGGCGCCCTGTTCTTCATCTTCGGCTTCGTCACCTGGCTCAACGGGCCGCTGATCACCTTCGCCCAGCTGGCGTTCGAACTCGACGAGGTCAACGCGTTCCTGATCCTCACCGCGTTTTTCCTCTCGTATTTCTTCCTGGCGATCCCGTCGTCGTGGATCCTCAAGCGCACCGGCATGAAGAAGGGCCTGGCACTCGGCCTGTTCACGATGGCGGTCGGCGCGGCGCTGTTCGGCGAGTTCTGCACGCAGCGCTGGTACCCGGGCGCGCTTGGCGGGCTGTTTGTCATCGGCGGCGGGCTGGCGCTGCTGCAGACCGCGTCGAATCCCTACATCAGCATCCTCGGCCCGATCGAAAGCGCGGCGCAGCGCATCGCGGTGATGGGCATCTGCAACAAGATCGCAGGCTTCCTCGCGCCCATCGCCATCGGCATGCTGGTGATGCAGGGCATCGGCGAGCTGTCCGCACAGGTCGCCGCCGCGGACGCCGCCACCCGGGACCGGTTGCTGGATGCGTTCGCCGCGAAGATCCACGCGCCCTACCTGGCGATGGCGGGCCTGCTGGCCTTGCTGGCGATCGGCGTGCTGTTCTCGCCGCTGCCGGAAATCGATCCGAAGACCGCGAACGCCACCACCGCGTCGGACGATGCCGCGGGTGATCGCGGCATCCTGCGTTTCCCGCACCTGTGGCTCGGCGCGCTGTGCATCTTTGCCTACGTCGGCGCCGAAGTGATGGCGGGCGATGCCATCGGCGCCTATGGCAAGGCCTTCGGCCTGCCGCTGGACCACACCAAGTTCTTCACCTCGTTCACCCTCGGTGCGATGTTGCTGGGCTACGTGGCCGGCCTGGTGGCCATCCCGCGCCTCGTCTCGCAGCAGGTCTACCTCACGTGGTCGGCATTGCTGGGCGTGCTGCTGGTGACCGGCGCGTTCCTCACCGAGGGCTATGTGTCGGTGGGCTTCGTTGCCGCGCTGGGCTTCGCCAACGCGATGATGTGGCCGGCGATCTTCCCGCTGGCGATCCAGGGCCTGGGCCGGCATACCGAACTCGGCTCCGCCCTGCTGGTGATGGGCATCGTCGGTGGCGCGATCATCCCGCGCCTGTTCGCCGGGCTGAAGCAGGACCACGATTTCCAGCTGGTGTTCCTGCTGCTGATGGTGCCGTGCTACCTGTACATCCTGTTCTTCGCGATGCGCGGGCATCGCGCGGGCCGCGGCTGAGGCGCACGCGCCAACTTTTGCTTAACCGGCGACCGTTACCCTATGCGCCGCCCTTCCCACGCCAGGCCCGCGACCACGCGACCGGCGCCCCCACGCGAGGCCACGTTGCGCAAGCCCACGATCAAGGATGTCGCCGCCCAGGCCGAGGTCTCGCTGAAGACCGTTTCGCGCGTGGTCAACGACGAAAGCGGCGTCCACGCCCGCACCCGCGAACGCGTGCAGCAGGCCATCGCCCGCCTGGGCTACCTGCCCGACCAGTCCGCGCGCAGCCTGCGCACCGCGCAGTCGTACGCGATCGGCCTGCTCTACGACAACCCGAACCCGTATTACGTCATCGCGATGCAGAGCGGCGTGCTGTCGGTCTGCCGCGAGTCCGGCTACGGCCTGCAGATCCATCCCTGCGATTCGTCATCGAAGAATCTTGCGAATGAAATCGTCGAGCTGGTCCAGCACGCGCGTTTGGCCGGCATCGTGCTGGCGCCGCCGATGTCGGAGCGGCAGCCGCTGGTGGACGAACTGGTCGCGCAGGGCATCCGCCTGGTGCGGATCGTGTCCGCTGCCACCGATCCGCAGGGCGGCAGCGCCTGCGTCTATGTGGACGACCGCGACGCCGCCTACGAGATCACCCAGCACCTCATCCAGCTCGGCCACGCGCGCATCGGCTTCCTGTGGGGCGGCAAGTCGCATGGCTCGTCGTGGGAACGCCACAAGGGTTACGAAGAAGCACTGCGCGATTACGGCATCACCATCGACCCGGAACTGGTGGTCGAAGGCGATTATTCCTTCGACGACGGCTTCCGCGGCGCGCGGCGCTTGCTGTCGCTGCCGCAACCGCCCACCGCGATCTTCGGCAGCAACGACGAAATCGCCGCCGGCGTGCTCGCCGCGGCACGCTCCGGCGGGCTCAACGTGCCCTACGACCTGTCGATCGCCGGCTTCGAGGACAGCCCGTTTTCCAAGCAGAGCTGGCCACCGCTGACCACCGCCAAGCAGGCCACCGAAGAGATTGCCCGCCACGCCGCGCGCCGCCTGCTGGACGAGATCCGCGAACAGCCCGGGCACACCCGCAACGAGGGCTTCAGCCCGGAGCTGGTGGTGCGCGGCTCGACTGCGCCGCCACGGCCGAAAGCCTGATTTTCAATACCAATCGTGGGTTGCAGGTCATTTTTCGGCCTGATATTGCCTTTTGGTATCTGATTGGTATTCTTTCGGCGTGGACAGCTACCTCCTTGCCGAATTCCGCCGCCAGGCCGATGCGCATCGCGCGCCGGCCTACCAGCACCTGCGCCGCGCCCTCCAGCACGCGATCGAACACGGCGTGCTCGGCATTGGCCAGGCGCTGCCACCGGAACGCGAACTCGCGGCGCTGACGGGCCTGTCGCGGGTCACCGTGCGCAAGGCGATCGGTGGGCTGGTCGCCGACGGCCTGCTGGTGCAGCGGCAGGGTTCCGGCACCTTCGTCGCCGAGCGCATCGTCAAGTCGTCCTCGCAGCTGACCAGCTTCAGCGACGACCTGCGCGCGCGCGGCCTCGACCCGAAGTCGGTGATGCTCGAACGCGGCATCGGCGCGGCCACGCCGGAGGAAGCGATGGCGCTGAACCTGTCGCCCGGTATGCAGGTCGCGCGCTTCCATCGCCTGCGCACCGCTGCCGGCCAGCCACTCGCGCTGGAACGCACTAGCGTGCCGCTGGCGGTGCTGCCGGACCCGACCCTGTTGCGCGATTCGCTGTACGAAGCGCTCGCCCAGCGCGGGATCCGCCCGACCCGCGCGCTGCAGCGGCTGCGTGCGATCGCCTTCGATGCCGAGCAGGCGCGCTTGCTCGGCCTGGCGGAAGGCAGTCCCTGCCTCTTCATCGAACGCCGCGCCTTCCTCGACGACGGCCGCGTGGTCGAGTTCACCCGTTCCTTCTACCGCGGCGATGCCTACGACTTCGTCGCCGAGTTGCATGCCCCATGAGCTTCGACACCGACCACGCGACACCACGCGATCACTCACCTTTCGGAACCACGCCCATGCACGCCGCCGCCGACACCTGGATGCACAGCGAAGCGGCAGAGGCGGCGACCGCCGTCGCCCGCCAGTTCGCCGCCAACGCCGCGACCATCGACACCCTGGTCGAGCGCCTGCGCGCGCATCCACCGCGCTTCATCGTGACCTGCGCGCGCGGCAGCTCCGACCACGCCGCGACCTACGGCAAATACCTGTTCGAGACCACGCTGGGGTTGGTGACCGCCTCGGCATCGCCGTCGGTGGGCTCGGTGTACGCGGTGCAGCCCCGACTCGACGGCGCTCTTTTCGTGGTGATCTCGCAATCCGGCAAGAGCCCGGACCTGCTGCGCAATGCGGAGATCGCCAAGGCCGGCGGCGCGCACGTGGTGGCGCTGGTCAACGTCGCGGATTCGCCGCTGGCCAAACTCGCCGACACCGTGCTGCCGCTGCATGCCGGTCCCGAGACCAGCGTGGCCGCGACCAAGAGTTACCTGTGTTCACTCGCCGCACTGCTGCAGCTCACCGCACGCTGGAGTGGCGACCCCCAACTGCTCGCCGCAGTCGATGCGCTGCCCGCGGCGATGCGTGCAGCGTGGGCGCAGGACTGGTCGCCGCTGGTGTCCGGCTTGCGGTTGGCCGACCACCTGTTCGTGCTCGGTCGCGGCCTGGGCCTGGCCGGCGCGCAGGAAGCCGCGCTGAAGTTCAAGGAAACCTGTGGCCTGCATGCGGAGGCGTTTTCCTCCGCCGAGGTGAAGCACGGGCCGATGGCGATCGTCGGTCCGGATTTCCCGGTGCTGGTGTTCGCCCAGGACGACGACATCGGCGCCGGCACCGCTGCAGTTGCGGCGGAGTTCGTTGCGCGCGGCGCGCCGGTCTGGCTCGCGCGACCGGGTGCCAGCGGACCCGGCGTGCTGCCGCTGCCGGCCTCGCCACATCCGGCCTGCACGCCGATCCTCACCGTGCAGGCGTTCTACGGCGCGGCGAATGCGCTCTCGATCGCGCGCGGGCATGATCCCGACGTGCCGCCGCACCTCAAGAAAGTGACAGAGACGGTGTGATGGTTTTTCCTCCCCTTTCGCCGCAGGCGAAGGAGGAGGCCGGGAGGTGCTCCTCACCGGCAAGCAACCCCTCCCCCAACCCACCCCTTCGCTGCGCGAAAGGGAGGGAGAAGAAAACGAAACCATGACCACGCACATCTTCCACAACGGACACGTCCTCACCGAACGCGGCTTCGAGCGCGACGCGTGCGTCGTCGTGGAAGAAGGCTTCATCGTCGCCGTGCTGCATGGCGAACCACCAACCGGCGATCTCATCGACCTCGATGGCGGCTATCTCGTGCCCGGCTTCATCGATGCCCAGGTCAACGGCGGCGGCGGCGTGCTGTTCAACAACGACACCTCGGTGGAGGCGATCGCCGCGATCGGCCGCGCGCATCGGCGGTTCGGCACCGCCGGCTTCCTGCCCACATTGATCAGCGACGATGCCGCGGTCATGCAGCGCGCGATCAAGGCGACACATGACGCGATCGGACAAGGCGTGCCCGGCGTGCTCGGCATCCACCTGGAAGGCCCGTACCTGGCACCCGCGCGCAAGGGCACCCACGACGACACCAAGTTCCGCGTGCCCGACGCCGACGAGATCGCGATGGCGACATCGCTCGACAACGGCGTGAGCCTGATCACGCTGGCACCGGAGCAAGTGCCGCCCGCGAGCATCCGCGCGATCGTCGAACGCGGCGGCATCGTCGCCGCCGGCCACACCGCAGGCAGTTACGACGAAATCCGCGCGGGCATCGATGCCGGCATCACCGGCTTCACCCATCTGTACAACGCGATGACCCCGCTGCAGGGCCGCGAGCCCGGCGCGGTCGGTGCCGCGCTGGAAGACGACGACTGCTGGTGCGGCGTGATCGTCGATGGCGTGCACGTCCATCCGGCCAGCCTGCGCGTCGCGCTGAAGGCGAAGCCGCGCGGCAAGGTGTTCCTGGTCACCGATGCGATGCCGATGGTCGGCGCCGATGACCCCTCGTTCGATCTCTACGGCGAAACCATCATCGCGGTCGATGGCGTGGTCCGCAATGCCGCCGGAGCGCTGGCCGGTTCCGCGCTGGACATGGCCAGCGCCGTGCGCAACAGCGTGCACTTGCTCGGCCTGCCGCTGGACGAAGCCTGCCGGATGGCCGCGCAATATCCGGCGGAGTTCCTCGGCATTGGCGGCGAACGTGGCCGCATCGCGGCGGGCTATCGCGCGGATCTGGTATTGCTGGATGGCGAGGTGCGCGTGCAGCGCAGCTGGATTGGTGGCTGGGAATAAACGCACCACCCGTTGCCCAAGCCTTTGTAGCCCGGATAAGCGCAGCGCATCCGGGACTCTTTCGAACGCAATCCCGGATGCGGCCTTTGGCCTTATCCGGTCTACGGGGCTTGATCCGGCTTCTTTTTCGCAGGCGGGTGGCCGGTCAGGATCA
>DAOOCX010000101.1:0-7751 GCA_035408605.1 Thermomonas sp. | reverse complement strand
CCCGACCTTGCCCGCAAGACCTACTCGATCCCGCACTGGTCGGACGGCTATTTCGACGTCGACGACAAGGGCCGCATCGTGGTGCGGCCGAAGGGCGCGAATGGCCCGGCCATCCCCCTGCCCGACGTGGTCGATGCCTCGCTGGCGCAGGGCGGCAACCTGCCGGTGCTGGTGCGTTTCCCGGACATCCTGGGCGACCGCCTGGGCAAGCTGCAGGCCGCGTTCGCGCAGGCGCGCAAGGACTGGGACTACGCCGGCGGCTACACCGCGGTGTATCCGATCAAGGTCAACCAGCACGCCGGCGTGGCCGGCACCCTGGCATCGCACCACGGCGAGGGCTTCGGCCTGGAGGCCGGCAGCAAGCCGGAGCTGATGGCGGTGCTGGCGCTGTCGCGACCGGGCGGATTGATCGTCTGCAACGGCTACAAGGACCGCGAATACATCCGCTTGGCGCTGATCGGCCGCAAGCTGGGCCTGCAGACCTTCATCGTCATCGAGAAGCCGTCCGAGCTGGAGATCGCGCTGGAAGAAGCCGCCGCGCTCGGCGTGAAGCCGGGCCTGGGCGTGCGCATGCGCCTGGCGTCGCTGGGGTCGGGCAAGTGGCAGAACAGCGGCGGCGACAAGGCCAAGTTCGGGCTGGACCCGCGCCAGTTGCTCACCCTGTGGAAGTCGCTGCGCGATGCCGGCATGGGCGACTGCCTGCAGCTGCTGCATTTCCACATGGGCAGCCAGATTTCCAACGTGCGCGACATCGCCGCCGGTATGCGCGAGGCGACGCGTTATTTCGTCGAGTTGTCGCGACTCGGTGCCAACATTACCCACGTCGACGTGGGCGGTGGCCTCGGCATCGACTATGAAGGCACGCGCAGCCGCAGCTACAACTCGGTCAACTACGGCATCCACCATTACGCGTCGAGCATCGTCCAGCCGCTGGCCGAGGCCTGCCAGGCCGAAGGGCTGGTGCCGCCGCGGATCGTCACCGAATGCGGCCGCGCGATGACCGCGCACCACGCGGTGCTGGTCGCCAACGTGTCGGAAGTCGAACAGGCACCGGAAGGCCGCGTGCCGGAGCCGCATGGCGATGAATCGCAGCCGGTGCGCCACTTGCGCGAACTGCACGAGGAAATGACCCGGCGTCCGGCGGTGGAAGTGTTCCACGAGGCCTCGCAGGCGCATGCCGAAGGCCTGTCGCTGTACACGCTCGGGCAGATCGACCTGGTCCAGCGCGCGCGCATCGACGACCTGTTCTACGCCATCGCGCATGCGGTGAAGGCGCGCCTGACCTACGACGAAAAAAGCCATCGCGACCTCCTGGACGAGCTCAGCGAACGCCTGGTCGACAAGTACTTCGTCAACTTCAGCGTGTTCGAATCCATGCCGGACGTGTGGGCGATCGACCAGGTGTTCCCGATCACCCCGATCGAGCGCCTCGACGAGGAACCGACGCGGCGCGGGATCATCGCCGACCTGACCTGCGACTCCGACGGCAAGATCGACACCTATGTCGAGAACGAGGACCTCGATTCCTCGCTGCCGTTGCACGAACTGCGCAAGGGCGAGAGCTACCGGCTTGGCTTCTTCCTGGTCGGCGCGTACCAGGAAATCCTGGGCGACATCCACAACCTGTTCGGCGACACCGACGCGATCGAAGTGCGCTGCGAGGGCGACGGCCATCGCATCGTCCAGCAGCGTCGTGGCGATACCACCGACGTGATGCTGGACTACGTGGGTTACAAGCTGCAGGACCTGCGCGATGCCTACAACGGCAAGGTCGATGCCGCCCACCTGTCCGCCGAGGAAAGCGCGATGCTCAAGGCGGCGCTGGAAGCGGGCCTGACCGCGTACACCTACCTCGACGACACCCCGCAGTGAGCGCGGGGTCGGCGACGCCGACCCGCTTGCCGGGGCTGGACCTGCTGCGCGCCATCGCGGTGCTGTGGACGATGCAGTTCCACGGTTTCATCGTCGGCGGGCTCGGCGAGGACTGGCACTGGCTGGAGCGCTATGGCTGGATGGGCGTGGATCTGTTCTTCGTGCTCAGCGGCTACCTGATCGGCGGGCAGCTGCTGCGGCCGCTGGCGCGCGGCGAATCGCCGTCGTTGCGGGACTTCTATCTCAAGCGCGCGTTCCGGATCCTGCCGGCGTTCTGGGTGGTGCTGGCGATCTACCTGCTGTGGCCGGGGTTTCGCGAGGCGCCGGGCATGGAGCCGTGGTGGAAGTTCGCGCTGTTCGTCGTCAACCTCGACATCGACTACGCCAGCAACGCGGCGTTCTCGCACGCGTGGTCGCTGTGCGTGGAGGAGCATTTCTACCTGCTGTTCCCGGCGCTCGCATTGCTGCTGGCGCGCAAGCCGTCGGCGACGAAGTTCTGGATCGCGTGCATTGTCGTCCTGCTGGGCGGCATCGCGCTGCGCACCGGCGCGTGGCTGCATTTCGACGCGTTGCAACCGCAGCGTGCGTGGTTCGTCGAGGACATCTACTACCCCACGTGGAATCGCCTCGATGGCCTGTTGATGGGCGTGATGCTGGCGACGTGGCAGGCGTATCGGCCGGACTCATGGGCACGGATGGCGAAGCACGCGAATGTCGCCGCGTTGCTCGGCGTGGCGGTGCTCGCGCTGGCGTTCTGGCTGTTCCGCGAACGCACCGGGCTGCTCGGCAACAGCATTGGCTGGCCGGTGCTGTCGTTGGCGCTCGCGCTGCTGGTCTTCGCCGGCGCGCAGCCACATGGATTGCTGGGCAAGCGCGCGCTGCCCGGTGCCGCATGGATCGCGGCGATCTCGTTCAGCCTCTACCTGGTGCACAAACCGATGTATGGCGTGGTGCAGTCGCGGCTTGGCGAATGGCTGGAAGGTCGCGGCATCGTGGCGTATGCGGTGTACGGGGTGGCGTCGCTGCTGGCGGCGGCGCTGCTGTACTACGCGGTGGAGAAACCGTTCCTGCGCCTGCGCGGACGGGTGTTGTCGCGCGATCGCGTCGCCCCCGCCGCTTGAGCGAGGCCTAGCGGGATGCCGTGATCGGCGGCTCCGCCGTCGCGGCCGGCTTGGCCGGCGTTCGCCATGGCGCGACCACCAGGACCACGCCCGCCAGTACCAGCAATGCGCCAATGATGCGCACCGCATCGACCGGCTTGGGTGCCTGCAGGATGCCGAACTGATCCAGCAGCAATGACGCAGTCACCTGGCCGAGGACGGCCAGGCAGATCATCCCGGCCGCGCCGATGCGCGGGATCAGCAAGGTGAAACAGGCCACGTAGATCGCACCGAACACGCCGCCGGCCCAGACCCATGCCGGCAGTTTCAGGCTGCCCTGCATCAGGAACGGCGTGCGCGTGGCGACCAGGTAGGCACCGAGCATCGCGGTGCCGACCAGGAACGACACGAAGGCCGCGACCACCGGCCCGCCGATGTGCATGCCCAGGCGCGCGTTGATCAGGCCCTGCAGCGGCAACACCGCGCCGATCAGCACCGCCACCAGCATCGCGCCGACGAGGTTCACGGGCGCGGCTCGCGATGGACCTGGAAGCCCGCCACCGACTGCGAGGTCGGCATGATTTCCAGCCGGTTGATGTTGAGGTGCGCCGGCAGGTTGGCGACCCAGAAGATCGCCTCGGCGATGTCCTCGGCGGTCATCGGGTTGGCACCGGTGTACAGCGTGTCCGACGCGGCCTGGTCGCCATGGGTGCGGACCACGGTGAATTCGGTTTCGGCCATGCCGGGTTCGATGGTGGTCACGCGCACGCCGGTGCCGTGCAGGTCGGAGCGCAGGCCCTGGCTGAAATGGCTGACGAAGGCCTTGCTGCCGCCATAAGTGTTGCCGCCCGGGTACGGATAGACGCCGGCGACCGAGCTGATGTTGATGATCGCGCCCTTGCGCGCGATCAGCTGCGGCAGCAGCGCATGGGTCAGCGTCACCAGCGCGGTGACATTGGTGTCGATCATGGTCTTCCAGTCGGACAGCAGTGCGTGCTGCGCCGGCTTGGTGCCCTGCGCCAGGCCCGCGTTGTTGACCAGCAGGTCGATGCCGCGGAAGAGCGCCGGCAATGCCTCCAGCGCGGCGCGCATCGCGGCTTCATCGCGGATGTCGAAGCAGGCGGTGTGCACGGCCTCGCCGAGTTCGGCGCTTAGTGCGTCGAGGCGGTCGGCGCGGCGGCCGGTGGCGATGACCTGCCAGCCGGCGGCGACGAAGCGGCGCGCGGCGGCGCGGCCAAACCCGGCGGTGGCGCCGGTGATGAGGGCGGTGCGTGGGGAGTGTGCGTCCATGCCGCCATTCTAGGCGGCGGCGCTCACCAGATGCCCGGCAACAGGCGCTTGGTCTCGCGTGCGTAGGCCAGGTAGTCGGCCGGGAAGGCCGTGGCCAGTACCGTTTCCTCGATACGTATCCGGCGCAGGAACGCCAGGGTCACCGGCACCACCACGACCAGCAGCGCGAGGAGGTCGCCCAGGCACAGGGCGAAGCCGTAGAACGTGGCCAATGCGCCGGTGTACGAGGGATGCCGGAGCCATCGATAGGGGCCGTCGCGGACGATGCGATGGTCGTCGCGGATCGCGACGTCCACGGTGAAGTACTGCGCCAGCACCCGGATCGCCCACCAGCGGAACAGCAGGCCGGCGATCATCAGCGCCAGGCCCAGCGTGAACAGCATGGTCCGCGGCGGTTCCGGGATCGGCCACGGGCGCAGGAACGAGAGCCACACGCCGACGCCGATGCAGGCGTAGATGACCAGGATGAGCAGGCGCAGGGTGCCGGCATCGCGCTGGCGGCTGCGGTCCGCGGAGCGGTGCGTCCAGCCGAGCCAGAGTTCGCTGGCGGCCCAGGCGGCGCAGGCGACGTAAAACACGGTGATCGGGTTCATGTCATGTGCCGGATTGATCGGTCGGTTTTTTGACGGTCTTGCGTGCGATCGCGGGCTTGGCCAGCTTGTCGTCGGACTTGGCCGGCGCGGCCTTGCGCTTGCGCCCGGAGCTTGCCTTGCCGCTGGTCCTGGCCTTGCTGGCGCGATGCTTTTCCAGCATGTCCTCGGCCAGCAGCACGTCCTCGGAGAGGATGCCGGCCGCCTTGGCCACCGCGATCCGCGCCTGCGCCTTGTTCTCGTCGGGATTGGCCAGCAGCAGTTCACGGATGGCGTCGCGCAGCGCGGCTTCGGCATTGCGCTTCAGGGTGGCTTTCTCGCCGCGCTGGAGCAGCGCCATCAGCGCATCGACGACGGGTTTGATCAACGCGGTTTCGATGGCCATGGCACGCATCCTTCCGGGGCCGGCACTGTGCGGCCGGAGTGTCTCAGGGATCGCGATGCTGCGCGAACAGCCAGTCGCGCCACCGGTCGCCGGGGACGAGATCGCCCGGTGGCATGTGCGCCAGGCCGACATAGCGGCGCATCCGCACCTGCCGGCCGCCGGCGGCACGGATGGCGGCCACCATCGCGCGATCCGCATCGATGGGATTTTCGCTATCGGCATCGCCATGCAGGACCAGGATCGGCACGTGCGTCAGTTGATCGGCCACGGCGCGATCGGGGGCGATGCCGCTGATCGGCACCGCCGCGGCGAACAGGTCCGGCCGTGCCAGCAGCGACAGCCACGTGGCCGATCCGCCCATCGAGAAGCCGCTTGCGTAGAGGCGCGTCCGATCCACCGGTTGTCGCGCGATGACCGCATCGACCAGTTCCAGCGCGGCCCCCAATGCGGGCGCCGCGACGGCGCTGCGGGGCACCATCGGATCGTCGTAATTCGCGCTGCGAACGGGGAACTGCGGCACCAGCACGAAGGCCGGATGGCGCGCGCGGATGGCGGGAATCGCCCAGGCGCGCGCGGCGAAATCGCGTTCGACCTGCGCGCGGTTGTCGCTGCCGATGGCGCCGGACCCGTGGAACTGCACGATCAGCGGATAGCGCCGACCGGGTTCGATGTGCGCGGGTGTGAGCAGGCGATACGGCAGCGTGGTGCCGTCGCGTGCGGTGAAGCTGCCTGCAACGAAATCGTCCGCCGAGATGGCCGCCGCCGGACTGCGGTCCAGCGGCGGGGTGCCGCGCACCAGGGTCTCGCCCGCGTTGCCGGCGCAGCCCGCCAGCAGGGCCACGCAGGCGAGCACGACGAAGCGCATCAGTTGGTCTTGACCGCCATCGCCGGCAGGCCGCCGCCGGACAGCTTGGCCTTGGCATCGGCCAGTTCCGACGCGCTGCCGTAAGGTCCCATGCGCACGCGATAGACCGTCTTGCCGCCGATCTGCGCGGATTCGACGCGCGCGTTCAGGCCGAGCATCGCGATCTTCGCCTTGACCGTTTCCGCGTCGCCGGACGCGCCGAACGCGCCAGCCTGCAGCAGGTAGCGGGTGTCGTCCGTACCGGCCGCCGCTGCTGGCGTGCCTGTCGTGGCCGCGGTCGATGCCGCCGTTGCCGCCGAGGTCGCCGGCGTGGTGGACGGCGTCTCCGCGATCGGCGTCGGAAGGCTGCCATCGGCACCGGGCGTGGTGCCAGCCGTCGCCGCCGGTTGTGCGGCCTTGGCCTGTGCGTCGGCTTCCGCCTTGGCGCTGGCGGCCAGCTCGGCATCCGTCATCTGCACGCCTTCGCCGGGGAGCAGCGTGTAGAAGTCGTACTGGGTCTGCTTCGGCTTGTCGGCGTCGGGCTTGGTGGTATCGGTCGCGGTATCGGGGGCGATCGCCTCGCCGTCTTCGGTGGTCGCTGCCGGCTGCGCATCCGGATTGGGCTTCGGCCGGAAGAAGCCGTCGGCACCGCCTTCGGACTTGAGGATGCGCGGCACCGCCAGCACCACTGCCAGCGTGACCAGCACGCCGATCACCAGCCAGGCCCAGCCCGGCAAACCGTTCGATCCATTGCGTCGCGCCTGCGACTTGCCGCGTCGTGCTGCCATTTACCCGATCCTCATTTACATCTTCTCCGGGGCGCTGACGCCAAGCAGGTCGAGTCCGTTGGCCAGCACCTGCCGCGTCGCCAGTGCCAATGCCAGGCGCGCGTCGCGCAGCGCGCCATCCTCCACCAGTACTGGCGATGCGTGGTACCAGCCGTGGAATGCGTTCGCCAGTTCACGCAGGTATTGCGCGACCAGATGCGGTTCCAGCGTGGTGCCGGCGGCTTCGACCACTTCCGGGAAGCGCGACAGTTCGCGCATCAGGTCCTGCGCCGGCGCGTCATCGAGGAGGTGCAGCGACGCATGGCCGTTCGCCGCATCGTACGCATAGCCTTTCTCGCCGGCCTGGCGCAGCAGGCTGCACACGCGCGCATGCGCGTACTGCACGTAGTAGACCGGATTGTCGTTGGACTGCGAACGGGCCAGGTCGATGTCGAAGGTCAGCTGCGAATCCGGCTTGCGCGCGACCAGGAACCAGCGCACCGCGTCGGCGCTGGTTTCCTCGATCAGGTCGCGCAGGGTCAGGTAGCTGCCGGCGCGCTTGGACAGCTTCACTTCCTCGCCGCCGCGCATCACCGTGACCATCTGGTGCAGCACGTAGTCCGGGTAACCGGCCGGGATGCCGCAGTCCAGCGCCTGCAGGCCGGCTTTCACCCGCGCCAGCGAACCGTGGTGGTCGGCGCCCAGTTCGGTGACCGCGCGCTCGTAGCCACGCTGCCATTTGCTCAGGTGATAGGCCACGTCCGGCACGAAATACGTGTACGTGCCGTCGGACTTGCGCATCACGCGGTCCTTGTCGTCGCCGAAATCGGTGGTGCGCAACCACAGCGCGCCGCCTTCCTCGTAGGTGTGGCCGTGGGCGATCAGCTCGCGCACGGTCTCCTC
>DAOOCX010000100.1:0-7774 GCA_035408605.1 Thermomonas sp. | reverse complement strand
CGGCTGGCGTGCCGCGAAGGACGATACATGGATCAGGCGCTTCGCCTCGGCGCGGGTATCGGCACCGAACACGTTCAACGCGAGCATCGCGTAAGGCGTGCGCAGCCGCGCCGACGGCCGGAAGTCGCGGTGGTAGAGGGCGAGCGCTTCGTCCATCGCCGCCGGGGCGAAATGCGAGGCGAAGGCATACGGCAGCCCCAGCGCGGCCGCCAGGCGCGCGCCGAACAGGCTGGAGCCGAGGATCCACACCGGCACGTCCTGGCCGCTGCCCGGAACCGCCTGCACGGCCTGCCCCGATTGCACCGGCTCGAAGTAGTGCAGGACTTCCTGGACATCCCGCGGGAAGGCGTCGGCATTGTCGTAGTAGCGGCGCAATGCCCTGGCGGTGGCGTGGTCGGTGCCCGGCGCGCGGCCCATGCCCAGGTCGATGCGCCCGGGATACAACGCGGCCAGCGTGCCGAATTGCTCGGCCACCTGCAGCGGCGCGTGGTTGGGCAGCATCACCCCGCCCGCACCAACACGGATGCGCGAGGTACCGCCGGCGACATGGCCGATCAGGATCGAGGTCGCCGCGCTGGCGATGCCCGGCATGTTGTGGTGCTCGGCCAGCCAGTAGCGCTTGTAGCCCAGCGCTTCGGCATGGCGGGCGAGGTCGAGCGCATTGGCGAAGGCTTGCGAGGGCGTGCTGCCTTCGCAGACCGGGGCGAGGTCGAGCAGGGAGAACGGGATGGTCGGCATCCCCATGAGATGCAGCCGCTGCGGGTCGGAATCAACCCGTGCGGCGCCCGCGCGCCGTCAGATCTCGACTTGCGCGCCCAGTTCGACCAGGCGGTTGCCGGGAATGCGGAAGAAGCCGGTGGCCGGCGCGGCATTGCGATGCATCAGGGCGAACAGCTTGTCGCGCCAGATCGGCATGCCGCGATGGTGGCCGGCGACGATGGTCTCGCGGCTGGCGAAATACGTGGTGTCCATCGGATTGAAGACCAGGTCGCACTGGTCGCAGCTGCGCATCAGCGCCAGCGGCACGTCCGGCGTCTCCATGAAGCCGTAGCGGACCAGCACGCGATAGAAGTCTTCGCCGGCGATCGATTCGATCTTCAATCGATTGTCCTTGGGCGCATACGGGACATTCAGCGTGTCGACGGTCAGGAACACGTTGTGCTCGTGCAACACCTTGTTGTGCTTCAGGTTGTGCATCAGTGCATGCGGCACCACGGTGGGGTCGGCGGTGAGGAACACCGCGGTGCCCGGCACCCGCACCGGCGGAGCCAGCATCAGGCCGGGCAGGAAGGTATCGAGCTGGATGCCGTCCTTGCGGATTTCCTCGCGCAGGAGTTCACGGCCACGCCGCCAGGTGCGCATCATCGTGAATGCGGCGATGCCGATGAACAGCGGCACCCACGCACCGATCCCGGTGAGCAGCTTCTCGCCGTTGGCGATCAGGAAGGCCAGGTCGATCACCAGGAACAACGCGCACAGCGGCAACACCCACTTCCGCGCGTCCGGCCAGCGCGTATACGCGACCACCGCCAGCAACAGGGTGTCGATCAGCATCGTCCCGGTCACCGACAGGCCATAGGCCGTCGCCAGGTTGGTCGAACTGCGGAACGCAAGCACCAGCACGATGACCGCGGCGAACAGCATCCAGTTGATCGACGGCACGTAGATCTGGCCGATGGTGTCGCGGCTGGTGTGGCGGATCTGCAGGCGCGGCAGGTAGCCCAGCTGGATCGCCTGGCGGGTGACCGAGAACGCGCCAGTGATCACCGCCTGCGACGCGATCGCCGCGGCGGTGGTGGCCAGCACCAGCAACGGCACCTGCGCCCAGTCGGGCGCCGACATGTAGAACGGGTTGGCCACCGCGCGCGGGTCGTCCAGCAGGACGGCGCCCTGGCCGAAGTAGTTCAGCACCAGCGCAGGCAACACGAAGCCGAACCAGCCCCAGCGGATCGGCTTGGCGCCGAAATGGCCCATGTCGGCGTAGAGCGCCTCGCCGCCGGTGACGGTGAGGACCACCGCGCCAAGCACCAGCACCGCATGCCAGCCATGCTCGGCGAAGAAGTGGATCGCCCACATCGGGCTGAGCGCACGCAGGACGATCGGGTTGTCCAGGATGTTGTAGATGCCCAGCGCCGCCAGCACGATGAACCAGGTCACCATCACCGGGCCGAACACCTTGCCCACCTTCGCGGTGCCGAAGCGCTGGCCGGCGAACAGGCCGAACAGGATCAGCAGGCTGATCGGCACCACCCAGTTCGCCAGTCGCGGCGAGATCACCGCCAGGCCCTCGACCGCGCCGAGCACGGTGATCGGCGGGGTGATCATGCCGTCGCCGAAGAACAGCGAGGCGCCGAAGATGCCCAGGATGCCGACCAGGTAACTGAGCCGCGAACCCGACTTCAGGCTGCGCTGGGCCAGCGCGGTGAGCGCCATGATGCCGCCCTCGCCTTCGTTGTCGGCGCGCATGATCACCAGCACGTACTTCAGGGTCACCACCATGATCAGCGACCAGAAGCCCAGCGAGAGCAGGCCCTTGACCGTGCGCGCATCCGGGACCAGCCCGAAATGCGGGTTGAACATTTCCTTGATCGTGTACAGCGGGCTGGTGCCGATGTCGCCGAAGACCACGCCGACCGCGGCCACGACCAACGTGGCCAGGCCCAGCCGGGAAGAGTGGCCCCCCGGGCCGGAATGGGGAGCATTCGAAGCCATGTGGGTTCCGTGGCTCATCGCAGCGCGGACTGTAGCGCCTTGCGGATGATGGTGGCGGCATCGTCACCGTCCGCGGCGGCCTTGCGGGCCATGCGGTCGGCGTCGGCCGGCTTGTAGCCCAGCGACTGCAGGGCGGTGATGGCTTCGGACAGTGGATCGTTCGGCAACGCCGCCACGCCGGATGGGAGCCCCGTCGCCATGCCGGCGGCGCGGTCGCGCAATTCGACCACCATGCGTTCGGCGGTCTTCTTGCCGATGCCGGGGATGCGGGTCAGCGCGCTGACGTCGCTGGCCTGCAGCAGTCGCGCGAATTCATCGACCGACACGCCGGAGAGGACCGCCAGCGCGATCTTCGCGCCGATCCCGGAGACCTTCTGCACGTCGCGGAACAGGCGGCGTTCGGATTCGCGCAGGAAGCCGTACAGCGAGACGCTGTCTTCCTTCTGTGCGTGGTGCACGAACAGGAACACCTCGCGGCCCACCTCCGGCAAGTCGTAGAAGGTGCTCATCGGGGCTTCAAGTTCGTAGCCAACGCCTTGCACGTCGACCACCAGCCACGGCGGTGCCTTGTGGATGAGGATGCCTTTCAATCGGCCGATCATGACGAACTCTCCATCCTCATCCCTGCGAAGGCAGGGATCCAGCGACTCTGACTTTTGATGAAAGACACTGGATATCCGGCTGTCGCCGAAATAGAGCATTGCCGGCCTGCGCAGGAATGACGAGCAAAAGCGACGCATCGCATCATCGTTTCCTCCACGCCGTGCGCGTGGCCACGCCCAGCCGGTTGGCGCTGGCGCGCACGTGCGCATGGGTGATCGCCACCGCCAGCGCGTCCGCGGCGTCGGCCTGCAGCTTGCCCTGCAGGCCCAGCATGATCCCGACCATGTGCTGCACCTGGGTCTTGTCGGCGCCGCCGCTGCCGACCAGCCCCAGCTTCACTTCCTTGGCGGCGTATTCGCTCACCGGCAGGTCGCGGGCCACGCAGGCGGCGATCGCCGCGCCGCGCGCCTGCCCCAGCTTGAGCGCGGACATCGCGTTGTTGGACAGGAAGACCTGTTCGATCGCCACCTCGTCCGGCGCGAACTGTTCGACCAGCGCCCACAGGCCATCCAGCAACAGGCGCAGGCGCAACGGGAAGGACTCGGCATCCAGCAACTTGATCGGCTGGTGGTGCACGTGCACGACCTTGCCCGCGGCATCCACGTCGATGATGCCCACGCCGGTCCGCTGTGAACCGGGGTCGATGCCGAGGATGCGGGTCACGTCGGGCTTCGCGGGATCGGCGTGTGTCTTACGCAGCGTCGCCGAGGTCGGCGTTGGAATAGACGTTCTGCACGTCGTCCATGTCTTCCAGCCACGCCAGCAGCTTCTTCACCTGCTCGGCGGTGTCGCCTTCCACCGCGATGTCGTTGTCGGCGCGCAGGGTGGTTTCGGCGAAGCCGGGGACATGGCCGGCGGCTTCCATCGCCGCCTTGACCTCGGCGAAGGCATCGGGCGCGGTGATCACGTCGATGGCGCCGTCGTCGTAGACGGTCACGTCGTCGGCACCCGCCTCGATCGCGACCTCGGTGATGGCGTCTTCATCGGCACCGGTGTCGTAGCTGAGCACGCCCAGCTTCCTGAACATGAAGGCGACCGAGCCTTCGGTGCCCATGTTGCCGCCGAACTTGCCGAACGCATGGCGGACGTCGGCCACGGTGCGCACGCGGTTGTCGGTCAGGCAGTCCACGATCACCGCCACGCCACCGGGCGCGTAGCCCTCGTAGCGGATTTCCTCGTACTCGACGCCTTCCAGCTCGCCGGTGGCCTTCTTGACCGCACGCTCGATCACGTCCTTGGACATGTTGACCGCCAGGCCCTTGTCGATCGCCACCCGCAGGCGCGGGTTGCCGGCCGGGTCGCCGCCACCGGCGCGCGCCGCCACCGAGATCTCGCGGATCACCTTGGTGAAGATCTTGCCGCGCTTGGCGTCGACCGCGTTCTTGCGACCTTCGATGGAAGGACCACGTCCCATTGCAGCATCCAGCGGAAACCAGAGGGCGCGGATTATACGGCGGGTGGTTCGGCGGCGTGTTCGAAGCGGCCGTGGCGGAGGAAATGCGCGGCCTGGCGCACTGCCGCGGGCGAGAACACCAGCCCGGTGTGGCTGCTGTGCACGGTGCAGTGGTCGGCCAGCCCGGGCAGGCGGGTTTCCTCCAGCCCCACGGTGCCGTCCGAACCCCCATCGAAGCGCGCGAACAGCCGGCCCAAGCCATGCGCCACGTCGCCGGCCACCACGCCGACCTGCGCCGGCCCGTCCCAACCGGCCAGCCCGCCGGCCAGCATCGGCGCGCTGCGGCCGAGCAACGGACGCGTCCACGGACTGGCCGCGAGGTTGCGCGCAGTCTGGCTGCCGCACAGCGGCGAGCCCAGGCAGACCACCCGCGACACCGCCAGCTCCGGCGCCTGCCGCAACGATTCCAGCGCGATCAGCCCGCCCAGGCTGTGGCCGACCAAGGCGTCGGCCGGCTCGCGGCGCAGCCGCTCCAGCAACTTCGGCACCGCCCGTTCCGGGCCGTCCAGCACGCTGGAGTAGCCGAACAGCGCGGTCTCGAAGCCCTCGGCACGCAGCCGCGCGGCCAGCGGCCGCAACCACCAGTCGGCATTGAGCAGGCCATGCACCAGCAGCACCCGCGGCTTGCGTTCACTCACTGGGGCCTTCCCGCATGCCTGCACCTCGTTGATGGCGCGGATAGTACGCTTGGCATCCGACCCGCCCCCAGGAACCCCGCCATGTCGATCGAAACCGTCCTGTATTCCGCCACCGCCACAGCCACCGGGGGCCGCGAAGGCCGCGCCGTGTCCTCCGACGGCGTGCTCGATGTCGCCCTCACCGTGCCGAAGGGCCTGGGCGGCGCCGGCAACCCGGGCACCAACCCCGAGCAGTTGTTCGCCGCCGGCTATTCCGCCTGCTTCCTCGGCGCGCTCAAGCACGTGGCCGGCAAGCAGAAGGTCGCCCTGCCCGCCGACACCACGGTCACCGGCAAGGTCGGCATCGGCGCCATCCCGACCGGTTTCGGCATCGAGGCCGAACTCACCATCAAGGCGCCGGGCGTGCCGCGCGACACCCTGCAGGCGCTGGTCGATGCCGCCCACATCGTCTGCCCGTACTCCAATGCCACCCGCGGCAACATCGACGTGACCCTGGTCGTCGCCGACTGATCCGCGCCGCCACGCCGCATGCGAAAACGGCCACTTCGCGGTGGCCGTTTTCGTGTCCGCTTCACCCGTTGCGGGGATCCCGTCGGTACATGAATTCGCGGTCGCGCTGCTCGCCGACGATGAATGCGTACTCGCCGGCGAACTCGAACCCGTGGCGCCCATAGAAGCGCTGCGCGCCGTAGTTCTCCGACCACACGCTGATCCATAGCGTGCGCGGGCCATCTCGCTCCAGCCAGGCCAGCGCCTGTTCGAACAGGGCGCGGCCGACGCCGCCGTTCTGCTCGCCCCTCAGCAGGTACAGGCGCTTCAGCTCGCCGTCGCCCGGCCGCACGTCGTCGTGCGGCAGCCCGCAGGGGCCTGCCTGCGCATAGCCGATCGCGCGCCCGTCCTTCTCCGCGATCCACAGCGCGTAGTCGGGATTCGCCAGCACCTTCGCGTAGGCGGCAAGCGAATGACTTTCCTCGAGGAAGGCCTGCAGGTCCTCCGGCGAATACAGCTGGCCGAAGGCCTCGATGAAGGTCGTCGCGCCGAGTTCGGCGAGGGCAGGCGCGTCATCGGAGGTGGCGCGGCGGATGGTTGCTTCTTTCATGTCACTCACCCGATGGACGTTGTCGGGGTGCTGCGAAAAGCAGGCCATGGATGGCCTGCGGCGACGCGTCGAACAGGATGTTCGCACGCGTCGGGTAGCAGCACCTCGGCAGCGGCCATCACTCCCGCGCCCGCACCGACACATGCACCTCGGCCAGTTGCTTGTCCGGCACTTCGCTCGGGGCCCCGGTCATCAGGCACTGCGCGGTGGTGGTCTTGGGGAAGGCGATGACGTCGCGGATCGAATCGCTGCCGGCCATCAGCGCGGCGATGCGGTCGATGCCGAAGGCGATGCCGCCGTGCGGCGGGGCCCCGTACTTCAGCGCGTCCAGCAGGAAGCCGAACTTGCCTTCCGCCTCTTCCGCGCCGATGCCGAGCAGCTCGAACACCGCCGACTGCATCGCCGAGTTGTGGATGCGGATCGAACCGCCGCCGATCTCGTTGCCGTTGAGCACCATGTCGTAGCCACGCGACACCGCGGTCTTCGCATTCGCGCGCAGGTCATCGATGGAATCGACCGCCGGCGCGGTGAACGGATGATGCAGGGCGACGTAACGCTGTTCTTCGTCGTCCCACTCGAACATCGGGAAATCGGTGACCCACAGGGGTGCCCAGCCATCCGCGACAAGGTTGAAATCCTTGCCGGCCTTCAGCCGCACCGCGCCCATGAAATCGCTGGTCTTGTTGTAGGCACCGGCACCGAAGAACACGATGTCGCCGTTGCCGGCACCGACGTGCCGGAGCAGTGCGTCGAACGCACCCTCGGCAAAGAACTTGGCCACCGGCGAATTGACCGCACCGGCCTCGTCGATCTTGGCGTAGGCCAGGCCCTTGGCGCCGAACTTGGCCGCGTGCGCGGCGTAGTCGTCGATCTGCTTGCGCGACAGCGACGCACCACCGGGAATGCGCAGCGCGACCACGCGACCGTCGGGATCGTTCGCCGCGGAGGTGAACACTGCGAACTCGCAGCCCTTCACCTGTTCGGCCACGTCCACGAACTCCAGCGGGATGCGCAGGTCCGGCTTGTCGGAACCGTAGCGGCGCATCGCCTCGGCATAGGTCATGCGCGGGAATGCGGCGGCCAGTTCGACGCCCATCACCTCGCGGAACACGTGGCGGATCATGTCCTCGGTCAGGTCCTGCACGTCACGCTCGCCGACCCAGGCGAACTCCATGTCGAGCTGGGTGAATTCCAGCTGGCGATCGGCGCGCAGGGCCTCGTCGCGGAAGCAGCGCGCGATCTGGTAGTAGCGGTCGAAGCCCGCCATCA
>DAOOCX010000099.1:0-7817 GCA_035408605.1 Thermomonas sp. | reverse complement strand
GGTGGCATGGAACACGGTGGGATTCTGGCTGGGGTCCATCGGCATCTCCTGTGAAACCCCGATGTGGGGACACGGCCGCGCGCTTCAAGCATGCCTTCGGGCACACTGGCGACATGCCGGACCTGATCAGCATCGCCGTCCCCATCTACAACACCGCCCGCTTCCTGCCGGCGGCGCTGGACAGCCTGCTGGCGCAGGACTACCCGCATTGGGAATGCCTGCTCTGGGATGACGGATCGACCGACGGCTCCGGCGACATCGCCGCCGGTTACGCCGTGCGCGATCCACGCTTCCGCGTGCTCGGCGATGGCCGCAATCGCGGGGTCAGCGCGACCTGCGCCGCCGCCCTGTCCGAGGCCCGCGGCGAGTACGTCGCGATCCTCGACAGCGACGACATGCTGGAGCCGGATGCGCTGTCGTCGATGCTGGCCTTCATGCACGCCAACCCGCGACTCGGCATGGCGTATTCGGAGTATGTGGAGGTCGCCGAGGACGGCCGCTACCTGGCCCCAGGCCGACGCTTCCAGCGGCCGTATTCCGCGCACAACCTGCTGGTCGACTTCATCACCTACCAGTTCAGGCTGATCCGCGCCGAGGCCTATCGCACGGTGGGCGGCGTGGACGCCAGCATGCCGGTTGCCTACGACTACGACCTCTGCCTGCGCCTGTCCGAGCGGGTCGAGGTCGGCCATCTGCCGAAGCCGCTGTACCGCTACCGCATGCGCAAGGAGTCGATTTCCCATGCCAGTCGCCTGCGGCAAGTGCGCGCGAGCTTCGATGCCGCGCAGCGCGCGTTGCAGCGCCGCGGCCTGCAGGGCAAGTACGCGCTGGCGCTGGGCGTGCGTGCACGCCATGTGTTGCGGCCGAAGGATGCTTCATCGCCACAAGGTGAAGGTGCATGAGCGCACCGACACTGCAAGCCCTGGTGCCGGTGCGTGGTGATGCACCGTTTCTCGCCGCGGCGCTGCACAGCCTGCGCGCACAAACGTTCATCGATTGGCAGGCCACGCTGTGCCCACTCGATGCGAACGCACGCGATATCGCGATGCGTGCTGTCGATGGCGATGCGCGCATGCAGATCGCCGACACCAGTGACATGGCCGAAGCGAGCGCACTCGCGCATGCCGCGGACACCAATGCTTGCGAACTCCTGTGCGTGCTGGATGGCGACGACACGCTGGAGCCGACTGCGTTCGCCGCGCTGATGGATGCACTGGCGGAACATCCGGCTGCCGGCATGGCCTACAGCCGGCATGTGCTGATCGATGCCAACGGTGGTGTACTCGGCCCGGGCCCCTTGTGCGAATTGCCGTACTCGGCCGACGCGCTGCTGCTGGATTTCATGACCGGGCCGCTGCGGGTCCTCCGTCGGCAGGCGTATCGGGATGCCGGCGGCTTCGCCAGCGCGCATGCGGACGCGAGCGACTACGACCTGTGCCTGCGACTGTCGGAAACCGCCGGCGTCGTGCACGTGCCGCAGGCGCTGTACCAGCGTCGCATCCATCCGCTGGCACCGGAAATCGCGCGGTGGGCGGAAGCCATCGAGGCCCGCTACGGCGCGTTCGTCGATGCGGTGAAGCGACGCGGCCTGGATGCGACGTATGACGTCGCCCTGCACATCGACAGCTGGCACATCCTGCAGCCGCTGCGCGCGTTCGGCGGGGTGGGGAATTGGGGTTAGCCCCACCCCTTGCGGGCAGCTACCTGCCTGCTGTTGTGGGAGGGGCTTCAGCCCCGGGCCTTGTCCTGGACTGCAGGAAAGCTTCGGGGCTGAAGCCTCTCCCACAAGAACCTCGCCCGGCACTCAGCCACCCGACTTCCGCTTCGCCCGCGGATGCGCGGCGTCGTAGACCTTGGCCAGGTGCTGGAAATCCAGGTGGGTGTAGATCTGGGTGGTGGCGATGTCGGCATGGCCCAGCAGTTCCTGCACACCGCGCAGGTCGCCCGAGGATTCCAGCATGTGGCTGGCGAAACTATGGCGCAGCAGGTGCGGATGCACGCGCTTGAACACGCCCTGGCGCATCGCCAGCTGGCGCAGGCGCAATTGCACTGCACGTGGGGTGATCGGCTTGCCGCCGCGACCGGGGAAGACCGGCGATGCATCCGTGCCGCCCGATTCATCGCGCCACGCCTGCAAGGCCGCGCGCGCATGCGAACCCACCGGCACGATGCGCTGCTTGCTGCCCTTGCCGAGCACGCTGACCAGGCCCTGGTCGAAATCGAGGTCGGCCCAGCGCAGCGCGCAGGTTTCCGCCAGGCGCAGCCCGGACGAATAGAACAGCTCCAGCAGGGCGCGGTCGCGCAGGCCCAGCGGCGCATCGGTGGCGACTTCCACCAGTTGCACGGCTTCGTCCACGTCGAGGACCTGCGGGAGCTTGCGCGGCGCTTTCGGCGCGCGGATCGCCTCCGCCGGGCTGGCCGCGACCTGGCCGTTCTTCAGCAGCCAGCGATACAGGCTGCGACACGCCGAAAGCCGGCGTTGCAGCGACTTCGGCGACAGGCCGCGGCGGTGTTCGGACGCGATGAAGGCGCGCAGGTCGTCGCCCTGCAGGTCGAGCAGCACGCGGCCGTTGGCGTCGGCCCAGGCCTGCAACGCGGCGAGGTCGCGACGATAGGCATCGAGCGTATGCGCCGAGCCTTGCCGCTCGACCGACAGGTGCGCGAGGAAGGCCTCGACCGGACCCGTCGCGTTCATGTCATCCGCGCGGGAACCGTTGCAGCCCGGCCGCCAGCGCCTCGCCCATCATGCGCAGGAACAGCGTGCCCATGCCGGGGAAGAAGCGATTGGGATCGCGGCTGCCCACGGCGACCAGGCCGACACCGGGCAGGGACAGCAGCGCGGAGCTCTGCACCTCGTCCACGCGCGGACCGTACAGCAGGGCGTTCTTGTCGGGATGCAGGCGGCCACAGACCGGTTCGCCGCTGCCGAGGATGTCGCGGAAGCCGGCCAGGCGCGGATCGTCCTGCGCGATCACCTGCAACCAGTCGACATCGCCGACGCCATCGACCGGATGGAACGCGACGATCCGCACCAGGTCGCCCTGGAAGTCTTCCGCCAGCGATGCGGCCATGGCACGCAGGGTATCGGCGGCGTTGGCCTGCTTCATCAGCGCCAGGGTCAGCTGGTGCGTGCGCACCGCCAGCCGCTCGTTCTCCTGCGCATTGCCGTAGAGGTCGTGCAGGCGCCGCGACAGTTCGCGGTTCTTGTCGCGCAGCACGTCCAGCTGGTAGCTGGCCAGCGATGCGGCAGGGCCGTCCTCGCGCGGGACCACCAGGGTCAGCGCCAGGTCGGGGAACTGCTGCAGGAAGGCCGGGTGCCGGCGCAGCCACGTGGCCACTTCGTGCGCACCGAGTTTCTCGTTGTTGTCGTCATAGCCCATCGTCACGCACCGCTCCCTTGCTGCATCGTTCCTTCGAACACGAAGGCGGCCGGGCCGCCCATGGACATCGTTCCGGCCTGGCGATCATGGCGGATGCGCAGGCGACCGCCGGGCAGGTCGACGATCACCTCGCGATCGCCATCCACGCGGCCGCGCGCCGCCAGCACCGCGACCGCGGCGCAGGCACCACTGCCGCAGGCCAGGGTTTCGCCCACGCCGCGCTCGTACACGCGCAGGCGGATGTGCCCGGGCGACAGCACCTGCGCGAAACCGACGTTCGCCGACGCCGGGAACGCCGCATGCCGTTGCAATGCGGGGCCGATGCGGGCGACGTCGGCGGCGTCCACATCGGCGACTTCGACCACCGCATGCGGATTGCCCATCGACACCGCGCCGAAGCGCAGGTGCTCGATGCGCTCGCCGTTCGCGAGCTGCACCACGTAGTCGTCCTGCATGTGGGCGAAACCGGCCAGCGGGATCTCGGCGGGTTCGAAGCGCGGCGCGCCCATCTCCACGGTGAACCCACCGTCATCGCCTGCCTCGACCCGATGCGTGCGCGCGGGACTGTCGATGGCGAACCCCCCCTGCCTCGGTGCCGCGCCATCGCGCACCAGCCAGGCGGCGATGCAGCGCGCGCCGTTGCCGCATTGGCCCGACGGCGAACCGTCTGCATTCCAGATGCGGTACGACGCGATCGACCCGGCTTCGCGCGGCGATTCGACGGTCAGCAACTGGTCGCAGCCCACGCCCCTGTGACGGTCGGCGATGCGTGCGCAGGTGGCGGGATCCGGTGGCGATTGGCCATCGCGCAGGTCCAGCACGACGAAGTCGTTGCCGGCGCCATGCATCTTGGTGAAGTGCAGCGGCATCGCCGCCTCAGCGGCGCGGGGCGGGCGTTCCGCTGGCGCCTTCCGGAGTCGTGGCAGGCGCGGGCGCGTCCGCAGGCGCGGCGGGCAGGTCGGCCGGTGGATCCGGCATCACCAGCGGGCCCTTGTTGCCGCAGGCCCCCAGGATGCAGAGCAGGAACGTGGCGAATGCGAGGCGCTTGATCATGCCGGCAGTGTACCCGCGGCCTTGCTCACTGTCGCGGCTCGGGACGCCGCCACAGCCACGTCGCGACGATCGCCATGAACGCGGTGCCGGTGGCGGCCATCCACCATTGCGGTGCAGTCAGGAACATCACCACCGCGCACGCCGCCATCATGCCGATGGCCAGGCGCTTGGCGCGCCGGCTGACCGCGCCTTCGCGTTCCCAGTCCAGGATCATCGGACCGAACTGGCGATGCGCCAGCAGCCACGCATGCAGCCGTTGCGAACCACGCGCGGCCGCAAACGCCGCCAGCAGCACGAAGGGCACGGTTGGCAGGCCCGGCACCACGATCCCGACGATGCCGATCCCGAGGCTGGCATAGGCCAGCAACCACCACAGCCAGCGGGTCATGGCTTTGCTCCTCCCCCTGCGAAGGCAGGGGGAGGCTGGGAGGGGGTTGCCTTCTACCCGTCGCAAGAAGAGCACCCCACCCCAACCCTCCCCTGCATTCGCAAGGGAGGGAGACAAGCATCATTTGCCGGCGTCGACACCCAACTGGTCGAGCATGAAGGAATACATTTCCGCCTGCTCGCGATAGCGGCGGAAGCGACCCGACTTGCCGCCGTGGCCAGCTTCCATGTTGGTGCGGAACACCACCGGTTCGCTCGACGTGTTGAGGTCGCGCAGGCGCGCGACGTACTTCGCCGGCTCCCAGTACTGCACCTGCGAATCCCACAGGCCGGTGCCGACGAAGGTCGCCGGATACGCCTGTGCCTTCAGGTTGTCGTACGGCGAGTAGGTCAGCATGTAGTCGTAGTACTTCTTCTGCTCCGGGTTGCCCCACTCGTCGTATTCGTTGGTGGTCAGCGGAATGCTTGCGTCCAGCATCGTGGTGACCACGTCCACGAATGGCACCTGCGACAGGATCACGCTGTATTTCTCCGGCGCCATGTTGGCGACCGCCCCCATCAGCAGGCCGCCGGCGCTGCCGCCAAGCGCGGCCACGCGATCCGGCGCGGCATAGCCTTCCTTCACCAGGAAATCGGTGACGTCGATGAAGTCGGTGAAGGTGTTCTTCTTGTGCAGCAGCTTGCCATCCTCGTACCAGCCGCGGCCCATTTCCTGGCCACCGCGGATGTGGGCGATGGCGTAAGCCATGCCGCGATCGAGCAGGCTGACCGTGGTGACGCTGAACCCCGGATCCATCGACGCGCCGTAGCTGCCGTAGCCGTACTGCAGCAGCGCGCCCTTGCCGTCCTTGGCGAACCCCTTCTTGTAGACGATCGAGACCGGCACCTTGACGCCGTCGCGTGCGGTCGCCCACAGGCGTTCGGTCACGTAGTTCGCGGGGTCGTAGCCCGGCACCGGCTGGCGCTTGAGTTCGCGCCGCTCGCCGGTCTTCACGTTGAGCTCGTAAGTCGTCGCCGGCATCGCCAGCGAGGTATAGCTGTAGCGCAGCCAGTCGGTGTCGGTTTCGGCGTTGACGTCCAGGCCCATCGAGTAGGCGCTCTCGTCGGCCTTCACGTACTCGGAGCCGCCGCCATCCTTGAGCACGCGCACGCGCTCCAGGCCGCCGGAGCGTTCGGCCACCGCGGCGAAACCATCGAACAGTTCGATGCCCTCGACATAGACCTGCGGGTCATGCGCGATCCAGTCCTTCCAGTCCTTGCGCGAGGTGCTGCCATCGGCGGCAGTGACGATCTTGAAGTTCTTCGCACCGCCGTCGTTGGTGCGGATCACCCAGCGACCGCCATGGTGGTCGGCGTCGTATTCGACGTCGCGCGCGCGCGGGGCCAGCACCTTGAATGCGTCCGGATTCGCGGCCGATGCGTAGCGCGTCTCGTTCGACACCGTGCTGTCCAGCGCGATGACGATGTACTGGTCATCGCGGGTGCGGCCGATGCCCATGTAGTAGGTATCGTCCTGTTCTTCGTACACCAGCACGTCGTCCTTCGGATCGGTGCCGACGACATGCTTCTTCACCTTGGTGCTGAGCAGGGTTTCCGGATCGTTCTCGACGTAGAAGAACGTCCGGTTGTCGTCGGCCCACACGCCGTAGCCGGCAGTGCCGGGAATGGCATCGTCCAGCACCTTGCCGGTCTGCAGGTCCTTGATCCGCAGGGTGTACTGGCGGCGGCCATTGGTGTCGTCGCCATACACCAGCCAGCGGTTGTCCTGGCTCACCGTGCGCCCGCTGACCGCGTAGTAGTCCTTGCCGGTCGCCATCGCGTTGACGTCCAGCAACACCTCTTCGCCGGCGAAATCGGCGGCCTCGTTGGCCTTGAGGATCGCGCCGGCATCGATGCCGGCGGCGTCCTTGCGGCGCGCGTGGATCGGATAGTCCTTGCCCGCCTCGAAACGGCTGTAATACCACCACCCACGCTCGCGGAACGGCACGCTGGCATCGTCCTGCTTGATGCGGGCCACGATCTCGTCGTAGAGCTTGCCCTGCACCGGCTTGAGCGGGGCAAGCACGGTATCGGCATAGGCGTTCTCGGCCTCCAGATAGCCGAGCATCGCCTTGTCCTCGCGCTTGTCGTCGCGCAGCCAGTAGTACTCGTCCTGGCGCTCGGCCCCATGCGGCGCCTTCACCACGTGCGGCTTCTTCGCCACGTCGGGCGGGCTGGGCGGGGTTTGCGCGCTGGCGATGCTGGTCATGAGGAAGAGGCTTGCGATAAGGGCTTGGGGCTTCATGGAATGGGGCTCCGTGGAACGGTTTGCAACGCTGCCTGCACTCCTCCCCCTGCTTGCAGGGGGAGGTTGGGAGGGGGTTGGCTTTCGCGTCGGAGGAAGAGCACCCCACCCCAGCCCTCCCCTGCCTTCGCAAGGGAGGGAGTCGATTACTTCGCCAATTGCTGCCAGAGGAACGTGTAAGCCAGCGCGGTCATGTGCGCGGACTGCGCGTTGTTCGCCGCGCCGCCGTGGCCACCCTCGATGTTCTCGTAATAGCGCACGTCCTTCCCGGCAGCTTCCATCATCGCCATCATCTTGCGCGCGTGCGCGGGATGCACGCGATCGTCCTTGGTCGATGTCATGAAGATGGTTGGCGGATAGTCCTTCTTCGCATCGAACAGGTGGTACGGCGAGAACGTCTGGATGAACGACCAGTCGGCGGTGTCCGGATCGCCGTATTCGGCCATCCACGAGGCACCCGCCAGCAGGTGGCTGTACCGCTTCATGTCGAGCAGCGGCACCTGCACCACGATCGCGCCGAACTTCTCCGGGTACTGGGTGAGCATGTTGCCCATCAGCAGGCCGCCGTTGCTGCCGCCCATCGTGCCCAGGTGCTTCGGGGAGGTGATCTTGCGCGCGACCAGGTCGTCGGCGATCGCCGCGAAGTCTTCATACGCCTTGTGGCGGTTGGCCTTCAGCGCGGCTTGGTGCCAGCGCGGGCCGTACTCGCCACC
>DAOOCX010000098.1:0-7968 GCA_035408605.1 Thermomonas sp. | reverse complement strand
CAGCGCGTGGTCGTGGTGGTGACCACCACCAACTACAACGAGCGCCAGCCGCACCAGATCACGGCGAAATTGCTGCAACAGGTGCTGCCGTTGCTGGGTGCGGACGAGGCCGCACCGGCGAAGTGAGATTGTGTAACCCGCGCATCCATCGCTAGGGTTCGGCCTGGCGAAGCACGGTTGCAGGCGGATGGGCGCAGGCCACGACCACAAGCACGATCACGAGCGGCACCACCACGGCGGCGCCGGGCACAGCCATGTGCCCAGCGAGATCAAGTTCGAGCGGCCGCTGTGGATCGCGTTCGGCCTGACCCTGTTCTTCCTGGTGGTGGAAGTGGTCGGCGGCCTGCTGACCAACAGCCTGGCCCTGCTGTCCGATGCCGCGCACATGATGACCGACGTGCTGGCGCTGGGGATCTCGCTGTTCGCGGTGCGGATGGCGCGCAGGCCGGCGGACGCGAAGCGCACCTACGGCTATGCGCGGATGGAAGCGATCGGTGCGCTGATCAATGGTGGCCTGCTGTTCCTGGTCGCCGGCTACATCCTCTGGGAAGCGATCGGCCGCTTCAGCCAGCCGCCGCATGTCGAGTCGAATGGCATGTTGCTGGTGGCCGTGCTGGGCCTGGTCGTCAACCTGGTCTCGATGAAGTTGCTCCAGGCCGGCGCGGGCGAAAGCCTGAACATGAAGGGTGCCTACCTGGAAGTGTGGAGCGACATGCTCGGTTCGCTCGGCGTGATCGCCGGCGCGTTGCTGATCCGTTACACCGGCTGGACCGTGGTCGATCCGGTCATCGCGGTGTTGATCGGGTTGTGGGTCTTGCCACGCACGTGGACGCTGCTGCGCGCCGCCGGCCACGTGCTGATGCAGGGCGTGCCTTCCGGCCTGGACCTGGACGAGATCCGCGATGCCATGTCCTGGCAACCCGACGTCGCCACGGTGCACGACCTGCATGTCTGGGCGTTGGGGTCGAAGGAGCCGATCCTCACCGCGCATGTGTTGCTGGCGAACGAGGACGCCGATGCGGATGCGGTGCGCAACGCGATGGCGACGATGCTGCACGAGCGCTTCGACATCGACCACGCCACCCTGCAGGTGGAACGCCGGCATTGCGGCGGCGACCTGCACCCCTGAGCAAGCGCCTCGGTGCCGGCGCGATGCGGGACAATGGCGCATGACCGACCTCGCGCCCGATGGCCCGCTCGCCGACATCGGCATCACCCTCGACTTGCCGGTGCTGTTCCGCGACGACGCACTCGCGGTGGTGTGCAAGCCGGCCGGGCTGATGGTCCATGACAGTGCGCTGGCACGCGGCGAAACCGACTTCGCCGCCGACCGCCTGCGCGAGCAATTCGGCAAGCCGATCTTCCTGGTGCATCGGCTGGATCGCGCCACCAGCGGCTGCCTGTTGCTGGCCTTCGACCGCGAAACCGCTTCCGCGCTCGGCAAGACGCTGATGTCGCATGAGGTCGAGAAGGACTACTGGGCGGTCTGCCGCGGCTGGCCGGCGGAGCAGGTGTTCACCATCGATCATCCGCTCGATGGCGGACCCGGCAAGCCGCAGAAGAAGGCGGCGATCACCGACTTCGAGGTGCTGGGCCGCTGCGAGCTGTCGATGCCCTCCGCCGGCTTCGACACCTCGCGCTATGCCTGGTTGCGCGCCTCGCCACGGACCGGCCGTTTCCGCCAGATCCGCCGCCATCTCAAGCACCAGTTCCATCACCTGATCGGCGACAGCAGCCACGGCGATGGCCGCCACAACCGCAACTTCCGCATGCTCGGCATCCATCGCATGCTGCTGCATGCACGGCGGCTGGCGTTCGTGCACCCGCACACCGGCGAACGCATCGAAACGCATGCGCCGGTGGATGCGGAATTCGCCAAGGCGCTGGCGCTGTTCGACGCCGCGCCGCGTTGAAGCCGGCTACGGCGCCGCCGTCAGTCCTTGCGCGCCTTCACTTCGTTGTCGATGTCGACCTTGATGTCTTCCATCAAGCGCATCATCAGCGGCTGCATTTCCTGCATGGTCAGGGTCATCGCCTGCGGCGACTTGCGCAGGATCGAGGCGCCTTCGGTGCTGCCGTAGAACGCGATCATCGCGTCCACTTCCGGCTTGCTGAAAAGCTGCAGGTAGACCTTGCGGATGATCGGTTCGATGGCGGTCCAGGACATGCTCTTCTCCACCAAGGCCTGGGTGCGCGCGGTGACCGATTGCATGCGCGCACGGTCGGCGTCGGACAGTTCCTTGCCGAAGGCCTCGTCGACCATCTGCGCCTGCACGTTGGACATCTGCGCCATCATGCCGGCCATCATCGTCTCCATGTCCATCACCTCCAGCAGGCGGTCGATGTCGGCGGCGGAGGCCTGTTGTTGCGGCGCGGGTGCCGGATCGGCGGCGAAGGCCGGCGTGGCGAACGCGGTGGACAGGGCAAGGGCGAAGGCAAGGCCGAGCAGGCGCATGGCGGGTTCCGGGGGAAAAGGTGCGGCATCGTCCCAACCCGGTCGGCGAATGGCAACCGCCCTACAATTGCGCCATGCAGGTCGGCCACCTTTCCATCGACGACGACGAACTCATCGAACGCTTCGTGCGGGCGTCGGGGCCGGGTGGGCAGAACGTCAACAAGGTCGCCACCGCGGTCGAATTGCGCTTCGACGTGGCGCAGTCGCCCTCGCTCCCGGAGCCGGTGCGCGAGCGCCTGCTGGCCAAGCGCGACCGGCGCATGACCAACGAGGGCGTGCTGGTGCTCGCCGCGCAGCGCTTCCGCACCCAGGAGCGCAACCGACAGGATGCACGCGAGCGGCTGGCGCATTTCATCGAAGGCGGGCTGCATGCGCCCAAGCCGCGCATCGCCACCAAGCCATCGCGCGGGGCGAAGGAACGCCGGTTGGGCGAGAAGCGCGGGCGTGCGACGATCAAGCAGGGCCGCACGGGACGGGGTTGGGATTGAACGCGCAAGCACATGACGACGTGGTGGTGGCATTGCCGCCCAATGCGCCGCGGATGCCGCGCAACCGATTCGTGGAAGGGCTGGGCCGCACCGTGTTGCGGCTTGGCGGCTGGCGCATGGTCGGTACGTTTCCCGACCTGCCGAAGTTCGTGCTGATCGCGGCGCCGCATTCGTCCAACTGGGACGGCGTGTGGGGTGCCGCGGTGAAGCTGGCGATGGGCGTGAAGCTGTCGATCCTGGGCAAGGAGGCGCTGGTGAAGGCGCCGCTGTTCGGGCCGCTCGCCAAGTGGCAGGGCGTGATCGGGGTCGATCGCAGCGCCGCCCATGGCGTGGTGGAACAGGCGGTGATGGCGATCCGCAATGCCGACCGCATGTGGTTCACCATCGCCCCGGAAGGCACGCGCAAACCGGTCGACCGCTGGAAGCCGGGCTTCTGGCATATCGCCCGCGCCGCCGGCGTGCCGGTGGTGGCGGCGTATTTCGATTACGCCAACAAGGTGGTCGGCATCGGCCCGCTGTTCGAACTGACCGACGACATGCACGCCGACATCGCCCGCATCCAGCGCTGGTACAAGCCCTACAAGGGCCGCAACCACGACGTGCAGCAGCCCGCCGACTGAAAAAAAAGCCCCGGCATGCCGGGGCTCCAAGTGTCACGACGCGGGGGGTGTTCAGAGGGGCTTGCCGCCGAGCTTCCAGGTGAGCTGCAGGTAGTAGCTGCGACCCATGCTGTCGAACCACGAGGTGTCGTAGTACGGGTAGTTGGCCCAGGTCGCGTCCCGGGGCGGCATCTTGTCGAGCAGGTTGTTGACCGACAGCGAGACCCGCAGGTGGTCGCTGATGTCGTAGCGCGCGCTGCCGTTGAAACGCCAGGTGGCGCCGGTCCACGCATCGTTGTTGTAGTTGGCCACGCGGCCCACGTAGTTGCCGAACAGGCCGGCACCCCACGCGCCCTTGTCCCAGTCCACGCCCACGTTGCCCTTGGTGCGCGGCAGGGTGGTGGCGCTGAAGCTCAGGTCCAGCATGTCTTCTTCCGGATCGCCCGGGTAGAGCACGCGGTTGTGGCGGTGCGCCCAGGTGTAGTTGCCGGTGAAGCGGAAATCGCCGGCGCTGGCGGTCTGCAGGCGGTAGTTGGCGGTCACGTCGATGCCCGACGTTTCCTCGTTGGCGATGTTGATCGGGGCGAACAGGACGCTGGTGATCGTGCTGAAGGGATCGTTGGGATCCTCGCGGACCACGCGCGCCAGCGCATCCACGCAGGTCGGCGAATTGATGTCCACGGCGACGCCGCCATCGGTCACGCCGAGCAGGCAGTTCGCTTCCGTCGCCCGCAACAGTTCGCGGCTCTGCGACTGCACCTGGTTGGCGATGCGGATCTGGTAGTAGTCCACCGCCAGGTCGAAGTTCGGCGAGGGCGACCAGACGAAGCCGGCGGTGAACGACTTGCTGGTTTCCACGTCCAGCTGCATGTTGCCCTTGTAGACGTCGAAGGTGTTCACGTCCCAGCTGCCGTCGTCGTAGCAGTCGGCATCGCTGTAGCCGGGTTCCTCGGTGCGGCACTGGTAGTAGTCGGTGGAGACCGTGCGGTAGTAGTCGTTGCCGGCGAACAGGTAGTGCATGTCGGGCGCGCGGAAGCCGGTGCCGTAGGAGCCACGCACCAGCAGGGTGTCCAGCGGACGCCATTCCAGGCCCAGGCTGTAGGTGAACTTGCCCGGATCCTTGTCGCCGTAGCTGTACATGTCGTAGCGGCCGGCCACGCTCGCCTGCAGCGATTGCAGCAGCGGCACGCGCAATTCGCCCGCCGCGCTCCAGTGGTCGCGGCTGCCGCGACCGTCGCCGTAGCGCGGCCCGTAGTAGGCGTCCGCGGTGAGTGCGAGCGGATCCGGGTTGATCCGGTACGACTGGTTGCCGTACTCGATCGCGCCGGCGAAGCCGACGTCGCCGGCGGGCATGGTGAACAGCGACGGCGTGTTGGCGGTGAAGCTGACGTTGTCGTTCTTGGCGACCGGGTGCCAGGTGGACATCGCGCCGATGCTGGCGAAATCGCCCGGGGTCAGCGGGGTGAACAGGCGCGTCGGGTCGGGGCGGTAGATCGCATAGCCGTCATCGTCGTAACCCAGCCGTTCGCCCAGGAAGTAGCGATTGGCCGCGGCGGCGTTGATGCGCGGCATCTTCACCACGGCCTTGTATTCGGAGTGGTTGTAGGCCGCTTCCCAGGTCCAGTCCTCGCCCATCGTGCCGTTGAAGCCGGTGGTGATCGCGAACGTTTTCTGGGTGGTGCTGTTCATGCGGTTTTCGAGGCCGCCGACTTCCTCCGGCGCGAACTGCCGCGACCAGATCTCGTAGTGGCCGGTGTTCGCATTGAAGAAGATCTTGTCGTTGTTGTCGGTCGAGTTGGGGTCGTGGAATTCCCAGCCCATGTGGTCGCTGGCCACGTCGTTGCCATTGGTGCCGGTCAGCAGCTTGACCGTCTGCCGGCCCAGCTGGAAATCCGCGAACCACGCCAGCCCGCTGGAAAAGCGGTACTCCAGCGCGCCATAGACATTCGCGCCCTTGCGCTGGTTCTGGATGGTGCGATACGCGATCGCGCGCTCGCTGCCGCACAGTGGTTCGCCCCAGCGGTCTTCGGAAAGCACGGTGGTGCCTTCGTTGAGGCCCGACATCGCCGCGCAATCGTCGGCCGGGCCGATGTTGACGTCGTCGTCCCAGTCGTAGCGCTGCGCGACCAGGCGCGGCAGGCGCCGGCGCGAGGTCGGCGCGTCCAGCGTCGAGTCCTGGATGTCGCGGTCGTAGCCCCACAGCGGGCGCTTGTCGAGCAATTCCAGGCCGACGATGCCGCTGAAGTCGCCGCGCTCGAAGCCGGTGGTGAGCGACAGCCGGTGCGATTCGCCGCCGCCGCGCTGGGTGTCGCCGTAGCGGTAGTCGATGATGGTGCCGTCGGTGGACTTCTTCAGGATGAAGTTGATCACGCCGGCCATCGCGTCCGAGCCGTACACCGCCGAGGCGCTGCCGGTGAGCACTTCGACCCGGTCGATCATGCCCAGCGGGATGTTGCCGATGTCGGTGAAGTTGCTGCGGCTGTTGAGCGGCAGCGGGAAGTCGGCGATGCGGCGGCCGTTGATCAGCACCAGGGTGTGGTTCGGGCCGAGGCCGCGCAGGTCGACGGCTTGCGCGCCCGGCGTGGACTGCGCGCTGGTGGTGTTCTGCTGGCCCTGCACGCTGCCGCTGTTCTGGCTGAGCGAGCGCAGCACGTCCGGCACGGAGGTCAGGCCCGCGGCCTGGATCTGCTCGGCGGTGATCAGGGTGATCGGCGCCGGGCCTTCGACCTGCGCACGCGGGATGCGCGAACCGGTGACCTGCACGGTCTGCAGGTCGGTCACCGGCGTATCCGCGGGCGTCGATGGCGGCGGGGCCGCCTGCGCGGCGCGCGGCCGGGCGGGTGCGGCCGCTGCCGGTTTCGCAGCCGCCTGCGGCACGATGACCACGGCGCCGGAGCCATCGCGCTGGGCGCGGTAGCCGCTGCCCTTGAGCAGGGCGTCGAGCGCCTGCGGCGATGCCGGCTGGCCCTGCACGCCGGGGCTGCGCGCGCCACGGAGTTGGTCGGCGCGATACACCAGTTGGGTGCCGGACTGGCGGGCGTAGGCATCCAGCGCGGCGGCGAGGTCGCCGGCGGGGATGTCCACGCGGGGGGCGGTCTGCGCCTGCGCGGCAAGCGCGGCGGTACAGGCCAGGGACAGCAGCAAGGCACGCAACGGACGTGATGGTTTCAAGACGGTTCCCCATGCGCCTTGTCTGCGGCGCTTCGATGATCAGGACGAACGAGCCGGCGAAATCCCCCCGCCGGCATGCAAGGCATCGTCAACGGCTGTGCAGCACGATGCGCTCGCCGCGCTCCTCGGCATGCACCGGGAAGCCCTGTTCGAGCAGGCGCACGAAGCCGGTGGCGTTGTCGGCGCGGAAGCTGCCGCCGATCCGCAGCGCGCCGGCCTCGGCATCGCCGATCACAAGCTTGCGCGCGTTGTAGCGGTTGAACTCGGCGGCGGCCTCGGCCAGCGTGGTATCGCGGAAGGCCAGCAGGCCCTGGCGCCAGTCGAGCAGGCGCTCGGCGTCCTCCAGCGCCACGCTGCGCAGCAGCACGTCCTCGCCGTGGACGATCGCGATGCTGCCCGCAGGCAGCAGCGAGGCCGGCCGCGCGGCGGCACCGGTGGCCCGGGATTCCAGGCGCACGGTGCCTTCGGTCACCACCACCCGCAGGTCGGGGCCGTCGCGGCGCACCGAGAACCGGGTGCCGACCGCGGCCACGTCGTGCCCGCCGGCGGCGACCACGAACGGGCGGCCGGGATCCTTGGCCACGCTGAAGAAGGCCTCGCCCTGTTCCAGCGCGACATGCCGCTGGCGGCGAGAGAGGCGCACGTCGATGCGGCTGTCGCTGGCCAGGATCGCCTGCGAGCCGTCGGCCATTGGCAAGGTCCCGGTGGCCCCCAGTGCCGTCTGCAGGTGCGCGCTGTCGACGCGGTTGTACGCGCGCCAGCCCAGCCCGGTGACCAGCGTGCACGCGATCAACAGCACCGCGGCGGCGGCGAAACGCGGTAAGCGCTGACGCCGTGCCGGCTGGCGCGGCGTCAGTTCGATGCGTTCGCCGGCAGGCGTTGTCCAGTAGCCGCGTGGCGGCGGCCCCGATTGTTTCCAGCCCGCGGCCAGTGCCTGCAGCCGGTCGCTTTCCGACCAGGCCGCCTGCAGGCGCAGGAACGCGACCCGGTGACCGGTATCGGCATCCAGCCAGGCTTGCAGCGCGTGTTCGTCCTCGTCCGCCCACGCGTTGAACTCGCGCCGTGCCAGCCACTCGGCCGCGCGCTGCTCGATCGTCCGGCTGTCGCCGGGCGGATGGTCAGTCGGCGCGTTGCTGTCCATCACGGTTGTCTGTGGCGGGTTTCTGCATGCGTGTGTCCTCGCCGCCGCCATGCAGATGGTCGGCGAGCAGGCGCATGCCCTTGGCGATGTGCTTTTCCACGGTCTTCTCGCTGA
>DAOOCX010000097.1:0-8012 GCA_035408605.1 Thermomonas sp. | reverse complement strand
GGTCAAGACCTGGAACGGACCCAACGGGCCGGTGCAGGTCAGCGTGCTGTACACACCCGATTACGCCTCGAACGCGGAACCGGTGCTGCAGGCGACCATCGACTCGCTCGATTACTTCTCGAAGACGCTGGGTGGATATCCCTACGGCACGGCCACCGCGGTGGTGCCGCCGTACGGCGCCGACGAAGCCGGCGGCATGGAATACCCGACCTTCTTCACCGCCGACAGCACCAGCCAGGACGAGCCGGGCACGCTCGGTCGCTTCGCCCTGGATTTCGTCACCGTGCACGAGTTCGGCCACGGCTACTTCTACGGGATCCTGGCCTCCAACGAGTTCGAGGAACCCATGCTCGACGAGGGCATGAACGAGTATTGGGACCAGCGGATGATGAGCGGGCGCAAGCAGGACCTGATCCTGACCACGCCGTTCCTGCGGGCGCTCGGGATCGGCACCAAGCTGACGCCGTTCGACATGGAGCGACTGGGCGCCAGCCTGGCCGACCCGGCCGACGCGCTGGGCGACAACAGCTGGTCGCGCCTCTCCAGCGGCAGCTATGGCACCGTCTATTCGCGCACCGCCACGGTGATGCGGCAGATCGAGGCGCTGGTGGGCACCCCGGCGATGGAACGTGCGATGAAGCTGTACTACGAGCGCTGGAAGTTCCGCCACCCGTCGCTGGCCGACCTGCGCGAAGCGCTGGCCGAGGGCACCGGCCGCCGCGACATCGTCGAGGCGCATTTCGATGCGTTCATCTACGGCACCGGCCTGGTCGACGACCGCGTGGCCAGCATCCAGACCGCCGAACTGTTGCCGCAGCCGGGGTACTGGACGCACGCCGGCAAGCAGGTCCTGGTCGGCAGCAAGGCCTTGGCCAAGGCGATCGAGGACCGCCGCAAGGCATGGAAGGCCAAGCACCCGGACGCGAAGGAATGGGAAGGCGCGTTCCCGTACAAGACCCGCGTGGTCGTGCGGCGCGACGGCCAGAAGGTGCCACAGGTGCTGCGCGTGCGCTTCGCCGACGGCAGCAAGCGCGACCTGCCAGTGACGGCCAGCGGGAGCTGGCAGCGCTTCGAGTTCGTGACCGCGTCCAAGGCGGTATCCGCGCAACTGGATCCGGACGACCTGATCCGCACCGACCTGTCCGAGCTCAACGACAGCCGCACCGTCGAGGCCGATGGCAGCGCCGCGCGTCGCTGGTTCGGCGACTTCACCTCGCTCCTGCAGTCGCTGTTCGCGCTGCTGTCCTTCGTCTGAGGCGCCGACCATGTCCACCACCCGACCGACTTCGCTCTCCGTCCGCTCCGCCCTTGGCGAAGGCCTGCGCGGCGCCATGCAGTGGCGCCTGTGGCTGCTGTGGATCGGCGCCAGCCTCGCCTGCGCACTGATCGCTGCCCTGCCCGCGTGGAACTGGCTGGCCGACGGCCTCAACCATTCGGTGCAGGCCAAGGCGATCGCCAGCGGCCAGGCCCCGATCCCGCTGCTCGACCTGCTGATGTCGCGCACCGCGCCGCTCGGCGTGCTCGGCGAAAGCACCACCGTCGCCGCGGTCCTGATGCTGCTGCTCTCGCCGCTGCTGGCCGGCGCCACCCTCGCCGCGATCCGTTCGCGCACGCGCCCCGGTTTCGGCGACCTGCTGCGCGGCGCACTGTCCGAGTACGGCCCGCTGCTGCGGATGTTGCTGTGGTCGGCGATCCCGCTGGGCCTGGCCCTGATGGTGATGTCGGTGATCATCGGCGCCAACGAAAGTGCGCATGAACACGCGATCGAAGCCTCCGCGGTGACGACCGGCCGCAACATCGCCTTCGTCGTGGGCGGTGTGCTGTTCGTGCTGGCCCACGCCAGCCTGGAAGCCGGGCGCGGCTGGCTGGCCACCGACGGTCGCCTGCGATCTGCCCTCAAGGCCTGGTGGCGTGGCCTCAAGCTGCTGGCCCGCCGCCCCATCGCCGTGTTGCTGGCCTGGCTGGTGACCACGGCGCTGGGCCTCGCGCTGGCCCTGCTCTTCGCCTGGCTGCGCCAGTTCGCCGGCGGCGCCGGCATCGGCGGCTTCCTGCTGGCGATGCTGCTGGGTTGCGGCATCGCCGCAGGACTCGCCTGGGGCCGCATCGCCCGCCTGTACGCCATGTCCGCGCTGGCCGCGGACCAGCACGCGCGCCGCTGATCCCGCGCCTGCCACCTGCCCGGGTCCGCCCGGGCAGGCCGTTCGGTTAAGATTGTCCACGAGCCAACCAGGGGGAACGGCGTGGCCTTCTTCGATCTTTTCAAGCGCAAGCCGGCCGCCAAGCCGGCCAGCAAGCCATTGGTGTTGCCGCCAGGGCTGGTGCCGAACCAAGCGCCCGCATCCGTGCCCGCCGCCGCACCTGCGGCGCGCGAACCCGCGATCCCGGCGCCGGTCGAGTTCCCCGCCGAAGTCGATACCGAAGTCGCTCCAACTGTCGCGGAACCCGCCCAGCCCGAGCACGACGGCCCCGAACGTCGCGAACGAAGCCGCCGCCACGCCCGGCCCGGCACCCGCGTGCTGGTGATCGACGACTCGCCGACGATCGTCGCCCTGCTCAAGCGCATGCTGCAGCAGAACCAACTGGTGGTCCTGGAGGCCTTCGACGCCGAAAGCGGCATCGAGATCGCCCGCCGCGAAGTGCCCGACCTCATCTTCCTGGACATCGTCCTGCCCGGGATGGACGGCTTCAACGCCCTGCGCACCCTGCGCCGCGACCCGATCACCAAGCACCTGCCGATCATCATGATCAGCGGCAACGCACAGGCGACCGAACAGTTCTACGTGCAGCGCATCGGCGCCGACGACTTCATGAAGAAGCCGTTCTCGCGCGCCGAAGTCTTCATCCGCATCGAAGCCCTGCTGGACGAGGACCACATCCCCCGCCACGCCAGCAAGCCCGGCACCCGTGCCGAAGCCGCGGCGGCCGGGGGCGATGCCTGACGGCCGGAGACGGGTTACTTCACCGGGGCCAGGCGCAGGTCCTGGAAGTCGAAGCTGAAGTCGGTCAGCGGCGAGATCGGTTCCATCCGCAGTTCGCGGATGCGGCCGTCGGGGTCCAGGCTGAAGTTGACGAAGGCATCGGCGTTCAGGCCGCGGTCGCGCCAGCGCACGATGAAGCTGTCGTGCTGCCAGTGTTCGATGTCGCCCAGCAGTTCCGCGGTCTTCGTGAACTGCATCTCCAGTCCCTTCGCGCCCTGGCGGATGAGCACGTCGCCGTACCAGGGATCGCGGTAGGTGCCGGCGTAGTTCGCCAGCGCCAGTGACGGTTTGGATGTCGCGTCGCGCGCCGCGACATGCTTCTTCCAGTCCTCGTCGGCATTGCCTTGCGCACGGGCGAACGACTCTCCGTAGGCCTGCAGCCAGTCATTGCCGCTGCGGCCCAGCATCATGTCCAGCGCTTCGTAAGTGATCGCGTGGAAGGCCTGGCCGACCTCGCCGCTGGTGAGCACGACCACGCCGAGCTTCTCGCCGGGCACCAGGGTCAGCCGCGACACCTGCCCCGGCCAGCCGCCGGTGTGCCAGACCAGCCGCTCGCCGGCGTAATCGGACAGGTTCCAGCCCTGTCCGTAACCCATGAAATTCGGGGTCATCGCGGCCAGGCCGGGCACCGAGGACTTGCCGACCGGGATCGGGGTCAGCACCGTCCACATCTCGCGCTGGCGCGCGTCGGAAAACAGGCGTTTCGCCGCATCGCCACTGCCCGCGTAAACACCACCCGCGAGTTGCACGTTCATCCACTTCGACAGGTCATGCACGCTGGAATAGAGGCCGCCGGCGCCGGACACATTGCGCCAGCTGGTCACGCCGACCGGGCGCAGGTCCTTGAAATCGAACTTGGCGTGGCCGGTCGCCACGTTGTCGCCAGGCTTGAGGTCGTCGCTGTTGTAGCGGGTCTCGGCCATGCCCAGCGGCTGGAAGATGCGGCGGTCAAGGAAATGCTTGTACGGCATGCCGGAGGCTTCTTCGATGACCAGCTGCGCCACGCCGAACAGGATGTTGTCGTAGGCGTACTGCTCTCGGAATCCGCCGGTGAGCGGCACGTCTTTCAAGCGCTCGGCGACTTCCCGCGTGGTGTAGCTCGTGGTCGGCCAGTACAGCAGGTCGCCCGCGCCCAGGCTCAGGCCGCTGCGATGCGCCAGCAGGTCGCGGATGCGCATCTCGCGGGTCACGTAGGGATCGCTCATGCGGAACCAGGGCAAGTGGTCGATGACGCGATCCGTGGTCTTCAGCTTGCCCTCGTCCTGCAGCATGTTCAGCGCCGCCGCGGTGAACGCCTTGGTGTTGGACGCGATCGCGAACATGGTGTGCGCGTCGACCTTCGCGGGTTCGCCGAGCTTGCGCACGCCGTAGCCGCGCTCCAGCACGACTTGCCCGTCCTTGACGATGGCCACCGCCACGCCGGGCACGTCGAACTGCTTCTGCACCGCAGCGACGAAGGCATCGAAGCGCGCCATCCGTGCCGCATCCGGCAGCGGCGCAGCCAGCGGCACCATGGTGTCGTCGATGCGGATCGGTGGCGGCGACTGCTGCGCCTGCACGGGCGCACCGGCAAGTGCGACGGCCAGGACGACGACGATCGGAAGCAGGCGCATGCGGAATCCTTCGTTGGCGACCCGCCGAGTATCGCCAGCACGGCGGGCGGCGTCGATGGCCACAGGTCACGCCTGCCGGCATCGGCCCAGCGATGTACGCTCGCACGTCCCGTCCGTGGAGCACCGCCATGTCCCAGCCCGCGAACACCAGGGCCTCCATCATTCCCTGCCTGCGCTACCGCAATGCGCTGGGCATGATCGAGTGGCTGTGCGAGGCGTTCGGCTTCCAACAGCACGCGGTGTATGCCGAGGGCGACACCGTCCATCACGCGCAGCTGGTGTATGGCAACGGGATGGTGATGCTCGGCTCGACCAGCAACGCCGGCGAATGGGGCAAGGCGATCGTGCAGCCCGATGAGATCGGCGGCCGCGAAACCCAGAGCGCTTGCGTGATCGTGGCCGATGCCGATGCGCATTACGCCCGTGCAGTCGCGGCAGGCGCAACCATCGTCATCGACATCGCCGACCAGCCGTACGGCGGACGTGGGTATGCGTGCAAGGATCCGGAAGGGCATTACTGGTGGTTCGGCAGCTACGATCCGTGGGCGGAACAGTCGCCGTCATGAGCCTGTTCCCGGATACCGACGACTGGACCTCGCAACGGGTTGGCGCCGTCGATGGCATCCGGTGCGGCATCGGCGGCTGGACGTATGCGCCGTGGCGCGACAATTTCTATCCGAAGGGCCTCGTCCAGCGCCGCGAGCTGGAATACGCCAGCCGGCACCTGAGCTGCATCGAGATCAACGGCACCTACTACGGCGCGCAGAAACCCGCGACGTATGCGAAATGGCGTGACGAAACGCCGGACGGCTTCGTCTTCTCGGTGAAGGCACCGATGCGGATCATGCAGTCGAAGGCATTGGCCAGGACCGGTCCGCAAGTCGAGGATTTCATCGGTGGCATCGGCACCCTGGGCGACAGGCTGGGCCCGCTGCTGTGGCAGTTCGATGCCGGGCTCACGCTGCAGCGCGATGCGTTCGAAGCCTTCTGCGACCTGCTGCCACGCACGGTCGAGGGTCGTGCGTTGCGGCATGTCCTCGACGTGCGCGATGCGGCCTTCATCGATGCCGATTTCATTGCGCTTGCGCGCAAGCATGGTTTCGCCACGGTGTTCACCGACTCGCCGGAACATCCCTCGTTCGCCGACGTCACCGCGGAGTTCGTCTACGCGCGGCTGATGCGTTCGCGCAGCGACATCGCCACCGGCTACCCGCTTGGCGAACTCGAGGGCTGGGCCGCACGCGCACGCCTGTGGGCAAGCGGCGGCGAGCCTGGCGACCTGCCGAAGATCACCGACGCAGTGCCGACGCACGAACCGCGCGACGTCTTCATCCAGTTCATCAGTGCGGCCAAGGAACGCAACCCGGCGGCGGCGATGGCGTTGACCGCACTGCTCGCGCGGGGCTGATCCCTGCCGGAGGGCATGTGCCGTCCGGCACTTCGCCCCCGGTCGGTGGCGGCGGCATCGTCTGCGGCATGGACACGCATCGACCCAGGTACGCCCGGCTGCAGCAGCGGATCGCCGGCCTCTTCAACCTCCGGCGCGGCGAGCTGGCGCCCGTGCTGGTCGCCGGGCTGTTCTTCTTCTGCATCCTGACCGCGCTGCAGATGCTGCGGCCGGCGCGCGACGCACTGGGCATGGAACGCGGCATCGAGAGCATCCGCTGGCTGTTCATCGGCACCGCCGTGGTCACGCTGCTGGTGAACCCGCTGTTCGGCTGGCTGGTGAGCCGCCTCAGGCGCCTGCAGTTCATCAGCGCGACCTATGGCTTCTTCGCGCTGAGTCTGGCCGGGTTCTGGGGCTTGCTGGTGTTCGCACCGGGCGCCGTCGGCGCACGCAGCGGGCAGGTGTTCTATGTCTGGTTCAGCGTGTTCAACCTGTTCGTGACCATGGTGTTCTGGGCCCTGCTGGCCGATCGCTTCAGCAGCGAACAGGGCAAACGCCTGTTCGCGCTGATCGCGGTGGGCGGCACCCTGGGCGCGATCTTCGGGCCCTGGCTCGCATCGCAGCTTTCCGAGCTGCTGGGTACGCCTGCGCTGTTGCTGGTCGCGGCGGGCTTCCTGTTGTTGGGCATCGCGCTGGCCTGGTGGCTGGTGCGGATCGCCGGCGACCGCGCCACCACCCCGACGCAGGTGGACGACGTGCGCGACGGCGAACAGCGCATCGGCGGCAGCGCCTGGGCCGGGTTGCGCGCGGTGTTTTCATCGCCTTATCTGTTGGGCATCGCCGGCTATGTGCTGGCGATGACCATCGTCGCCACCTTCGTCTACTTCACCCGCCTGCAGATGGTCGCCGCCGCGGAGAGCGACCTCGACGCGCGCACCGGCTTGCTGGCCAGCATCGACATGTGGACGCAGGTCGCGGTGCTGCTGTTGCAGCTGACCCTGACCGGCCACGTCATCCGCCGCTTCGGCCTGGCGTTCGCGCTGGCGTTGCTGCCGATCGCCAACGCGCTGGGCTTCATCGGCCTGGCGATCTTCGGGTCGTTCGCCGCGCTGGTGCTGCTGGAAGCGCTGAACAAGGCGGTGCAACGCGGCCTCACCCGCCCCGCGCGCGAGGCGCTGTTCACCGTGATCAGCCGCGAGGACAAGTACAAGGCCAAGGCGGTCATCGACACCTTCGTCTATCGCGGCGGCGACGTGGCGGGTGCGCAGGTGGAGGGCCTGCTTGGTCGGCTGGGCATGGCACTGGGCGGGCTGGTCACCGTGGTGGTGCCGCTGGCGCTGGCCTGGGCGATGCTGGGGCTCTGGCTAGGGCGGGCTCAGGGGCGCAAGGCGACCAGCGAGCAGAAAATGGGGTCAGAGTAGATTTTGCGAGGATGAATTTCCGCTACTCATGCATCTCGCCCGCAAAACTCTACTCTGACCCCATTTTCCTCTTCGATGCCTTCCGCTTCTTCGGCTTCGCCTTGGGCTTGCGCAACGCCGCCTCCCACGCCCGCTGCGCCCAAGGCCTGAACTCCTGCGGCGAATCCAGCGCTTCGTCCGGCACGGTCCAGTAACTCATCGGCACGCGCTTGCCCTGTGCTTCGTACACGAAGGGCGCGCAGCCTTCGGCCTCGAACGCGGCGCGGGTCTGGTCGTCGACCTTGAGGTAGAGGAGTTCATCGATGACGATGGCGATGATGACCCCATCGCGATAGACGCCATGCCCACCGAACATCGCGCGCGTGGTGACCGGCGCGAACGCCGAGAACAGGTCGTGCAGGTAATCGAGGTACTCGCGGCCCATGGCATCGCCTCCGTGCGGCGATAATGCGCGCATGAGCAACCGCGACACCACTCGCGCCCTTTGGCAGATCCATCTTTGCGTGCTGCTGTGGGGCTTCACCGCGATCCTCGGCAAGCTGATCACCCTTCCCGCGCTGCCGCTGGTGTGGTGGCGGATGCTGATCGTGGTCGCCGCGCTGGCGCTGCTGCC
>DAOOCX010000096.1:0-8196 GCA_035408605.1 Thermomonas sp. | reverse complement strand
GACCAGCAGGTCCAGGCCGGCTAGCAGTGCGATCAGGGCCAGCACCGCGGCGATCACCGCGCGTTCGGCGCCCTGCAGGCCGCGCACCGGCGGCTCGGTGCCGGCGCGCTGGGCAGGACTATCGATCTTCGTGCTCGTCTTCTTCGGTGTCGCCGGATGCATGGCTATCCTCGTTTTCGCCCAACTGCAGGGTGATGCCGAATACGTCGACGGTGCGCGCCTGCGCATCATAGGTCCGCGCGAGATGGCCGATGAACAGGACGGTCAAGGCAAGGAAGGCCAGGCCGGCGAGCGGCAGCGGACGGATCGGCGCGTATCCGTCGGCGCGCAGCTGCTTCCTGCCGGTGAGCATGCTCGATGGCAGGCGGTCGCGATGCCGCAGTGCATGCACCACCACGCCGCCCAGGTGGAGCAGGACCACGGCCAGGAAGCCATTGGCCAGCAACTCATGCAGTTCCTTGACCGACCCGGATTCGCCGCCGGTCGCCATCAGGGTGCCGGTGATGCCAAGGCCCAGCGCCAGGCTGGCCATCGTCACCGCGGCCCAGCTGGAGGCCGGGTTATGGCCGGCCCATTCCTTGCCACGACCCGAGACCATGTCCCTGAAATAGCCGAACAATCGCGCGGGGTTCAGGACGAGATCGCTTGCGCGGGCATGGCGTGTCCCGACCAGCGACCAGACGATCCGCAGCAGCAGCACGAACACCATGCACAGCCCCGCCAGCATGTGCAGCGAGAATCGCGCCGACTCGTCATCGACCAGGTTCGCGATGGCGAACGCCGCGGCGAAAAACCCCGCGAACAACCAGTGGAACACTCGGGTGGGGGCATCGTAGATCAGCACGTTGCGCATGGCAGGCTCTCTCGGTCGGGAGGCTCCGATCGTGGGCGCCGCCTCTGCCGGCGACCATAAGGCGAATGCCCTAACGCCAATCAAATCAACAATTTGCGGCCGAACGGGCACCCATGGCGAGCTACGCCACACCCCGCGCCGCCAGCATTCGGTCCAGCACCGACTTCAGCGCCAACGGACGCAATGGCTTCACCAGCAGGGGCAAGCCGGCTTCCTGCGCGGCGCTGCGCACGGCCCCCGTCTGGTCGGCACTCAGGATCAGGCAGGGCACGTTGCCGAACTCGAGGGACAGGCGCTGGCGCAGGGACACGCCGTCATCGCCATGGTCGAGGTGGTAGTCGAAGACCCAGAGGTCGGCGGTGCCGCGCGACAGCTCGACGCGCGCGGCGTCGCCATCGGCCACGGCACGCACCTCGCATCCCCAGCCTCGCAGCACGCTGGCCAACGCCTCCAGCGCCTGCGGTTCGTTGTCCACCAGCAGCACGCGCAGGCCCGCCAGGCCGCGCTTCGCATTGCGATGGGGCTGCATGGCTGCCACCCGCGGCACCTCGATGCCGAAGCGGCTGCCGCGCCCGGGCCTGCTGTGCAGGTCGACATCGGAACCGAGCAGGACCGCGATGCGGCGGGCGATGGCCAGGCCCAGGCCAAGCCCCTGCCCCGGTGCATCCTCGCCGCGGCGGAACTCCTCGAAGATCGCGTCGAAGCGCACCGGCTCGATCCCGGGGCCGGTGTCGTGGACCTCGATGCGCAGCGCATCGCCATCGCGGCGCACACCCAGCAGCACGCTGCCGCTCGCGGTGTAGCGGACCGCATTGGCCAGGAAATTCTGCAGGACGCGGCGCAGCAGTTGCGGGTCGCTGCGAACCCACGCGCGGGTGGGCACGTGGCGCAGGCGCAGGCCGCGCTCGCGGGCGAGCACGTCGAACTGCGCGACCAGCGGATCCAGCACCTCGGCCAGCGGAAAATCCCGCAGCTCCGGCACCAGTCCACCCGCTTCCAGCCGCGACATGTCCAGCAGCGTGCCCAGCAGGTCGGTGGTGGAATCCAGCGCGCCGCCGATCTGCCGGGCGAGCTCGCGCTGCTCGCCATCGCCGCGCTGCTGCAAGGCGTCCGCGAACAGGTGCGCGGCATGCAGCGGCTGCAGCAGGTCGTGGCCGATCGCGGCGAGGAAGCGGCTCTTGGCGTCGTTGGCGCGCTCGGCCTCGCGCTTGGCGGTCTCGAGCATCGACGTGCGTTCGCCGACACGCTGCTCGAGGGTTTCGTTGATGCGCTTGAGGCCGGTCTCGGCCTGGCGGAACGCGGTGACGTCGGTGAAGGTGGCGACGAAGCCCCCGCCCGGCATCGGGTTGCCGCGGATTTCCACGATGCTCCCGTCCGGGAACACGCGTTCCGACAGGTGCGCGGTGCCGGCACGCATATGCGCCAGCCGGCGCTGCAGGGCGGCATCGTCATCGTCCACGTCGCCGAGCGCACGCAGCGCCCATTGCGATGCCTCGGCGATCGGCATGCCCACCCGCAGCATGCCGGGCGGGTAGCCGAACAGTTCGGCGTAGCGGCGATTCCATGCGACCAGCCGCAGCTCGGCATCGACCACGCTGATGCCTTGGCTCATGTTCTCCAGCGCCGCTTCCAGCACGCGCTGGTTGAAGCGCAGGTCCTGGCTGGCCTCGCCGACGATCGCGGCGACGGTGTCGAGGTCGGCACCGGGTCGACCGGCATCGGTGGCATCGCGACGGGCCGCATCCAGCAACACGCGCGCCGACGCCGAACCGAGCACCGACGACAACGCTCGTTCGATCTCGGTTTCGGCGTCGCGACCGCGCGCCAGCAGGTGCTCGACCTGCGTCGCCGGCAGGAAGCGGCGCGCGACGTTGTCCAGGCTGCGCGCATCCAGCCGGCGTCGGCCCAGGCTGGCCACCGGCCGATGCCAGGCCGACAGCAGCAACGTGGTGAACGTGCCGACGAACAGGCTGGCGGCGACGGCGCGACCCAGCGGGCTCCAACCGGTGAGGCCGAAGAAGCCCTCGGGTGCCAGCCAGGCGATGCCGAACGGCCCCCCCTGCAACCACGCCGGTGCGTCGTCGCGCAGGAGCAGCGGCACCGGCAGGCACCAGGCCCAGGTCAGGAACGCGGCGACCATACCAACCAGGGCCGCGCGTGGCGGGGTCTGCGTGCGCCACACCGCGAAGCCCAGCGCCGGGGCCAGCGTCGCCAACGCCGAGAACGACAGCGCGCCGACATCGGCCAGCGCCGCATTACCGGCGATCGAGCGACTGTAGGCCCAGGCCAGCAGCATGATCGCGGCGATGCCGAGCCGGCGCAGCAACAGCACGTTGCCGCGCAGGTCGCCGGCGTCGCCACGCGCCCACGCGCCGCGCAACAGGCCGGGGGCCAGCCAGTGGTTGCCGATCATCAAACTCAAGGTGAGCGTGCTGACCACCACCATGCCGGTGGCCGCGCTGAGTCCTCCGAGGAACGCGAACAGCGCCAGCCCGGTGTGCGATTGCGACAACGGCAGCGCCAGCACGTACAGGTCGGAGGGCACGCCCTGTCCGGCCAGCAGCGCATCGCCGGCGCGCGCCAGCGGCAGCACCGGCAACGCGATCAGGACGAGGTACAGCGGGAACAACCAGCGGGCGGTCAGGACGTGGCGCTCGTCGCGGCATTCGACCACGCCGACATGGAACTGGTGCGGCAGGGTGAACATCGCCAGCACGCCCAGCAACACCAGCGGGATGAAGCCGCCGTTGTCGGTCGATGCCGCGGCTTCCGGCAATGACGGCGGCGATGGCAATCCCAGGCCCAGCCAGACGAACAGGCCCAGCGCCAGCATGGCCACCAGCTTGAACAGCGACTCGAACGCCATTGCCAGCACCAGCCCGCGGTTGTGCTCGGCCGCGCTGGCGCGACGGGTGCCGAACAGCATTGCGAACAGGCCCATCACCAACGCGACGTACAGCGAACTGTCGCGCCACGGCGGCTGGTCGGCCCCGGCCTGCGAGTCGGTCAGCAGGGCGAAACTCATCGACACCGCCTTCAGCTGCAGGGCGACGTACGGAATCAGGCCGAGCACCGCGATCAACGTCACGCCCGCGGCGAGCCATGCGTCCTTGCCCAGGCGGGTGGCGATCAGGTCGGCGATCGAGGTCGCATTGCTGGCGCGCGCCAGCTTCACCAGTTGCAGCATCAGCCCCGCGCCGAGCGCGTACAGCAGCAGGGTGCCGACGAAGGTGGGCGGCAGCGGCCAGTCGTAGCGCGCGGCCTGGGTGACGGTGCCGAAGAACGTCCATGACGTGCAGTAGACCGCCAGCGACAAGGCGTACACGTGGCGCCAGTGGCCAGCGAGGACACCCGGGCGACGCTCGGCATACAGGGCGGTGCCGAACAGCAGGCCCAGCCACAGCACCGCAGCCGCGACGACGACCGCGACGCTCAGCATCGCGCCACCGTCAGGCATGGGCATCGTGGCGAATGGTCAAGGCATCGCATGCGCGGCGAGGATAACGCGACGGCGGGCCAAGGCCCGCCGTCGGAGTTGCAACGCGTGGCAGGCTTCGATCAGAAGTCGTACTTCACGGTCAGGCTGTACTGGCGCGGCGGGCCGTAGAAGCCGGTGTGCACGCCCAGCGCGGCGTACAGGTTGTAGCCGGTGGTGCGGTATTCCTTGTCGGTCAGGTTGCTGCCCTGCAGGGAGACGGTCCACGCATCGTTGGCCTTCCAGATGATGCCGGCGCCCACCAGGCCATAGCCGTCCTGGGTGATCGGCTGCACGGTGGCCAGGGTCACCGGGTCCTTGACCACTTCAGTCGTGGCCACCACGCGACTCTGGTAGGTGTAACCCACGCGCGCCGACAGGCTGCCGCCGCCGTCCAGGTCGATGCGGTATTCGGCGTTCAGCGCGCCGGAGAAATCCGGGGCGTTGGTGAATTCCTGCTGGTCGGCGATGTTGACGTTCTTGAACATGTAGGTATCGAACTTCGCATCCAGCCAGGCCAGGTTGCCGGAGATGTTGAAGTTGTCGGTGGCCATCCACTGGTATTCGACTTCGAACCCGTTGACCGTGCCCTCGCCGGCGTTGGTGAAGTCGCCGAAGAACGCCTTGGTGTTCTGCGGCGTGGTGTACTCGGTGAAGATCGAGAGCTGGATGTCCTTGTACTTGTTGTGGAACGCCGACAGGTTCAGGAACAGGCGCTGGTCGAGCAGGCCCATCTTGGTGCCCACCTCGAAGCTGTCGACCTGCTCGTCCTGGAACGGCTCGGCCGAACGCGGGACCGCGGTGGCCTGCGCGCGGATGTTGTAGCCGCCCGACTTGAAGCCGCGCGAGGCCAGGCCATAGACCATGATGTCCGGGGTGACCTGGTAGTCCAGCGAGATCTTCGGCGACAGGTTCTTGAAGTTGATGGTCTTGTCGAACGCAGCCGCCACCACGCCGCTGGGCTTGGTGAAGGTGCCATCGGTGTAGCCGATGTTCCTGACCACCGCGTGCTTGTCCTCGTTGGTCCAGCGCAGGCCCGCGTCGATGCTGAACTTGTCGCTGACGTCGAAGGTCCAGTCGGCGTACGCGGCGATGCTCTCGGTGTAGACCGTGCCCTGGGTGTCGCCGAAGCTCAGGTTGAAGAAATTGTTGAGGACCTGGCCACCCGCCTCGCCGTCGAACTTGTAGATGCCGATCACGCCGCGCGAACGACCGCCGGCATCGTAGTTGGCCTGGAATTCGTGGGTGACCTGCTCGTCGCTGTAGAACGCCTTGACGTCGGCGATCTTGTCCGGGGTGGTGTCGAAATCGATGTTGGTCTCGGTATCCGACTCGCGCTTGGCCAGCACGTACTTGAAGGTCCAGTCTTCGTTCATGCGGAAGTTGGCGACCACGGACGCACCGCTCAAGGTGGTGTCGTTGACGTTGGGCATGCCGTTGCGTACGTCGTAGCGGTCCGCCAGCGGCAGGAACGGGCCGGTGGTCGGGGTCAGCAGCGCGTCGTACGGATTGGCGCGGAGCATCTGCGCGCCGCGCACGCCGGACCCGTCATCGACATGGTCGAACGCGAACTGCAGGTCGAAGCTGTCGGTGACGTAGGCGCCCAGGTTGGCGCGGACCGCGCGGACCTTCTTGTCGCTGACCTGCGCGCCGGTGACCAGGTTCTCGCCGAAGCCGTCGCGGTGCAGGTCGGCCACCGAGATGCGGCCGCGCAGGTATTCGCTGCCGCCGAAGCCGCCACCGAGCGCGGCCTTGATGTCGCGCTGGCCGTAGTTGCCCAGGGTCACCGAGCCGTAGCCGTTGAAATCGGAGCGCAGGCCCTTGGAGATGTACTTGATCGCGCCGCCGATGGTGTTCTTGCCGTACAGCGTGCCCTGCGGGCCGCGCAGCACTTCGATGCGATCGACGTCGAACACGTCGAGCAAGGCGCCCTGAGGACGGGCGATGTAGACGTCGTCCATGTAGATGCCCACGCCCGGATCCACGCCCCACAGCGGATCGGACTGGCCGACGCCGCGGATGTAGGCGGTCAGCGTGCTGCTGGAGCCACGCGCTGCGTAGATCGTCAGGTTCGGCACCTGCCCGTCGAGGTCGGCCAGGTCCTTGACGTTGAGCCTGTCCAGCGAGTCCGCGGTGAACGCGGTGACCGCGACCGGCACTTCCTGCAGGGTCTCCTCGCGCTTGCGGGCGGTGACCTTGATGCCTTCGAGTGTCGTGGTCTTCGGGCCGTCCGCCGCCGGCGCGGCGTCCTGTGCCATCACGGTGCCGGTGCCGGCCAGCAACGACATCGCCAGCACGCCATGGATCGCCCTGCTCAATTGTTTGCGCTTCATCTGTCCCCTCCAGGGTAGGTGCACGTGGGCGGGCCCACGCCGCCGATGGGGTGCACGGTAGGTGTTAAGGACGATTAACGGCATTGGACGTTCGGACAATGGGCCGCGATCCCCACGACCGGGAGACTCGCACCCCTGATCGATGCCCACGGGGGCGCAATGGCATTCCTGATCGTGTTGGCCGCGCTGTGCTTCCTGATGTTCGTGGCCTACCGCGGCTACAGCGTGATCCTGTTCGCGCCGGTGGCGGCGCTGGGCGCGGTGCTGCTGACCGATCCGCACCTGGTCGCGCCGATGTTCACCGGCCTGTTCATGGACAAGATGGTCGGGTTCCTCAAGTTGTACTTCCCGGTGTTCCTGCTCGGCGCGTTGTTCGGCAAGGTCATCGAGCTGTCGGGTTTCTCGAAGTCGATCGTGGCCGCGACCATCCGCGTGGTCGGGGCACAACGGGCGATGCTGGCGATCGTCGCGGTCTGCGCCTTGCTGACCTACGGCGGCGTCTCGCTGTTCGTGGTGGTGTTCGCGGTCTACCCCTTCGCCGCGGAATTGTTCCGCCAGTCCGACATCCCCAAGCGGCTGATCCCGGGCACCATCGCGCTGGGCGCGTTCACCTTCACCATGGACGCGCTGCCGGGCACGCCGCAGATCCAGAACATCATCCCGACCACCTTCTTCGGCACCGACACCTGGGCTGCGCCGGTGCTGGGCACGTTGGGCGGCGTGTTCATCCTGATCGTCGGCATGGTCTACCTGGACTGGCGCCGCCGCGTCGCCCTCAGGGCCGGCGAAGGCTATGGCGATGCTGCGACGCTGGTGAACGAACCCGTCGCGTTCGCCGGCGGCAAGCTGGCCAATCCGATGATCGCGATCCTGCCGTTGCTGGTGGTCGGCATCGTCAACAAGCTGCTGACGCTGTGGATCCCAGGCGTCTATGGCGAGAGCCACAGCTTCGATCCGGCGGTGATCGGCAACGCCGTGCCGGTCGTACAGGAAGTATCGAAGCTGGCCGCGATCTGGGCGGTGGAAGGCGCCTTGCTGGCCGGCATCGCCTGCGTGCTGCTGTTCGCATGGAAGCCGGTGACCTCGAGCTTCGCCGAGGGCAGCAAGTCGGCGATCGGCGGCGCGTTGCTGGCCGGCATGAACACCGCGTCGGAATACGGCTTCGGCGCGGTCATCGCCGCCCTGCCCGGCTTCCTCGTGGTCGCCAATGCACTGGGCTCGATCCCGAATCCGCTGGTCAACGAAGCGGTCACCGTGACCGCATTGGCCGGCATCACCGGCAGCGCATCGGGCGGCATGAGCATCGCGCTGGCAGCGATGGCCGAGACCTTCATCGCCAACGCGAACGCCGCCGGCATCCCGATGGAGGTGTTGCACCGCGTGGCCGCGATGGCCTCCGGCGGCATGGACACGTTGCCGCACAATGGCGCGGTGATCACCCTGCTCGCGGTGACGGGACTGACCCATCGGCAGGCCTACAAGGACATCTTCGCGGTCACGCTCATCAAGACGATGGCGGTATTCGTGGTGATCGG
>DAOOCX010000095.1:0-8300 GCA_035408605.1 Thermomonas sp. | reverse complement strand
CGATGTCGATCCGGACCTTGCCGTCGAACGTCATCCTGTCCGCATGCGGGGTGACTTCGATCGCGTAGTGGCTCGGCCGGGCCGTGCGCGGCAACTGGGTGGTGACGCCGGCGGCGGCGGAAGCGGTAGGCGCATCGCCGGCGGCAGGTGCGGGGGCGGCGACACCGTTGCCGGCAAGCACCAGTGCGATCGCGGTAACCAGGGTGCGGCGCATGGAAATCCTTGTTGGAGAGCAGGCAGGTCCTGCCCGGAAGCCCGCGATCATCCGCCCCTCCCCCGCACCCCGGCCAGCGCCGGAAGTCATGCCGGTGCGCATTCACATCGCCATCGCGCCATCGCGTCGAATCTTCGCACCTGTTCAGCGGAGGCCCGACATGGCCGAGACCATCTACGACGCCCTGCGCGAGAGCCACGAAATCCAGCGCTCGCCCTGTCGCAAGTTGCTGCGCGCCAAGCCCGGTACCCAGGACCGCATCTCGCTGTTCAAGGCGCTGCATACGGAATTGGCCGCGCATGCCGCCGCGGAAGAACGCTTCCTCTACGCGCCGGTGCTGATGCACGACGCCGGCCTGGATTCGTCGCGCCACGCGCTGCACGAACACCACGAGATGGATGAGCTGGTCGAGGACCTGCACAAGGCCGACGCCGAAGGCGGGCAGTGGCTGGCGGTGGCGCGCAAGCTCTCGGAAAAGGTGCACCACCACCTGCGCGAGGAAGAAAAGAAGTTCTTCCAGGTCACGGGCAAGATCCTGACCGATCCGCAGAAAGTGCAGGCGGCGAAGAAATACCGCAAGGACTACGCGCGGATGCTCAAGAAACTGCGCGGCTGACGTCCGTCACCACAAACGAAAACGCCCCGTCATGCGGGGCGTTTTCGTGCCGAGCTGCACGTGGCTCAGGCGAACGGATCGCGCAGGACGATGTTGGCGTCGCGGTCCGGGCCAGTGCTGACGATCGCCAATGGGCAACCCGCCAGTTCCTCCAGTGCACGCAGGTAGGCGCGCGCCGCCGGCGGCAACTTGTCCCACTCGGTGATGCCGGCGGTGGACTCGCTCCAGCCCGGGAACTCCAGGTACACCGGCGTGCACTCGTCCCAGCCATCCGCATCCAGCGGCGCGTATTCGGTGCGCTTGCCGCGGTACTCGTAGGCGATGCAGATGTTGAGCTTCTCCATCCCGTCGAGGATGTCGAGCTTGGTGATGCACAGGCCGCTGATGCCGTTGATCGCCACCGCGCGCTTGAGCGCCACGATGTCCATCCAGCCGCAGCGACGTGGACGACCGGTGGTCGCGCCGTATTCCTGGCCGCGGTCGCGGATGCCCTGGCCGACGGCGTCGTCCAGCTCGGTCGGGAACGGGCCGCCGCCGACGCGCGTCGCATACGCCTTGGCGATGCCGAGCACGTAGTCGATCGCGTCCGCGCCCACGCCGGTGCCGGCCAGCGCGCCGCCGACGGTGGTATTCGACGACGTCACGTACGGATAGGTGCCATGGTCGATGTCGAGCAGCGAACCCTGCGCGCCCTCGAACAGCACCTTCTTCCCGGCCTTGCGCAGGTCATGGAGGATGCCGGCCACGTCGGCCTTCATCGGCTCGACGTACTCGCCAAAAGCCAGCGCCTCGTCCAGGGTCTGCTGGTAGTCGACGGCATCGACCTTCAGGTACTGGGTCAGCACGAAGTTGTGGTAGTCGAGCGCCACGCGCAGCTTCTCGGCCAATTCGTTCGGGTAGTGCAGGTCGGCGACGCGGATGCCGCGACGCGCCACCTTGTCTTCATAGGCCGGGCCGATGCCACGACCGGTGGTGCCGATCGCCGACTTGCCCGCGGCCTTCTCGCGCGCCTGGTCCAGGGCGATGTGGTACGGCATGATCAGCGGCGTCGCCGGGCTGATCTTCAGGCGGCTGCGCACTTCCACGCCGTTGCCCTCGAGCTCGGCGATTTCCTTCTGCAGGGCACCCGGGTGCAGGACCACGCCATTGCCGATCAGGCACAGCGCGTCGTCGCGCAGGATGCCGGACGGGATCAGGTGCAGCACGGTCTTCTTGCCGGCGATCACCAGCGTGTGGCCGGCGTTGTGCCCGCCCTGGAAACGCACCACGGCGCCGATGTCCTGCGTCAGCAGGTCGACGATCTTGCCCTTGCCTTCATCGCCCCACTGGGCACCGAGAACGACGACTGACTGACCCATTGCACTGCTCCAGACATGGAAAAAGCCGAGGTCTGCCCCGGCTTTTCGACATTCTACGGGGTTCGCGGCCCGCTGTCGTGGCGCGTTTCCGCCGTCGCCGCCATCCGCCCGTACGCCGCGCCCCGATCCGCGTATAACCTGAACGTGGCACGCCTCCGGGGATGGAATGCGCGTGCCGCCAACAGGGGATCCGCCATGAATGTCGCGCTGAAACGCCTTGCCCTCCTGCTTGTCGTGAGCTCGCTGGCGACATTCGCCAGCGCCGCGGACACCCGCAAGCGCCCGATCACCGCGCAGGACCTGTGGGCGGTCAAGCGGGTCGGCGCGCCGGCGCTCTCGCCCGATGGCCGGCAAGCGGTGGTCAGCGTGCAGGAATGGTCGATCGAGAAGAACAAGCCGACCGCCAGCCTGTGGCTGGTCGATGTCGCCAGTGCGACCACGCGACGCCTCACTGCCGGTACCGGTAGCGATACCGCCCCGGCCTGGAGCCCGGATGGCAGCCGCATCGCCTTCACCAGCAAGCGCCTTGATGACGAAGCTGCGGCGCTCTACCTGATCCCGGTCGCCGGTGGCGAGGCCGAGAAGTTGGTGGAATTGCCGATGGGGATTTCCGTGCCCGCCTGGCTGCCGGACGGCAAGGGCATCGTCTTCGCCACCCAGGTGATCCCCGACCTGGCCGGCAGTTTCGCCAGGGCCGACCTCGCGGCGATGAAGAAGGAAGCCAAGCGCCGCAAGGACGCGAAGATGACGGCCTACGTCACCGAGTACCGCCAGTACCGCTTCTTCGACCGGAACCTGACCGACAACCTCGCCCATCGGCTGCTGAAGGTCGATGTGGCCAGCAAGGCGTTGACCGACCTCACCCCGAACTACGACCGCCTGTTCTCGCCCTCCGGCGAGGTGCGCTTCGACATTTCGCCGGATGGCCACCACGTCGCGCTGGCGCTCAATTCCATCCCGCCGCCCTACGCCGAGCAACCCAACACCGACATCGTGCTGCTGCCGACCGATGGCAGCGGCACCTTCACCAACCTCACCACCGGCAATCGCTACGGCGACGACTATCCGCGCTTCGCCCCCGACGGCCGTTCGGTGCTGTACACCCGCGTCGCCAGCGCCAACGCGCAAGGCGAGTTGCGTCGGCTGTGGCGGGTGTCGCTTGCCGAGCGCAAGGCGATGCCGCTCACGACGGGCATCGACCTGAGCATCGACGACGTCGCGTTCTCGGCGGATGGCCGCCAGCTGTGGCTGCAGGCCGAGGACAGCGGCCTGGTGCCGGTGTTCGCGATGGATGCCGACGGCGGCGCGGTGCGCAAGATCGTCGGCAACGGCAGCAATACCGAGCTGGACAGTGCCGCAGGCCAGCTGGTGTTCCTGGGCGAGACCACGAGCCGCGCGGCGGAAGTCTTCGCCCTGGATGCCAGCGGCAAGCCGCGCCAGCTCACCCGCTTCAACGATGCGCTGTTCGCCGGGCTGGACCTGGGCAAAGTGGAATCGCACACCTTCCCGGGCGCCGGTGGCGACAGCGTGCAGGTGTGGGTGACCTACCCGCCCGGCTTCGATCCGAAGAAGAAGTACCCGCTGGTGCAACTGCTGCATGGCGGCCCGCACACGATGGTGCGCGATGCCTTCAGCCCGCGCTGGAACAGCCACGTATTCGCCAGCCCCGGCTACATCGTCGCCTCGGTCAACCGCCATGGCTCCACCGGTTTCGGCGAGGCCTACGCACGCAGCATCAACGGCGCCTGGGGCGACAAGCCGACGGAGGACGTGCTCAAGGCCAACGACTATCTGTTCGCGACGATCCCGGCCATCGACCGCAACAACGTGGCAGCGGCTGGCGCGAGTTACGGCGGCTATCTCGCGACCTGGCTGCTGGGCCACACCAAGGCGTTCAAGGCCCTGGTCAACCATGCCGGCGTCAGCGACTTCATGGGCCAATACGGCGCGGATACCACGACGTACGGGTTCACCAAGGAAGTGCTCGGTGGCACGCCCTGGGACAGCCCCGAGGCCATGCAGCGCAACAATCCGGTGGCCTATGCCGCGAATTTCTCCACGCCGATGCTGATCACCCACGGCGAGAAGGACTACCGCGTGCCCTACGGCCAAGGGATCGCCCTGTACGGCATCCTGCAGACCATGCGGGTGCCGTCGCGGCTGGTGGTGTTCCCGGACGAGAACCACTGGATCCTGTCGCCGCAGAATTCCATTTACTGGAACTACGAAGTGCAGGCGTGGCTGGCGCGCTACATCGGCGGCAAGCCGATGGCGAAACCGGAATTCAAGCCAGCGGAGTGAACGGCCAGCCGCGCGTCACTGACCGCCTTTTCAGCCGCGCAGCAACCACAACGAGACCAGCCCGAGCGCCAGCACGATCGCGCCGATGCGCCGGACGTGTTCGTCCGGCATCTGCTGCAATTGCTCGACGGCGCGTTTCCAGGCACCCGGTGCAGCGAACAGGACCAGCCCTTCCAGCACGGCGACCAGGCACAACGCCGCCCAAAGGTCGGCCACGGGTCAGCGGTCGCTGCGCATGTACTGCAGGAACGGGTCGTCGCGCTCCAGCACGATCACGTTGTCGCCGCTCGAGAACGACTTGCGGTAGGCCTCCAGGCTGCGCTGGAAGGCGAAGAACGCGGGATCGCGGTTCGCCGCTTCGGCATATAGCCGGGTCGCCTCGGCATCGCCCTCGCCGCGCAGGGTCTGCGCGTCGCGCTCGGCCTCGGCCAGGATCACCGCGCGGTCGCGGTCGGCCTTCGCACGGATCTGGTTGGCTTGCTCCTCGCCCTCGGCGCGCAAGCGGCTGGCGACCTGCTGGCGTTGTGCGCGCATGCGGCTGTAGACGTCGCCGATCACCCGGCTGTCGGTGGGCAGGTCGATCTGCTTGATGCGCAGGTCGACGATGCGCACGCCCATGTTCCTGGCGCCGAGATTGATGTTCTCGAGCTGCTTGCCGATCACGTCGGCACGGCTGCCGGAGACCACTTGCTGCAAGGTGCGCGTGTTGATCTCGTTGCGCAGCGCGTCCTTGATGATCGGGGCCAGGCGCGCGGACGCAGCATCCTCGTCACCACCGGTGGCGCGGTAGAACGCGCGCACGTCCTCGATCCGCCCGATCGCGAAGAAGTCGACGCTGACGTCCTTGCGCTCGGACGTCAGGTAGCGCTCGGCCGGAGCGGCCAGCACCTGCAGGCGGCGGTCGAAGCGACGCAGGCTCTCCACCAGCGGCAGCTTGAAGTGCAGGCCCGGCTCGAGGTCGGCGCGCACCACCTTGCCGAACTTGAGGACCAGCGCGGTCTGGCCTTCGGGGATCACAAACATCGAGCTCGCGACCAGCAGCAGCGCAGCGACGATGGCGGACATCCAGCTGGAGAATTTCATCGCACGACCTCCTCGCGACCCGCGGCACGGCCGCTACGCACGCTCCGCGCGGGCTCCGCGGTGGCTTCCACCGTCGGCGAAATCAGTTCCGGCGCCAATGTCGCGGGCGGCGCCGTGGTCGCGCCGGCCGGGGCCTTGCCGCCGTGCATCGGCACGTAGATCAGCTGGCGGCCGTCGCCACCAACTACAGTGCGATTCTCGGCCAGCACCTGTTGCACGGTATCCAGCCACAGGCGCTTGCGGGTCACGTCCGGCGCGGCCTTGTACTGCTCGACCAGCAGGCTGAAGCGCGTCGCGTCGCCGGTCGCACGGGCGATCGCCGCCGTCTTGTAGCCCTCGGACACCGTGCGCGTGCGAGCGGCTTCACCGCGCGCCACCGGCACCACCTTGGCGGCATACGCGATCGCCTCGCTGGTGACCCGGTCCTTGTCCTGCTGCGCGCTGTTGACGTCATCGAAGGCCGGCTTCACTTCCTCGGGCGGTCGCGCGTTGGGCAGGTTGAGCTCGGTCACGTTCAGGCCCGTCCCGTAGGTCGCCAGCGACTTCTGCAACTGGTCGCGGGCGGTCACCGCCAGCGCGTTGCGCGCGCCGAGCACCGTGTCCAGGTCGGCGCGCCCGACCTGTTCGCGCACCGTGCTGAGCGCGGCCTGCTTGAGCACGTCGTCGGCATTGCGGGTACCGAACAGGTACGCCTGCGCATCGCCGATGCGGTACTGCACGTTGATCTCGACATTGACGATGTTCTCGTCGCGGGTCAGCACCGGGACGGTTTCGTTGAAGGTTTCGATCTTGGTGGCGTTGACCATGCGCACGCGCTCCAGCGGCCACGGCAGCTTGAAGTTGGCGCCCGGCTGCATCACCCGCTCGAACTTGCCGAAGCGCAGCACCACGCCGCGCTCCTGCTCGTTGACCAGGACGAAGCAGTTGAACGCCAGCCACAGCGCCAGCACGATCCAGATCCAGCGCAACGGGTTGCCGTTGCCGAAGTCCGGCAGCTTGTCCATCAGGTTGCCGAAGCCACCGCCACCGGTGGATTTGCCGGAAGAACCGCCCGGCCTGTTCCACGCCATCCAGCTCACTCTTGGCCCGCGCGGGCCGCTGCTTTTCGTCGTCATGCGTCCGATTCTACCGGCAAGCCTGCCGGGTCGCGTTCCATGGGAAGTCCGGTGTCGATCGCCGGCAGCAACGGCCGCAACGGCGCGCCATCGGCCTGTGCGGCCAGCCGCGCCGCGTCCGCGACCGGCAGGTCTACCTGCAGGCGCCAGCCGTCGGCCTCGAGCTGCTCACCGCGCACGGCATCCAGCGCATGCAGGCGCGCCCGCAGGCGGCCGGCATCGACCGGCAGGAGGATGTCGCCGACCACGCGCTGCAGGCCAAGGCGTTCGCCCAGCGCCTCGCGCAGCAGGTCGATGCCAAGCTCGTCGCGTGCCGACACCCACACCGCGAGTCGATCCTCGCCGCGCTGGTCGATGCGCGGCAGCGCGCCCTCGATGCGGTCGATCTTGTTGAACACCTGCAATTGCGGGATATCGCCCGCGCCGATCTCGCGCAGCACGGCATCGACCTGGCCCATGCGCTCCTCGCGCAGCGGGTCGTTGGCATCGATGACGTGCAGCAGCAGGTCGGCCTCGCGCGCCTCGCTCAGGGTCGAGCGGAACGCGGCGACGAGTTCATGCGGCAGGTCGCGGACGAAGCCGACGGTATCGGCCAGGACCACGCCACCGCCGGCCAGCTCGATCCGGCGCACGGTGGGATCCAGCGTGGCGAACAGCTGGTCCGCGGCGTAGGCATCGGCGCCGGTGAGCGCATTGAAAAGGGTCGACTTGCCGGCATTGGTATAGCCGACCAGCGCGACCCGCGGCAGTTCGCTGCGGACGCGCGCGCGCCGCATCTGGGTGTGCTGGACCTCGACCTTTTCCAGCCGCTTCTGCAGCATGTCAACGCGCTTCTGCAGCAGGCGGCGGTCGGTTTCCAGCTGGGTTTCGCCGGGGCCACGCAGGCCGATCGAACCGCCGCGCTGGCGCTCCAGGTGGGTCCAGCCGCGCACCAGCCGGGTGGCCACGTGCTTGAGCTGCGCAAGTTCGACCTGCAACTTGCCTTCGGCACTGCGGGCACGCTGCGAGAAGATGTCGAGGATCAGGCCGGTGCGGTCGACGACGCGACGCTCCAGCAACTTCTCGAGGTTGCGCTCCTGGCCGGGGCTGAGCGCGTGGTTGACCAGCACCAGGTCGGCGCCGGTGGCGTCGCAGGCGGCCTTCACTTCCTCCAGCTTGCCGCTACCGATCAGGGTGGCGGGATTCGGACGGTCGATCTTGGCGGTCACCACCGCGGCCACGGTGGCGCCTGCGGAGCGCGCGAGTTCGCCGAATTCCTCCAGCACGCCTTCACCGGGCGGGCCTCCGGCATGCGGCTGGATCAGCAGGGCGTGCTCGCCCCGGCGGGAGCGTTCGAACAATTGGGTTGGCATCGAACCCTAGATGCGGGCGAATCCCGTCGGGGCAACCCCCTGTCGTTGCCCTGGGCGATCCGCCCCCGCTCAGGGCAGGCACGGGGGCCTGCCCCTGGGCGCTGGACGCTACTCGGCCCCGTCTTCGGGCTCGCTGGGCTCGCCCTCGGCCACGCCGGTGGCGCTGATGCGCACGTTGCGCGCGGGCACCACGGTCGAGATCGCGTGCTTGTAGACCATCTGGCTGACGGTATTGCGCAGCAGGACCACGAACTGGTCGAA
>DAOOCX010000094.1:0-8354 GCA_035408605.1 Thermomonas sp. | reverse complement strand
GCGATGGAACAGCCCGCGCGCGGCCGGCATCGCCATCAGCGTGGCGATCTTCGCGCCGCCGCCGGACTGGCCGAATACGGTCACGTTGCCGGCATCGCCACCGAACTCCGCGGCGTGTTCGCGCACCCACTGCAATGCTGCAATGAGATCGAGCTGGCCGACGTTGCCGGACTCGGCGAAGCGCTGGTCGAACTCGCCGAGATAGAGATAGCCGAACGCGTTCAGGCGATGGTTGACGGTGACCACCACCACGTCGCCATGCGTGCACAGCTGGCTGCCGTCGTACAACGGGTCGCTGCCGCTGCCATTGTTGAAGCCGCCGCCGTGGATGTAGAACAGGATCGGTCGCTTCCTGCCGTCCCGCAGCCCGGGCGTGGTGAGGTTGAGGAACAGGCAGTCCTCGCTGCCCGGGCCGTCGCCACCGCCCTGCGGTGCGCTGGCGCCGAACGCGAGCGCCTCACGTGCGCCGCGCCACGGAAGTTCACGTTGCGGTGGCTGGAAGCGATGCGTTGAAGTATCCGCGCCGTAGCGGATGCCGCGGAACACATGCAGGTCGCCATTGCGCAGGCCGAGCACGTGGCCACTGCGCGTGCGTGCGCTGCTGCGTTCGAGGCGCGGCGCGGCGAAGGCCGGCGCGGCGGCCGCCAGCCCGAGTGCGAGCGAGGCCTTCAGCAGGTCGCGGCGCTGGCGGTCCATCGTCGACTCAGCGCAGCGGGTCGCGCTGCTTGAGCGGCTTCAGCGGTTCCATCGTGTCGAGGTTCCAGTCCGCCGGCACGAAGGCCTGCCTGGTCTCGGCATGCCTCGGGTAGCCGCCCACTTCGTCCTGGCTGTCGATGATGTGGCCGCGCCCCTCGATGGTGTTCTCGAGGATGCGGCGGTCGATGTCGTCGCGATCCCACGGGCGCGCGCCGACGTTCGCGATCACCGCATCCTGCACCTGGTTGGCCGGCAGCGGCTCGACCCCGAACGGCATTGGTGGCGCGGCCTTGAGCATGCGCGGCGCGACCGGCGCGGTGGTGTAACGGCCCTGCATCGGGATGGGGTTGCCGATGCGATCCACCGCGATGTTGTCATGCAGGTACAGGTCGAGTTCGCCGGAACCGCCGAACATGAAGAACGCCGCGTTGGCCGGCGTGTCGGGGCCGGCATGCATCACGTTGCCGATCACCGCCAGTCGCCCGGCCTGGTACGGATGCCCGGCCCATTCCGCCGCGATCAGGTTGTAGTGGATCGCGCGCTGCCCTGGGTTGTAGATCAGGTTGTTGACCACCCAGCCCTGGGTGCCGCCCTTGAAGAACGGATTGCGCTCGACGTTCTGCGCGTACAGGTTGCCGACGATCAGGATGTCGCGCGCGTTGTCGTGGATCAGCGAGCCTTTCGAGTGCTCGCCCTTGATGTGGTTCGCATGGGCCAGGCCCTCGGCGATGATGTTGTTGCTGAAGGTGATCCGGTGCGACGTGCCCGCGCGCCACTGCTCCGGGGTGTCGCCCTTGAAGCGGGTGCCGGAGGCCGACAGGTTCTCGTCGCTGGCCCAGGTCAGCGAGCAGTGGTCGACGATCACGTTGTAGGCGCCGACCGTGCTGATCGCGTCGAAGTCGTTGCCGCCCATCTTCGGCAGGCCGGCGTCGCCGGGACGCACGCGGATGTGCTGGACGATGACGTCGTGCGCGGTGATGTCGATGCCGCCGCGGATCAGGGTGATCCCGGGTTGCGGCGCTGTCTGTCCAGCGATGGTCAGGAAGGGCTCGCTGATCTTGACCGTCTCGACGCCAAGGTCGATCACGCCACCGACTTCGAAGACCACGATGCGCGGTCCCTTGGCGTCCAGCGCCTCGCGCAGCGAGCCCGGTCCCGTCGGCGCCAGCGTGGTGACCTTGATGATCCTGCCGCCGCGCCCGCCCGGCGTCTGCGCGGCCCAGCCCATGGCCCCGGGAAACGCAGGGATGGCGCTGTCCGCGGCCATGGCGTGGAGCGAGGCCACCCCCAGCAGCGCGGCGAGGGTTGCGCCGAGGACGGGGCGGATGCACGGGACGGTTCGGATCATCGATGGGAACTCCCTCGGGGGATTGGCAGGCTCATGGTGTGGGATCGGTGCCGGGCGGCAGCATTTTTGCGGCAGTGCACATTGTCAATGACACCGGTTTACCTTATACCGAACTCCGGCGGTCGGCGATCTGCACCGCAACATGGGGAGTCAAGGATTGGGCATGGACAACAGCAACGACACGACGGACGCGGCGCGCAGCGCGATCGTCGGGGCATTCCTGCAGGCACGCCGGGATGGCGCGTCGCTGGCGGAATTCCCCGGTGAGATTCCGCATGACCTGGTCGCCGCCTACGAGGTGCAGGACCTGGCGATCAGCCAGTGGCCGGACCAGGTGGTGGGCTGGAAGGTGGGTTACATCGCGCCAGACCGCCGCGATGCCTCCGGCGATGAGCGCCTGCTCGGCCCGATCTTCGCCCGCCAGTTCTGGACGGCCACTGGCGGCATCGCGCCGATCCCGGTGTTCGCCGGCGGGTTCGCCGCGATCGAGGCCGAATACGTGCTGCGCCTGGACGCCGACGCCCCGGCCGATCAGCTGGAGTGGACGGCGGACGAAGCGGCGGCCTTGCCCGCCACCCTGTTCCTGGGGCTGGAGGTGGCCAGCAGCCCGCTGGCGACGATCAATGTGCTCGGGCCGCGCGTGGTGGTGTCCGATTTCGGCAACAACAACGGCCTGCTGCTTGGCGCGGAAGTGCCGGACTGGACCGCGCGCGACGAGGATGGCCTGGTCGCCGAGACCTTCATCGAAGGCACCAGCGTCGGCACCGGCGGTGCCTGCCGCCTACCGGGTGGCCTGCGCGGGGCGTTCGCGTTCGCATTGGCACGTTCGGCCCGGCGTGGGCGGCCATTGCGCCGTGGCGAATGGGTCGCCACCGGCAATGCCACCGGCATCCACGACATCGAGGTTGGCCAGCACGGCAAGGTGGTGTTCGCGGGATTGGGCGCATTGGAGGTGGTGGCGACTGCCGCCGCGCCGGACGGGCACGCGGGATGAGCGGGATCAGTCGTCGACGGCTGCTGTTCGCCGGTGCCGGCGCCGCCTGCGCCAGCCTGGCCGCCGGCACGCCATTGTTCGCGGGCGCTGCACGTGCGGCATCGGGCGATCGCCTGCTCACCGCCACCGACGTGCACGTCAAGGACTACCCGACGGTCGAGGCGGTGCGCTGGATCGGCGAGACCCTCGAACGCGAGACCGGCGGCCGCCTGAAGTTGCGGCTGTACCACTCCGGCCAGCTCGGCCGCGAGTCCGAAGCCATCGACATGGCCCGCTTCGGCGCGATCGACATCACCCGCGTGTATTCGGGTGCGCTGAACAACGCATTCCCGCTGACCCGTGCGCTGTGCCTGCCGTACGTGTTCGATTCGGTCGCACACATGCGCCGCGCGCTGGATGGCGGCCTGGCCGACGCGGTGCTGGACGGTTTCGCGGCGCGCGACCTGGTCGGGCTGGCGGTGTACGACAGCGGTGCGCGTTGCTTCTACAACACCAAGCACCCGATCGTGACGCCGAAGGACCTGCATGGCCTGAAGCTGCGCGTGGCCAATTCCGACATCTTCATCGAGCTGGTGCGCCTGCTCGGGGCCAACCCCACGCCGATGTCGCTGGGCGACACCTTCTCCGGCATGGAGACGCACATGATCGACGGTGCGGAGAACAACATGCGCAGCTTCCACTCCAGCCGCCACTTCGAGGCCGCGAAGTTCTGGTCGCAGACCGAACATTCCTACGCACCCGACATCCTGCTGCTCTCGCGGCGCACGTACGACGAACTTGCTCCCGATGATCGCGCGCTGCTGCGGGACACCGCGCGCGCCTCGGTGGTGGTGATGCGCGCGAAGTGGGACGAATCGGAGGGCAAGGCGCGCCAGGCGGTGCTCGATGCCGGCATCCGCAGCAACGAGGTCGACATGGCCGCGTTCCGCGACGTCGCTCGCCCGCTGCGCGACCGCTACCTGCAGCAGCCCGAGATCCAAACCCTCTACCGTCGCATCCGCGACGTCGCCTGAGCAGCCCAGGAATACACGGATGTCCGCAGAGATGACCGCGCCCCCGGCCACCGCCGCCCAACGCCTGATTGGCCGGATCGCCGGCCTTGCCATCGGCATCGCCGCCACCGCCCTGTTCGGGCTGGTGGTGGTGCAGGGCTGGCAGGTGTTCGCCCGTTACGTGATCAACGATTCGCCCAGCTGGACCGAGCCGGTGACCTTGCTGTTGCTGGCCACCGCCACCAGCCTCGGTGCCGCCTGCGGGGTGCACACCCATCGCCATTTCGGCTTCTTCCTGCTGCATGACCACGTCCGGCCGGGCATGCGCCGCGCCATCGACGTGATCGTGACCGTGGTGATCGTGGCGATCGGTGCGGTGCTCGCTTACTGGGGTGCGGTGCTGCTGCTCGACGGGCTGGACATCAAGGCCGCGGGCGCCGACCTGCCGCAGAGCATCAACTACCTGCCGCTCTCGATCGGCGGCGCGTTGATGGTGGTGTTCGCGCTCAACCGGCTGGTCCTGGCGTTTGGCCCGCAGGAACCGGCAGCGGTCGCGCCCGCGCCGCAGGAAGGGGATCTCTGATGGCGATCTCCCTGCTCTTCCTGGTGTTCGCCTTGCTGCTGGTCATCGGCGTGCCGGTGGCGTTCGCGCTGGCGGCTTCCGCGTTGGCCACCCTGCTGTACCTCGGCCTGCCGCCGGTGGTGCTGGTCCAGCAGATTTCCGCCGGCACCGGCTCGGCGTCGCTGATCGCGATCCCGCTGTTCATCTTCGCCGGCGAGATCATGATGCGCGGCGGCATTTCCGAACGCCTGATCGCGCTGGCCGCGTCGCTGGTCGGCCGCCTGCGCGGCGGCCTGGGGCAGGTGTCGATCCTGTCCTCGCTGTTTTTCGGCGGGGTGTCCGGGTCCGCAATCGCCGACGTTTCCGCGGTCGGCGGCACGATGATCCCGCAGATGGTCAAGCGCGGTTACGACCGCGACTTCGCGGTCAATGTCAGCGTGACCGCCGCGCTGGTCGCGTTGCTGGTGCCGCCATCGCACAACCTGATCCTCTTTTCCGCAGCGGCCGGTGGCGGTCTTTCGATCGCCGACCTGTTCGCGGCCGGTATCGTGCCGGCGCTGCTGATGACGGTGGTGCTGATGGTCACCGGCTACGTGGTGGCGCGCCGTCGCGGCTACGGCGTGGAGGCGTTCCCGGGCTGGCGCGCGGTGGCGACGCGCACGGTGTCCGCGCTGCCCGGCCTGGGCCTGGTCACGCTGATTTTCGTCGGCATCCGCGCCGGCATCTTCACGGCGGTGGAATCGGCGGCGATCGCGGTGGTGTACGCCCTGCTGGTGACCAGCGTGCTGTATCGCCAGCTGGACGTGCGCGAGTTCCTGGCCACCCTCGTGCATGCCGCGCGCAGCACCGGCGTGATCCTGTTCGTGATCGCCACCGCGGCGGTGTTCGGCTGGCTGCTGGCCTACCTGCAGGTGCCGGCGGCCGCGGTCGAGTTCCTGCAGTCGTTCGCCCACGGCAAGGCGATGGTCCTGCTGATGATCATCGTGATGCTGCTGTTGCTGGGCACGTTCATGGACCTGGCGCCGCTGATCCTGATCTGCACGCCGATCTTCCTGCCGGTGGCCAAGGCCTACGGCCTCGATCCGATCCACTTCGGCCTGGTGCTGGTGCTGGCCGGCGGCATCGGCCTGGTGACCCCGCCGGTGGGGTCGGTGCTGTTCATCGGTACCGCGATCGGCAAGATCACCATCGCCCAGAGCCTGCGCACGATCTGGCCGTTCTGGCTGGCCGGCGTGGTCGTGCTGCTGCTGGTCGCCTTCGTGCCCGAGTTGTCGATGTGGCTGCCGAAGGCGCTGAAGGCATGAGCATGCACGGGCCGGCTTGCGCCCTGGCGGGGACGCCGGTCGCTAGAATCGAACCACGTCCATCGCCTTCGAAGAGCCCGAACCGTCCATGACCGTCCGCAGTAAATCCGCCGGTTCCGAAAGCGCAGCATCGGGCAAGGCGTCCACGATCAACGACATCGCCCGCCTGTCGGGGGTGTCGAAGAAGACGGTGTCGCGGATCATCAACGACTCGCCGCTGGTCCGGAAGGACACCCGCGAGCGGGTCGAGGCGGTGATGCGCGAGGTCGGCTACTCGCCGGATCCGATGGCGCGCGGGCTGGCGTTCCGCCGCTCGTTCCTGATCGGCATGGTCTACGACAACCCGACCGCGCAGTACATCGTCAACATGCAGTACGGCGCGCTGGATGCGTTGCGCGATACGCCGTTCGAACTGGTCGTGCACCCCTGCGACAGCCGCAGCCCCGGCTACATCGAGGGCGTGCGCCGCTTCGTCCAGCAGCAGAAGCTGCACGGGGTGATGCTGGTGCCGCGTGCGTCGGAAGACCAGGCCCTGGCCGACATGCTGGCCGACATCGATTGCCGCTACACGCGCATCGCCTCGGTGGCGATGGACGAACCCGCGCGGATGGTGGTCACCCACGACCGCAACGGCGCGGCCGAAGTCGCCGACTACCTGCTTGGGCTGGGCCACACCGACATCGCCCTGATCACCGGCCCGGCGGCCTATCGCTCGGCGATCGAGCGCACCCAGGGCTTCATCGAGGCGATGGCCAGCAAGGGCGTGCAGGTGCCGAAGGCGCGCGTGGTCGAGGCGGGCTACACCTTCGAATCCGGCGTGGCCGCGGCGGAGAAGCTGCTGTTCGGCAAGCAGCGTCCCACCGCGATCTTCTGCGGCAACGACGAAATGGCCGCCGGCGTGTTCAAGGTCGCCATGCGTGCCGGCATCAACATCCCGCGCCAGCTCTCGGTGGTGGGGTTCGACGACAGCCCGCTCGCCTCGCGCCTGTGGCCGTCGCTGACCTCGGTGCGCCGGCATACCCGCGACACCGGCCGCATCGCCGCGGCGATGCTGATCCAGCCGGAGGCCGCGGTCGCGTTGTCGGCGGCCAGCATCCGCCCGCACCTGATCATCCGCGACTCCGCCCAGCCACCCGAATGACCCACGCTGGTTGCGTTACCGGCTTGTGCCGCAGCGCAAAATGACACCGGTGTCCAGAACTCGCTAGAATCCCCGAAACCCCACGTCCGCTGCCCATCCCCGGGCACCACGCAGCACCGCCGGAGTCACCTGCATGTTCAGCAAGACCTACCACGCCACCCATCCGGACATGATGTCCGGCGCCAGCAACGACCAGCTCCGCGACCGCTACCTGGTCGGCGAGATGTTCGTGGCCGACGACATCCGCTTGAGCTATTCGCACAACGAGCGCTTCGTGATCGGTGGCGCGGCGCCCGTGGGCCAGGCCGTCGTGCTGCCGAAGCAGGCCGAGCCCGCATCCGCCGCAGGCCATCCGTTCCTGGAGCGTCGCGAGTTGGGCGTGATCAATGTCGGCGGCGGCAGCGGCACGGTGACCGTGGATGGCGCGACGTTCGCGCTGGGACCGAAGGATGGCCTGTACATCGCCATGGGCAGCGTCGACGTGGTGTTCGCCTCCGACGATGCCGCCAACCCGGCGAAGTTCTACCTGGCCTCCACGCCCGCGCATGCGCGCTTCGAGACGAAGCAGCTGTCGATCAAGGATGCGGTGGCGCTGGAGCGCGGCGCGCTGGAAACCAGCAACGAGCGGACCATCTACCAGTTCATCGTGCCGGCCACCTGCCAGTCCTCGCAGCTGCTGCTGGGCCTGACCGTGCTCAAGCCGGGCAGCGTGTGGAACACCATGCCGCCGCACCTGCACGACCGTCGCAGCGAGATCTACTTCTACTTCGACCTGGGCGCCAACGACCGCGTCTACCACTTCATGGGCGAGCCGGACGCGCAGCGCCACATCGTGGTGCAGAACGACGAGGCGGTGATCTCGCCGCCGTGGTCGATCCACATGGGGTCGGGCACCAGCAACTACGCCTTCATCTGGGCGATGGGCGGAGAGAACCTGGACTACACCGACATGCACGTGCTGGACATCTGCCAACTCAAGTAAGCACCGCGCATCGCCGCGACCGCGCCGCGGTCCGGCTCACCACAGGCAATGGAAAGGGGAAGCGTCGCCATGGCAAATCCGTTCAGTCTCGAAGGCAAGGTCGCGCTGGTCACCGGCGCCAACACCGGCCTCGGCCAGGGCATCGCGTTGGCGCTGGCGGAAGCCGGCGCGGACATCGCCGGTGCCGGCATCGTCCCGGCGGATGAAACCGCGGAGAAGGTGCGCGCGCTCGGCCGCCGCTTCGTCAACATCGAGGCCAACCTGATGAGCATCGAGCCGGTTGGCCGCATCGTCGAGGAAACCGTCGCCGGCCTCGGCGGTCTCGACATCCTGGT
>DAOOCX010000093.1:0-8544 GCA_035408605.1 Thermomonas sp. | reverse complement strand
CTCGAGGAAGTCCCGGCGGATATCGGAAGTCGTTTTCATCCGGCCATTTTACAGGGGCGACGGGCCTGCAAGGCTCTAAATCGCATGTCCGTCGTCGAGGTGCCGCCAGGCCCCGGGGAACACGTTAGTCGTGGCGAGTTGCCGCCCGCACATGTTCCATCGAGAACCCCCTGCGCAGCAGCAGGTCTGCCGCCTTGCGTCGCTGCGCGATGTCCAGCAGGCCGGCATCGCCGAAACGGCGACGGACCAGGTCACGGGCCACATCGGCCCAATCGTCCTCGACACTGCCCAAGGCGGCCGAGACCGCTTCAGCACCCAAACCGTGCGTGCCGAGCTCCGCCCGGATCCAGCCAGGCCCATAGCCAACGGCAGCGCGGCTGCGTACGAGCGATCGGGCGAACCGGCTGTCGTCCTGCCAGCCGGCGGCGGCCAGCTTGTCGATGACCGCATGTGCGTCCGCGGTCTCGACGCCACGGCCAGCGAGCTTGCGCGCCAGTTCCTTGCGCGAATGCTCGCGGCGGGTCAACAGACCCAACGCCCGCTGTGTGGGTGAAGGCTCCGGGCGGCGACGGCGATTCCGCGCTGACGAGGACGTTTCACCGCCATCGCCGCCCGGCACCGTCATTCGGCGCCTGCCTCTTCGCGCGGTGCCTCTTCAGGCACGAACTTCTCGCGCAGCGCGGCTTCCAGCTTCAGTGCCGCGGCGGGATTCTCCTTGAGGTAGGTGCGGGCGTTTTCCTTGCCCTGGCCGATGCGCTCGCCGTCGTAGCTGTACCAGGCACCGGCTTTCTCGACAAGCTTGGCGTCCACGCCCATGTCGATCAGCTCACCCTCGCGACTGATGCCCTCGCCGTAGAGGATCTCGGTGATGACCTGCTTGAATGGCGGCGCCAGCTTGTTCTTGACCACCTTGATCCGGGTCTGGTTGCCGATGATCTCCTCGCCCTTCTTGATCGAGCCGATGCGGCGGATGTCCAGGCGCACCGAGGCATAGAACTTCAGCGCGTTGCCGCCGGTGGTCACTTCGTTGCTCTGGCCGGGCATCATGATCCCGATCTTCTGGCGCAGCTGGTTGATGAAGAACACCATGCAGTTGCTGCGCTTGATGTTGCCGGTCAGCTTGCGCAGCGCCTGGCTCATCAGGCGCGCCTGCAGGCCGGGGAGCTGGTCGCCCATCTCGCCCTCGATCTCGGCGCGCGGGGTCAGCGCGGCGACCGAGTCGACCACCACCATGTCCACCGCGTTGGAACGGACCAGCATGTCGGCGATCTCCAGCGCCTGCTCGCCGGTATCCGGCTGCGACAGGTAGAGCTCGTCCAGGTTGACGCCCAGCTTTTGCGCGTAGACCGGATCCAGCGCGTGCTCCGCGTCGATGAAGGCGCAGGTACCACCGGCCTTCTGGCACTCGGCGATGGTCTGCAGGGTGAGCGTGGTCTTGCCGGACGATTCCGGCCCGTAGATCTCGATCACACGACCCTTGGGCAGGCCGCCGATGCCCAGCGCGATGTCCAACATCAACGAGCCGGTACCGATGGTCTCGACCGCCTCCACCGTGCGGTCGCCCATGCGCATGACCGAGCCCTTGCCGAACTGCTTCTCGATCTGGCCCAGTGCGGCGGAAAGGGCGCGCTTCTTGTTCTCGTCCATGGTGCAGGTCCTCGGTACTGAAGGGGTGATATCGGGTCTGGGATCAGGTTAGGCGGCACCCATCGCAAAAGCTGCGACGTGGCGGGCCGTGCGATGACAGTGGCAGGCGGCACGATGGGCGGCCATCAGGGAATCCCCTGCCGGCGGCTCGGGGGCTCACGCATTCGGCCGCACCAGGCCGCAGTACAGGCCCTCGATGGCGAAATCCTGGCCTGGCTGGACCTCGATCGGCGCGTAGTCAGGATTGCGCGGCAGCAGGCGAATGCGGCCCTGCGCGATCTTCAGCAACTTGACCGTGACCTCGTCGTCGATGCGGGCGATGACCACCTGCCCGTTGCGCGCCTCGGAGGTGCGATGCACACCGATCAGGTCGCCGTCGAAGATGCCTTCGTCGCGCATCGAATCACCCCGCACCTTGAGCAGGTAGTCCGGCGTGGGCGTGAAGAACGCGCGATCCATCAGCACCACCTGCTCCGAGCCGATGTCCGCCCCGATCGGCACGCCAGCGGCGACCTGTCCCAGGACGGGCAAGTGCAGGACATCATCGTTGGCGGGCAATGGCAGTTGCTGCGGGCCATCCGGCGACTGCAGCAGGCGCAGGCTGCGGGCGCGCCCCGGACTGCGTTCGACGATACCGGCGGCTTCCAGTGCCTCCAGGTGGTATTGCGCGGCGCGGACCCCCTTGAAGCCGAACGCGCGGGCGATTTCCGCCTGCGAGGGGGCGAACCCGTCGCCCTCGATCCGCTCGGCAATGAAGGCATGGATGGCGCGTTGGGTATCGGTCAGGCTCATGGTTAGTAGTAATACTACTAACGAATCGGAGCGTCAACCGTCGAGGCGAAGATTTACTCGAGGTGTTGTTCCAGGCCGGCGAGTGCGCTGGCCACGGTCTGCCGCCGGACGGCATCCCGGTCGCCATCGAAATGGAAGACCTCCGCCTTGGCGTAACCACCGCGCCGCTTCCAGGCGATCCAGACCGTGCCGACGGGCTTGTCGTCGCTGCCCCCTCCCGGCCCGGCGATCCCGGTGACCGCCACCGCGAGGGTCGCGCCGGAATGCACGAGTGCGCCGCTCACCATCTCCACCACCGTTTCGCGACTGACCGCGCCGTGCGTTTCCAGGGTTTGCGGGCGCACGCCCAGCAAGGCCTGCTTGGCCTCGTAGCTGTAAGCGGCCATGCCGCAATCGAACCAGGCGGACGAGCCGGCGACATCGGTCACTGCCTTGGCGATCCAGCCACCGGTGCAGCTTTCCGCGGTGGCCAGCCGGTGGCGCGTGGCCAGCAGTCGCTCGCCGGTGCTGCGTGCGAGGGCGTCGAGTTCGGCGTCGGTGGGTACGGTCATCGTGCACGCATCGCTGGGGATGGCCGACTTGTAGCGCACCACGTCGCAAAACGGAACGGCCCGCTTGCGCGGGCCGTCCGTGGATCGCTTCGATCGCCCGGGATCAGAACTGGAAGCGCAGGGTCATGCCATACATCGCCGGGGCCCCCAGGAAAGCGTTGTAGGTGTTCGCCGGATCGTTCGGCGCCGGCGAGCCGACGGCCTGCAACGGACCGTCGAAACCGACCTGCACGTAATCCTTGTCGAGGATGTTGGTGCCCCACAATTCCACCTGCCACTTGCGGTCGCGCGCGCCGATGCCGATGCGCGCGTTGACCACGGCGTACGCGTCCTGCAGCTTCTCGGCGTCCAGGTCGGAGCCGGTGTTGTATTCGGACTGGTACTTGGTGCCGATGTTGAAGCGGCCTTCCATGTTCGCGCCGATGTCCCATTCGTAGGTCATCGATGCCGACAGCGACCACTTCGGCGCAAAGCTCATCTGCGCGCCCGGCAGCTTGTACAACTGGCCGGCCGGCGCCGCGAAGTCGGCACCCGGGATGGTCTTGCCGTACTTGGTGTCGGCATAGACCAGGCCGGTCTGCAGCATCAGGCCGGGCGTGGCCTGCCACAGCAGCTCGGCGTCGATGCCCTGCGAGGTCACCTTCGGGATCGAGCGCACCACGAAGCTGGTGCCCAGGAAGCTGTTGAGCTGGAAGTCGCTGTAGGTCTGGTGGAACAGCGCGCCGTTGAGCAGCAGGTTGCCGCCGGCCCAGGTGGTCTTGGCGCCCAGCTCGTAGCTGTCGACGAACTCGCCCGGGAACGAGGTGTCATCGACCGGGACGATGCCGGCGGCGCCGCTGGACAGGCCATTCGACGACTGCACGCGATCCAGGTTGAACCCGCCTGCCTTGTAACCGCGGGCGGCCGAGAAGTAGGTCATCGCACTCTCGTTCCAGCGATAGGCCATCTTCAGGGTGCCGGACCATTCATTCTCGGAACGGGACTGGTCGGTGGCGCGCCCGTTGTGCAGCGCATTGCTCCACGGCAGGCAGGCGCGGCCGATGATGCCGGACATCAGCGCCTGGTTGCCGGCCACCGCGGGCACCAGCCCGGCCAGCAGCTGCTGCTGCAACTGCGGCGACAGCTGCGAGAACCCGTTGATGCGCGCCGCCAGCAGCCGCGACACCGCGGCACCGGGGTTGGCCAGCGCCGTCCCACAGCCCAGGCTACCGTTCGGGTTGCTATAGAGGGACTCGAGTTCCTTCTTCTCGCGGGTGTAGCGCAGGCCAAGGGTCACGTCGAACGCCTCGGTGGCGTGCCAGGTGTTGTTGGTGAACAGCGCCGTGGTCTTGGCGTTCTGCCTGTACTTGTCGAGCGCGCCGAGGCCGGTGAAGTTGGTACCGAAGGCCTTGCCGGTGAACTGGGACAGGAACAGCGCCGGGTTGGACGTGTTGAACGACAGGCCATAGTTGGCCAGGATCGGGTTCAGCGAGGCCGCCAGGCCAGGCAGCGCATTCGCGCCGACCAGGGTCGAGAGGTAGGGCTCGTAACCCGCGCCCACGCGATAGCTCTCGTTACGCTCCAGGTCCTCGTTGGCGTAGAAGAACCCCAGCAACCAGTCGACCTTGTCGGTCGAACCGGCCAGGCGGAACTCCTGGCTGAAGGTCTTGAAGCGCGCGAACGACTCGTTGGCTTCGGGGCTCTGGTAGATCAGGTCGGCGGCGGTGAAGTCGAAGTCGCGTCCGTTGACCGCGTCCCAGTCGCGATTGCCGGTCACCGAGGTGAAAGTGGCGCCGCCAAGCGCATCCAGGTCGACATTGACCTCGGCCTGCAGCCCGCGGTCGTTCATCTTCTGCGTGGTATCGCGGTTGCTGTACGCCACCCGCGCCCACGGATTGGCCGGGACCGCGATCGCGTTGCCGCCGCCCACGCCGTTGATGATCGCGGCGGTGCTGCCGCTGACCAGTTGCACGGCGGTGCAGCAGTTCTCGTCGCGCTTGGTGCTGTCGGCGGACAGGACGATCTCGACGTTGTCGGTCGGCGCCAGCAGCAGCTTGCCGCGGAAGGTGCGGAAGTTCTGGTCGTAGTCCTTGTCCTCGGTGCGCGGGCCGGCGCCGCTCACCACGTCCATCCAGCCGTCGCGGTCGCGGTGCGCCGCGTAGATGCGGAACGCGGCATAGTCGCCCAGCGGGGCATTGAACCAGCCGGCCAGGCCCAGCGCGCCATAGTTGCCGAAGGTCACTTCACCGGCGCCGCCGAGTTCGAAGTCGGGATTGCGGGTGACCACGTTGATCACGCCGGCCGAGGTGTTCTTGCCGAACAGGGTGCCCTGCGGGCCCTTCAGCACTTCGATGCGCTCGAGTTCGCCCAGGTCGCCGAAACCCACGGAGTTGCGCGGGCGATACACGCCGTCGATGACCACGCCGACCGAGGACTCCAGGCCGACGTTGTCGCCCACGGTGCCGATGCCGCGGATGCGCGCCGTGGTGATGGCCTCGTTCTGGGTGCTGGTAACCGTCAGGCCCGGCACCAGGATCTGCAGGTCCTTGATGTCGCGCACGCCGGTGTCCTGCAGGATCTGCTGCGACAGGCTGGTCACGACGATCGGCACGTCCTGCATCGCTTCCTCGCGCTTCTGCGCGGTCACGACCAGGGCGTCCAGGGTCTTCGCTTCTTCCTTCTTGTCCTGCGCTGCATCCTGGGCAAGCGCGGGCAAGGCGGTGAGCGAAATCAATGCCGCCATCACGGCGACGGCCAACGGCTTCGGCTGCAGTTGCTTGCGATACATGGAACCCCCTAGGTTGAACACGCCTGAATTCCAGCCGTCGCGGGCGCGGCGGCTGCATTTTCGTTGGCGCGACCATGTGGGGGTATGGCGCGCGGGCAGTTGAACGCTGCCTTGACGGAAAACTAACACATCCATACGCCGGCGTGTCCAGTGAATTGCGGCGGCCTTGGGAGGATCGGGCACACTAGCCGCCCCCTGCCCACGCACCCCCCATGTCGCTCGAACAGCACACCCCGTTGATGAAGCAATTCTTCTCGGCCAAGGCCGAGCATCCGGACGTGCTGTTGTTCTTCCGGATGGGCGATTTCTACGAACTGTTCTACGACGACGCCCGCAAGGCCGCGCGCCTGCTCGACATCACCCTGACCCAGCGCGGCAACTCCGCTGGCCAACCGATCCCGATGGCCGGCGTGCCCTACCACGCGGCCGAAGGCTACCTGGCGCGGCTGGTGGCGCTGGGCGAATCGGTGGCGATCTGCGAGCAGATCGGCGACCCGGCACTGGCCAAGGGCCTGGTCGAGCGCAAGGTCGTGCGTATCGTCACCCCCGGCACGGTGACCGACGAAGCCCTGCTCGACGAACGCCGTGACACCCTGCTGCTGGCGATCAGCCGCACGAAGGCAGGATACGGGCTGGCCTGGGCGGACCTGTCCAGCGGTCGCCTTCGCGCCAATGAAGTCGATGGCGACGATGCACTGGAAGCCGAGTTGGCCCGCCTGCAGCCAGCCGAAGTCCTGCTGGCCGACGAAGAAGGCTGGCCCGTCGCGGTGCTGGAATCGCGCGGCCTGCGCCGTCGCCCGCCGTGGTTGTTCGATGCCGAGGCCGGCCGCCGCCAGTTGCTGCAGTTCTTCGGCCTGCATGACCTCACCGCCTTCGGGATCGATGGCAAGCCGCGCGCGATCGCCGCCGCCGCGGCGCTGCTGGGCTACATCGAGGAAACCCAGAAGCAGCGCCTGCCGCACCTGCGCGCGATCGCACTCGAGGCCAGCGACGAGGCCATCGCCATGAACGCGGCCACGCGCCGCCACCTGGAACTGGATTCGCGCATCGATGGCGACGTGCGCGCGACCCTGCTCGGCGTGCTTGATTCCACCGTGTCGCCGATGGGTGGGCGCCTGCTGCGGCGCTGGCTGCATCGGCCCTTGCGCGACCGCGGCGTCGTCGGCCAGCGCCACCATGCGGTGTCGGCCTTGATCGATGCGCGCGCCGGCGAGCTGCTGCGCGACGCCTTCCGCAGCCTCGGCGACCTGGAACGCATCCTGTCGCGGGTCGCCCTGCGCAGCGCGCGCCCGCGCGACCTCTCCACGCTGCGCGACGGCTTGTCGCTGCTGCCCTCGGTGCAGCAGATCCTGTCCGGACTGGATTCGCCGCGCCTGCAGGCGCTGCACGCAGCCCTGGGCGAACACGAGGCGACCGCGCGCATGCTGCGCGCGGCCATCGTCCCGCAACCCCCGTTGCTTGCCCGCGACGGCGGCGCCATCGCCGACGGCTACGACGCCGACCTCGACGAGCTTCGCCAGTTGTCGACCAACGCCGACCAGTTCCTGGTCGAGCTGGAAGCGCGTGAGCGCGAAGCCACCGGCATCGCCACCCTGAAGGTCGGCTACAACCGCGTGCACGGCTACTACATCGAGATCAGCAAGGGCCAGAGCATCAAGGCGCCGGTGCACTACACGCGCCGGCAGACGCTGACCGGCGCGGAGCGCTACATCACCGAGGAACTGAAGGCCTTCGAGGACAAGGTGCTGTCCGCGCGCGAACGCTCGCTGTCGCGCGAGAAGCTGCTGTACGAAGGCGTGCTCGACCTGCTCAACGAGGTGGTCGAGCCGCTGCGCCATTGCGCCGCCGCGCTGAGCGAACTCGACGTACTGGCCGGCTTCGCCGAGCGCGCGCAGGCGCTGGACTGGAGCATGCCGGTGCTCCGCGATGAACCCGGCATCGCGATCGAGCGTGGCCGCCATCCGGTGGTCGAGGCGCTGCGCGACGCACCGTTCGAGCCCAACGACCTGCGCTTCGATGGCGAGACCCGGATGTACGTGATCACCGGTCCGAACATGGGCGGCAAGAGCACCTTCATGCGCCAGAACGCGCTGATCGTGCTGCTGGCCTGCATCGGCAGTTTCGTGCCGGCGGCGAAGGCGACGATCGGCCCGATCGACCGCATCCTCACCCGCATCGGCGCCGGCGACGACCTTGCACGCGGGCAGTCGACCTTCATGGTCGAGATGAGCGAGACCGCCTACATCCTGCACCACGCGACCGAACACTCGCTGGTGCTGATGGACGAGATCGGCCGCGGCACCTCGACCTACGACGGGCTTGCGCTGGCCGATGCGGTGGCGCGCCAGCTGGCATCCGCCAACCGCAGCTACACCCTGTTCGCGACGCACTACTTCGAACTCACCGCCCTGGCGGAGCCGGGCAGCGGCATCGCCAACCTGCACCTCGACGCGGTCGAACACGGCGACGCGCTGGTGTTCATGCATGCCGTGCGGCCCGGCCCGGCCAATCGCAGCTTCGGCCTGCAAGTGGCCGCACTCGCCGGCCTGCCGAAGCCCGCGCTGCAGCAAGCACGAGCGCGCCTGGCCGAACTGGAATCGCAGAACCGCGATGCGCCCACCGTGCCGCTGAGTGCGCCGGCGCTGGACGCACCGCAGCAATTCGGCCTGTTCGCCTCGCGCTCGGCGGCGCTGGATGCGCTCGCCGGCATCGACCCCGATGAGCTGTCGCCGAAGCAGGCGCTCGAGGCGCTCTACCGGCTGAAGTCACTGGCCTGACCATACCCCT
>DAOOCX010000092.1:3517-8568 GCA_035408605.1 Thermomonas sp. | reverse complement strand
AGGACATCTTCGCGGTCACGCTCATCAAGACGATGGCGGTATTCGTGGTGATCGGGCTGTACTACGCATTCAGCCTGGTCTGACCTGCTTGCCAGATCCGCGACCGGCCCGCACCATCCCGGGCCATGAGCGAACCCACGAACATCGATCCACGCCTTGCCCGCACGGCTCCTACCTGGGAAGTCGAACTGCTGATTTCCGGCGTGGCGATCTTCGCCATGCTGCAGCTACCCGGCTGGCTGGACGATGCGATGTTCGCGCTGGAACCCCGGCTGAGCCAGGAGTGGCGGCTGATCGCGGTGCTCGCCTACTTTTACTCGAAGAGCGCCGCGATCGTGCTGGCCTGTACCTTCGCCCTGCACCTGCTGCTGCGCGCCCACTGGATCGCGCTGATGGGCGTGCACTCGGTCTTTCCGCGCGGAATCCACGCGGACAATATCCGCATGGGGCCGATCCAGCGCGCGCTCGAAGCCGCGCAGGCGGACGATCCGGATGACGCCATCGAGCGCGCGGACAACCGCGCCAGCGTGGTGTTCGCGATCGGCGTCAGCATCGCCGGGATCTTCGCCGGGGTCTGCATCGCGTTCTGCGGCACCTTGTTGGTGGCCACCCTGTTGACCAACCTGCTCGGCCTGCAGGTCGAAACATTCGTGGTGGTGGGAAGCGTCTTCACGCTGCTGATGCTCCCTTACCTGCTTGCGGTCACCGCCGACTATTACCTCGGCGAGCGCATCCGCCCCGGCACCCGGCTGCACCGGCTTGTGTCCGCGGGCCTGCGGCTCTACGCGAGACTCGGCATGGGCCGCCGCAGCAACCGCATCCTGGCCACCCTGCTCAGCAACCAGGGCGAGCGGCGCACCCTGGCGCTGGTGATGGCCATCATGTTCCTGGCGATCGCCAGCGTCACCGCGACCTATGTCGCGATGCAGGCCAGCGGGCCGATCGGCAGCTATGAGCGGTTCCCCGATGCGCGTGAGCTGCAGGTCGATGCCTCCCATTACGACGACCGGCGCGACGCCGCGCGGGACCAGCCCGTCCCCTACATCGACAGCATGGTCGTGGAGGGACCCTACCTGCGCCTGACCGTGCCCTACGAACCGCGCCGCGATGGCCCGGCAATGCGTTCCTGCAAGCAGCCTGTCCACGCGAAATCCGTTGAGCAGGCGCAGGCATTGCTGGCTTGCCTGGCGTCAACCCGAGCCGTCCTGCTCGATGGCGCGCCGATCGAAGGACTGCGTTACGAGATCGCCAGCGACCCGCGCACCCATCGTCCTGCCTTGTTGGCGATGATCGATGCACGCGCGCTGGCGCCAGGGCGCCATGAGTTGCAGGTGGGCAGGCCGTTGAACCCGGACAGCAGGCGGGACCGCAAGGATCCGACGTATCGCCACTATCGGATCGTGTTCTGGCGCTGACCCTGCGATACCCGCGATCTAAAATGGCGGCGTGAGCGACACGCCGCAACGCAAAATCATCCACGTCGACATGGACGCGTTCTATGCGTCGGTCGAGCAGCGCGACGATCCTTCATTGCGCGGCAAGCCGGTCGTCGTCGCCTGGCGTGGCGCGCGTTCGGTGGTCTGCGCGGCCAGCTACGAAGCCCGCGTGTTCGGGGTGCGTTCGGCGATGCCGGCGGTGCGCGCGGAACGCTTGTGTCCGGATGCCGTCTTCGTGCCGCCCGACTTCATCCGCTACAAGGCGGTGTCGAAGCAGGTGCGCGGGATCTTCGAGCGCCACACCGACCTCATCGAACCGCTGTCGCTGGACGAGGCCTACCTCGATGTCACCGCGCCGAAGCAGGACCTGGGCAGCGCCACCGCGATCGCCCTGTCCATCCGCGATGCGATCCGCGAGGAGACGCAACTCACGGCGTCGGCCGGCATCGCGCCCAACAAGTTCCTGGCCAAGATCGCCAGCGACTGGAACAAGCCGGACGGGCAGTTCGTGCTGAAGCCGGCGATGGTCGATGCCTTCCTCGCCCCCCTCGCGGTGGGCAAGCTGCCGGGCGTGGGCAAGGTGATGGAAGCGAAACTCGCCGGACTCGGCATCGCCACCTGCACCGACCTGCGACTGCATGGCGCCGCCGCGCTGGAGCAGCGATTCGGTCGTTGGGGCCGGCGCCTGCATGAACTCGCGCTGGGCATCGACGAACGCAGCGTGCAGCCCGAGCGCCTGACCCTGCAGGTCTCGGCCGAGGACACCTTCCCCGAGGACCTGCCGCTGGACGCACTCGAGGACCACATCCGGCGCCTGGCGACCAAGGCCTGGGCCGGCTACCTGCGTGAGCGCGAACGCCACCCCGAGCGCATCGCCCGCACCGTGGTGCTGAAACTGAAGACCCGCGATTTCCGCACGCTCACGCGCAGCCTCACCGCGCCCGAGCCGCCCACCAGCGAAACCGCGCTCGCCGACAACGCCTGCGACCTGCGCGCCCGCGTGGCCCTGCCCGCCGGCACGCTGTACCGGCTGGTCGGCGTGGGCCTGTCCGGCTTCAGCGAAGCGGATGGAAACCCGGCGATGGATGACCTTTTCGGTTGATCAGGGCAATGTCCCCGACACCACTGGCAGGCTGATGAAACTCGCCTGTTCCGGCGTGGCGACGATCCGCTGGACGGCCTTGCGATAGTCGGCCGGCTTGGCGAAGAAGATGTTGTCGACGTAGGTCTGCGGGTTGCGGTCGTACAGCGGGAACAGGCTGGACTGCACCTGCACCATGAGGCGATGGCCGGGCTTGAGCACGTGGTGCACGGTCGGCAGGTCGAAGGTGTAGGCCTGCGCGACGCCGGGTTGCAGCGGCTTCGGTGCGGCGAAGTCCTCGCGATAGCGGCCCCGGAAGATCGTGATGGCGAGCGGCAACTGGTAGCCGGCCATCTTCGGATCGTCCGGGTACTGGTCTGGGTACACGTCGATCAGCTTGACCACCCAGTCGCTGTCGCTGCCCGAGGTCGACGCGAACAGATTGGCGACGGGAATGCCGGCCAGCGCCAGCGGCTTAGCCAGCGGTGCACTGGTGTAGCTGAGCACGTCGGTGCGGCCATCGACGAAGCGCTGGTCCCTGACCAGCCAGGTGGTCCAGGTCGGGCGATCGTCCATGTTCACCGGACGCGGCACGAACGGCACCGGCTTGGCGGGGTCGGACACGTATTCGGCGTAGCCGGCCCCAGCGGCCACGGGCCGGGTTCCGTCCAGGGTTTCATCGGCATGCAGGTACAACGGCACGGCGGCGTTCGGGCAGCCCTGGGCGCAACTCTGCGGCCACTGCGCGTAGGTGTCCCAGCGCTGGCTGCCGGCGTCGTAGATCCACACGGGCGGGGTCTTCGCCACCGCTGCGCCCGGCTTGAGGTACTGGTCGAAGAACGGCTTGAGCACCTCGCGCCGCCATTGCAGCGCGGTATCGCCCTCGAACCTGAGGTCGCCCAGGCTGCTGCCGTCGTAATTGGCGCCACTGTGCCGCCACGGGCCGATCACCAGGTGGTTGCGGGTGTTGTCGGTGTCCTTCGGCTCCAGCGCCGCCCACGCGGTGTGCGCGCCGTAGATGTCTTCCTGGTCCCACAGGCCCTGTTCCCACATCGTCGGCACGGAGATCGCCGGGAGCTTCGCCAGCAACTTGTCCAGCGCCTGCTGCTGCCAATAGCGGTCATAGGCCGGGTGCTCGATCACCTTGCGCCAGGCCGGGATCTGTTCCAGTCCGGCGGCACGCGCCAGGTCGCCGAGCGCACCGCCACGCAGGAAGCTGGTGTAGTCGTCGCTGGTGGCGCGCGGGATGCTGGTGCCCTCGCCGCGCGCGGTCATCTGCCCGGTGTAATACCCCAGGCTGTTCTGCCGGTAGGCACCGTGCTGGAACCAGTCGTCGCCCATCCAGCCATCGATCATCGGGCTTTCCGGCGCGGCGACCTTCAGTGCAGGGTGCGGCTCAAGCAGCGCCATCGCCACGGTGAAGCCTTCGTACGACGAGCCCAGCATGCCGACCCGGCCGTTGCTTTCCGGCACGTGCTTGACCAGCCAGTCGATGCTGTCCCAGGCATCGGTCGCATTGTCGATGCCGCTGCCGTTGAGCGGCCCGCGCGGTGGCCGGGTCATCACGTACTCGCCTTCCGAGCCGTATTTGCCGCGCACGTCCTGGAACACGCGGATGTAGCCGTCCTCCACGAACACGCTGTCGCCCTGCGGCATCGCGTCGAGCATGCGGGTGGCATTGGGCACGCGATCGGCGCGCTTGGCCGCGTTGTAGGGCGTGCGGGTGAACAGGATCGGCGCATCCTTCGCACCCTTCGGGATCACGATGACGGTGTAGAGCTTCGTGCCATCGCGCATCGGCACCATCTCGACCCGCTTGATGAAATCGCGCTGGGTCTCCGGCGCGCTGAACTTCCTGCCGGTGATGTCCGGTGTCATCGGCGCGGTCTGCGCCATCGCCCCGCCCGCCGTGGCCAGCGCGAGCGCCAGCCCCGTCATCCGCACCACGATCCCGATCCGCATCGCCACGCCCCGTTGTCCGTCGAACCCGGAGTGTTGCACGCCCGGCGCGCGCAGGCAGGGCGAGGCGCGCGCGTCCGGCCTCGACGCATGCGGCATGCCTGCCCTGGCGAATGCCGCCGGTGGTTGGAACATTCGCTCCAGCCGGCGGCGCTACGCTCGAACGATGAGCTCGCCCGTGCGCCCTGACCCGCTTCCGAGACCGCTGGTGCTCGATGGCAGCGACCTGCGCGGTGCCAACGGCTTGCTGGTCGATGCGGTCACCGGCACCACCGACCTGGTCGAAGCCGTGCATGCCAGCATCCTCGGCTGGCCGCGGCGACTGCTCGGCCTGTCGCCGCCGCCGACCACCGGCGGCATCCCGGCGCTGGCCTACGGCGCGGTCCGGGGGATCGCGCGCGTGGCGGGCAACGGCCTCGACCGGGTCTTGCGTGGGCTGCCGACCCGATCCGGCCAGGCCGACCGGATCCCGCAACGCGAAGCGCTGATCGCGGCCCTCAATGGCGTCCTCGGCGACCACCTGGTCGCCACCGCCAATCCGCTGGCATTGACCGCCACGCTGCGCATGCACGGGC
>DAOOCX010000092.1:0-3417 GCA_035408605.1 Thermomonas sp. | reverse complement strand
CTGGTCGCCACCGCCAATCCGCTGGCATTGACCGCCACGCTGCGCATGCACGGGCGTGCGCTGGTGCCGGATCGCGATGCGCTGGCCGCCACCCACCCGAAGACCGGGCCGCGCCTGCTGGTACTGGTGCACGGCCTGTGCATGAACGACCTGCAGTGGCAGCAGGGCCCGCATCACCATGGCAACCAGCTCGCCGAGGCACTCGGTTTCGAAGTGATTCACCTGCACTACAACAGTGGCCTGTCGATCGCCGACAATGGCCGCGAATTTTCGCGCTTGCTGCAGGCGTTGGTGGATGCCTGGCCGGTGCCGGTGCAGCGCATCGCGATCCTCGCGCACAGCATGGGCGGGCTGGTGTCGCGTGCGGCCATCGCGAGCGCGCAGGCCGATGGCAGCCCGTGGTTGCACAGGCTCGACACGCTGGTGTCACTGGGTACGCCGCACCTGGGCGCACCGCTGGAGCGTGCCGGCGCCCTGCTGCAGACCGTGCTGGGAGTCAGCGCCCACAGCGCGCCGTTCACCGCCCTGGGTGGCCTGCGCAGCGCCGGCATCCAGGACCTGCGCCATGGCAGCCTGCATGTTCGCCATCCGCCATTGCCGGCACAGGTGCGGGCATTCGCGGTCGCCGCCTCCACCCGGGGGCCGCGCAGCCACGCAAGCGCGCGACGCTTGCATGGGGATGGGTTGGTCCCGGTCGCCAGCGCGTTCGGCGAGCACACGGATCCCGCGCGCGACCTCGCCATCCCCGAGCACCACCGGCTGCTGGTCCATCGCACCGGCCACCTAGGGCTGCTCGCCAGTGCGCAGGTGTCCAGGCAACTCCACGACTGGCTGGCCTGAGCCCACGCTCGCGGCGGCTTCGCGCGTCGCCATCCATCGCATACGCTAGCGCGATGACGACCGCCGACGCCGCCCCCGGACTCACCCGACAGCAAGCCAGGACGCTCTCGCTCGCCGCGCTCGGCGGTGCGCTGGAGTTCTACGACTTCGTGATCTTCGTGTTCTTCGCGACCACGATGGGCGCGCTGTTCTTCCCGGCGGACATGCCCGAGTGGCTGAAGCTGGTGCAGACGTTCGGCATCTTCGCCGCGGGTTACCTCGCGCGGCCGCTGGGCGGCATCGTGATGGCGCACTTCGGCGACCTGTCCGGGCGCAAGCGGATGTTCATGCTGAGCATCCTGATGATGGCCATCCCCACGTTGCTGATGGGCTTGCTGCCGACCTACGCCACGGTCGGCGTGCTGGCGCCGATCCTGTTGCTGGTGCTGCGGATCATGCAGGGCGCGGCGATCGGCGGCGAAGCGCCGGGTGCGTGGGTGTTCGTCACCGAGCATGTGTCGACGCGGCATCGCGCCTTGGCCTGTGGTGCGCTCTCCGCAGGCCTGTGCAGCGGCATCCTGCTGGGCTCATTGGTGGCACGCGCGATCAATGCCGCGTTCGATGAAGCCGAGGTGCTGGCGTGGGCATGGCGCCTGCCCTTCATCGCCGGCGGCGTGTTCGGCCTGCTGGCGATGTTCCTGCGCCGCAAGCTGCACGAAACGCCGGTGTTCGCCGAAATGCGCGAACGCCGTTCGCTTGCGGCCGAATTGCCGCTGAAGGCCGTGGTGCGCGACCATGCCGGCGCGGTCGTGCTGGCGATGCTGCTGACCTGGCTGCTCACTGCCGCGGTGGTGGTGACGCTGCTGATGATGCCGACCTTGCTGCAGGGCCTCGGCGTCAGCCGCGCCGATGCACTGGCTGGCAATACCCTGGCGATCTGCGCGACGGTGATCGCCAACCTGGTCGCCGGCTGGATGGCCGACCGCTTCGGTGCGGGCCGTGTGCTGGTGCTGTGGAGCGTGCTGCTGGGCATCGCGTTCTGGACGTTCTATGCCGGTGCGTTGGCCGGCGGGTATTCGCCTGCGCTGTACGTCATCGCGGGCTTCGGCGTGGGCGTGACCGCGCTGGTACCGGCAATCGCGGTCAGCGGCTTTCCGGCGCAGGTGCGCTTCTCAGGGCTGTCGTTCTCGTACAACGTGGCGTATGCGATCGCGGGCGGCCTGACGCCAATCGCGCTCAGCCTGGCGATGAAGGACAGCCCCGCCGCGCCGATGCACTACATCGCCGGGATGGCGTTGCTGGGCGTGGCCCTGGGCTTGCACGTGATGATGCGGCGGCCGCTCGTCGGTGAATGAAAACCGGGGTCAGAGTCGACTTTTCTCGTAGCGTGAGCATGCCCTGCGCTTCGCAGATTTGAAAGTCGACTCTGACCCCGGTTTTCGTTGTCAAGCTTACGCAGACGGGAAGCGGCGGCGACAATTGCGCTCCGAAACCGCAGTGCCCGCCATCGAATGCCCCAGGTTCCAGACGCGCTCGCGCGCAAGATCGCCCAGACCATCGCCACCGAAATCGGCGCACAGGACGCGCAGGTGCATGCCGCGGTCGCTTTGCTCGACGAGGGCGCGACCGTGCCCTTCATCGCTCGCTACCGGAAGGAAGTGACCGGCGGGCTGGACGACACCCAGCTGCGCAACCTCGAAACGCGCCTGTCCTACCTGCGCGAGATGGAAGACCGCCGCGCGTCGATCCTCGCCAGCATCACCGAACAGGGCAAGCTCACCGACGCACTGCGCGCGGAGATCGACGCCGCCGACAGCAAGTCGCGGCTGGAAGACCTCTACCTGCCGTACAAGCAGAAGCGCCGCACGCGCGCGCAGATCGCCCGCGAGGCCGGGCTCCAACCCTTGGCCGATGGCCTGCTGGCCGATCCGTCGCGGCTGCCGGACACCTTCGCGGCATCGTTCATCGATGCGGACAAGGGCGTGGCTGACGCGAAGGCTGCGCTGGAAGGCGCGCGCGCGATCCTGATCGAACGCTGGTCGGAAGACGCGACCTTGCTCGGTGAGCTGCGCGGCTGGCTGGAAGGCAACGGCCTGATCCGCGCGAAGGTCGTCGAAGGCAAGGAAGCCGCTGGCGAAAAATTCCGCGACTACTTCGACCACGTGGAATCGCTGGCGAAGATCCCCTCGCATCGCCTGCTGGCGCTGTTCCGCGGCCGCCGCGAGGAATTCCTGCAGCTCGACCTGGATCCCGGCAGCGATGCCGAGGCCGGCCACCTGCAGGCCGAACACCGCATCGCCCTGCATGCCGGCATCGCCGAACGCGGCCGGCCTGCCGATGCCTGGCTGCGCAACGCCTGCCGCCTTGCTTGGCGCGCGCGCATCCACATGCACCTGCTGCTGGACCTGTTCAACCAGGCGCGCGAGAAAGCCGAGGCCGAAGCCATCAACGTCTTCGGCGACAACCTCAAGGACCTGTTGCTGGCCGCGCCGGCCGGCCCGAAGGCCGTGCTCGGCCTCGATCCCGGCCTGCGCACCGGGGTCAAGGTCGCGGTGGTCGACGCCACCGGCAAGCTGGTCGCCACCGACACCATCTATC
>DAOOCX010000091.1:0-8621 GCA_035408605.1 Thermomonas sp. | reverse complement strand
ATCCTCCGCCACGGCGGCAGCCCGCTGATGTGGAAGACCGGGCATTCGCTGATCAAGGCGAAGATGCGCGAAACCGAGGCGGAACTGGCCGGCGAGATGAGCGGCCACTTCTTCTTCGCCGAGCGCTGGTTCGGCTTCGACGACGGCATCTATGCGGCGGCGCGCCTGCTGGAGATCCTGGACGCGGGCGGAATGTCGCCGGAGGAGCTCTTCGCCACCCTGCCCGACGGCATTTCCACCCCCGAGCTGAAGGTCGAAGCCCCCGATGGCGAGCCGCATGCGTTCGTCGACCGGTTCAAGCTGGTGGCGAAGTTCGAGGGTGCGCGCCTGTCGACCCTGGACGGGCTGCGCGTGGACTGGCCGGACGGCTGGGGCCTGGTGCGTGCGTCCAACACCACGCCGATCCTTGTGATGCGCTTCGACGCCGACACCAACGCGGCGATGGCGCGCATCCAGCAGGCCTTCCGCGAGCAGTTGCTGCTGGTGCAGCCGGACCTGAAGCTGCCGTTCTGACCGGTCGCGGCGGGCTCAGCCCGCCGCCGCCGCGGGTTTCGGTACGGGCGCCGCGGTGGTGGCCGCAGGCGCGTCATCGCGTTTCAATTCGCGGTAGCGGCGCAGCGAATCCTGCAAGTCGTGTTCCAGTGCAGCGCGATCCTGCTGCTGGGTGACCAGGATCTGCTGCTGGCGCAGCAGCTCGCCATGTTGCTCGCGGATCGACTTGCCCAGCCGCTTGGCGACCGGCCCGGCCAGTTCCTGGTCACCGGCCTGGCGCAGGAGGGCCAGCAGGCTCAGGCGCAGGTTGGACAGGCCAAGCTTGCTCGCTTTGAGGGTTTCATCCAGCAGGGCGGTGCGCTCGCCGTAGGCGCGGCGCAGGTCGGCTTCGGTCATGTACGACTCGACCATCGCCAGGTCGCGTCGCTGCTGCAGCGCCAGCGCCTCGGCCTGTTGGCGGGCGACCTCGGCGGCCTGCTCCGCGGCGCTGCGTTCGCTGCCGGTCAGGGCGCGGTCGACGCGACTGGTGGTCATGCCGCTGCGACTGCTGATCTCGGTGCGCGCGCTGTTGGCCGCGGACGCCGGCAACGCATCGCCGCAGACCTTGCGGCCGCCTTCGCTCCAGCAATAGATCTTCTTCTCGACGGCCGGCGGTTCCCCCGGCCTCGTCGCCTTGGGCTTGGTCTGCGCGCCCGCGATGCCCGTGCCCAGCAGGAGCAAGGCGGTCGCGGCGAGCGTGGCAGTGCGGAGATGCGTCATGACAGCCCCCTGTGGCAGTCGTGAAGCGTGGCGGGTCATGCGATGCCGTAGCGCGCGCGGTAGGCGAGCAGGGCGTCGCGTTGGCGTACAAGGTCGGCGCTTTCGCCGGTGAATTCAAGCAGGTCGGACAGGCCGGCCACGGCGACCACGGGGATGCCGTGTTCCGCCGCCACCGCCTGCGCCGCGGATTGCCCGGCGTCTTCACGCACCCGTTCCTGGCGATCCAGGGCGATGACGATGCCGGCCGCGATGCCGCCCGCCGCCGCGATGATGTCCAGCGCCTCGCGGATCGCAGTGCCGGCGGTGATCACGTCGTCCACGATCAACACCCGCCTGCCGGCCAGCGGCGCACCGATCAGGCTGCCGCCCTCGCCATGCGCCTTGGCTTCCTTGCGGTTGAACGCCAGCGGCAGGTCGCGGCCGCGGCGTGCATATTCGCAGGCCAGCGCGGTCGCCAGCGGGATGCCCTTGTAGGCGGGGCCGAACAGGAGGTCGAACCCCAGCCCGGCATGGTCCACGGCATCGGCATAGCAGCCGGCCAGTTCCGCCAGCGCGGCACCGGAGTCGAAGCGCCCGGCATTGAAGAAGTAGGGACTGGTGCGGCCGGACTTCAGGGTGAACTCGCCGAAGCGCAGCGCCTCGGCGCGCAACGCGAGTTTCAGGAAGCGGGTGCGGTGGTCGTTGTCTGCGGGATCCATGAGCCGATTCTCCCATGCGTGCAGCGCGTCGTCGCGGGACTTGCGCGACGACGCGCATCGGCTACCCTCGGCCATCGTTCCCGCCGGACCGCCGCATGCGCATCCTCAGTTTCAATGCCAACGGCCTGCGCTCGGCGGCCAGCAAGGGCTTCTTCGACTGGTTCGGCAAGCAGGATGTGGACGTGCTGTGCCTGCAGGAAACCAAGGCGCAGGAACACCAGTTGTCCGACGCCGTGTTCCGCCCGGACGGCTACCGGGCCTGGTTCAAGGACGCATCGACCAAGAAGGGCTACAGCGGTGTCGCCATCTACAGCCGGCGCGAACCCGACGACGTGCGGACCTCACTGGGCTGGGCGCCGTTCGACGACGAAGGCCGCTACATCGAGGCCCGCTTCGGCAACCTCAGCGTGGTCAGCTTCTACATCCCGTCCGGCAGCTCCGGCGAGCTGCGCCAGGGCTTCAAGGAAGAGGTGATGGCCTGGCTGAAGCCGATCATGGACCAGTGGCTGGCGAGCGGCCGCGAGTACGTGCTGTGCGGCGACTGGAACATCGTGCGGGCGAAGAACGACATCAGGAACTGGACCGGCAACCAGAAAAATTCTGGGTGCCTCCCGCATGAACGCGCGTGGCTGAACGGACTGATCGCCGACGACTGCCACGACGGCCTGATCGTACCGCCGGCACGCGGCTGGAAGGACGCGTTCCGGGTCGCCAAGCCCGCTGCCGTCGAATACTCCTGGTGGTCGCAGCGCGGTGCGGCGCGCGCCAACAACGTGGGCTGGCGGATCGACTACCAGATCGCCACGCCCGGGATCGCGTCCACGGTCACCGCCGCCGAGATCTTCCCGGAGCCGCGTTTCTCCGACCACGCCCCGTGCCTGGTGGAGTACGCCGGGTGACCGTGGCGACGACACCACGCAAGAACACTGCCGGCGATGTCCTGCGCGCGCTGCGCCAGCCCAAGGTGCTGGCGATGCTGCTGCTCGGGTTCTCGTCCGGACTGCCGCTGTACCTGGTCGGCAACACCATGGGCTACTGGATGCGCGAGGGCGGCAGCGAACTGTCGGCCATCGGCTTCCTGTCCTGGGTCGGGTTGGCGTACACGCTCAAGTTCCTGTGGGCACCGATCATCGACAAGACCGACGTGCCGCTGCTGGGCCGCTTGGGCCATCGCCGCGGCTGGATGCTGCTGTCGCAGCTGTTCGTCGCGGCCGGGCTGGCGGGCATGGCCATCGTGCAGCCGGAAGGCGGCCTGGTGGTGTTCGGCGCGCTGGCGCTGATGGCCGCGTTCGCCTCGGCGACCCAGGACATCGTGATCGATGCCTGGCGCATCGAGATCGCCGACAACACCGAGGAACTCGGCCTGCTGACGTCCGGCACGCAGATCGGCTATCGCAGCGCGCTGCTGGTGACCGATGCGTTGATCCTGATCCTGGCCACCTACATCGGCTGGGCGCCGTCCTACTGGGTGATGGCGCTGCTGATGGGCGTCGGTGTCCTTGCCGCGCTGTTGCTCGCGCGCGAACCCGCGGCATCGCGATCGCCCCAGGTCGCCGGGCACGTGCCGCTGTGGACGATCTCCGGGCTGTTCGATGCCATCGTCGGTCCCTTCCTGGCGTTCTTCCGTACCCACGGCAAGTGGGCGCTGCTGATGCTGGCGGCGATCAGCCTGTACCGGCTGCCGGACTTCGTGATGGGGCCGATGAACAACCCGTTCTACGCCGACATCGGGATCAGCAAGGAATTCGTCGGCGAGGTGCGGGCGTCGCTCGGACTGGTCGCCTCGGTACTGGGCATCGCCGCGGCCGGGATCAGCGCGGTGCGTTTCGGCTTCGTGCCGACCCTGCTGGCCGGCGCGATCCTCGGGCCGGGCTCCAATGCGGCCTTCACGTGGGTGGCCTATGCGGGGGGCGACCACACTGTCTTCGCCGCGGCGATGTTCATCGACGGGTTCTCCACCGGGTTCGCCGGCACCGCGCTGGTCGCCTACATGTCCAGCCTGACCAGCATCGGCTACACCGCCACCCAGTACGCGCTGCTCAGCTCCTTCTACGCGCTGCTCGGCAAGGTGCTGAAGGGCTTTTCGGGCGTCGCCGTGGAAGCCCTGCAGGTCGGCCACGGCCAGATCGGCGGCTACGCGCTGTTCTTCCTGGGCACGGCGCTGACCGGTATCCCGGCATTGCTGCTGTGCCTGCTGCTGGCACGGCGGATCCGCGCCGATGCCGCGCCGGGCTTGCCCGGGCGGGCCCCGCCGGGTTAGAACAGGGGCGCGTTCCCCCGCGCAAGCAAGGATTTCCCTGTCATGACCGATCTCACCGTGCACAACATCCGCCCCAAGCTCGACGAACGCCTGCGCCGGCTCGCCGAGTTGCAGGGATTGACCGTCGATACGGTCGCCGCCGAAGCCCTGGCGATCGGCGTGGATGCCATCGAGGACCGCGTGCGCAAGCACTTGCTCAATACCCGCGAGCAAGTCGCGCTGTCGGAAGCGATCACCCAGATCGAGAAAGTGCCGGACTCCGCCTTCGGGATGATCGGCCGCGTCGCCCGGCGCGACTGAGTCAGGGCGGGTAGATCCCGCCGAGCACGCGTGGCCCGGCGGCACCGGTCACCGCCGGCAGGTTGCCCGGCCGGTTGGCCAGGGTTTCCCGGGCCAGCCACGCGAAGGCCATCGCCTCCACGCTGTCCGGATCCAGCCCGTGCACCGCGCTGGATTCGACATGGAGGCCGGGCATCGCGGCGGCCAGCGCCGCCATCAGCACCGGGTTGTGCACCCCGCCACCGCAGGCAATCAGCCGGCGGGTGCCGGAGTGGCTCGCCTGCAGCGCCTCGGCGATCGTGCGGACGGTGAGCGCAAGCAGGGTCGCCTGCACATCGGCGGCGGACTCACCTCCGGCCAGCTTCGACGCGACCCAGTCCAGGTGGAACTGGTCGCGGCCGGTCGATTTCGGTGGCGGCAACGCGAACCACGGCTCGTCCAGCAGCCGGGCGAGCAGGCCATCGTCGACCTGTCCGGCTGCCGCGAACGCGCCGCCCGCATCGAACCCGTGGCCGGTGTGGCGCAGGCACCACGCGTCCATCAGGCCGTTCGCCGGGCCGGTGTCGAACCCGCGCACGGCGCCATGCACCGGCAGCAAGGTGAGGTTGGCGATGCCGCCCAGGTTGAGCACGGCGCGATCCTCGCCGGCGTGGTGCAGGGTGGCGGCGTGGAAGGCCGGGACCAGCGGTGCGCCATGGCCGCCGGCAGCGACGTCGCGCCGACGGAAATCGGCCACCACCGCCACGCCGCAGCGCTCGGCGATGGTGGACGGATCGCCCAGCTGCAGGGTGTAGGGCACCTCGCCATGGGCGCGATGGCGCAGGGTCTGCCCATGCGAGCCGATCGCGGCCAGGGCGCCACGGTCGATGCCGCAGTCTGCGATCGCCGCATTCGCTGCATCCGCGAACGCACGGCCGATGCGCACGTCGAGTTCGCCGACCTCGTCCAGCGTGAGCTGCGCGGATTGCTGGCCCAGTGCGACCAGGCGCGCGCGCAATACGGCATCCCACGCATAGGTGCGGCCGAACACCAGCTCGGGCCGTGCATGCGGGGTGTCGTCGGCGAAGCGCACCAGCGCGGCATCGATGCCGTCGGCGCTGGTGCCGGAAATCAAGCCGAGGAAGAGTCGCGCAGGTTGCAGGTTGGGCATGCGACGCAGTATCGCTGCACCGCGTGGGCGATCAACCCTTCTTGCGGGTACCGGCGGGTTTGTCGGTCGCGGCCACGCGGCTGCCGTCGTCGAGCTGGAAGACCACGTCCTCGACCTCGCGGATCTTGTCCAGGGCGCGCCTGGTCTCGCTCTTGAAGGCGACCAGGGCGCCACCGCTCAGCGGCTCCGGCGGCGGCAGGGTCATCTTCAGCGGGTTCATGTGCACGCCGTTGACGCGGAATTCGTAGTGCAGGTGCGGTCCGGTGGCCAGGCCGGTGCTGCCGACATAACCAATCACAGTGCCCTGCGAGATGCGCTGGCCCGGCTTGATCCCGGCGAAGCGCGACATGTGCCCGTACAGCGTCGTGCGCCCACCGCCATGGTTGAGGATCACCGTGCGGCCGTAGCCGCCCTTCCAGCCGACCAGCTCCACCCGCGCATCGCCGGCGGCCTGGATCGGGGTGCCGGTGCCGGCCGCGTAGTCCACGCCCTTGTGCATGCGGAAACGGCCCAGCACCGGGTGCTTGCGCCCGCCGAAGCCGGAACTCAGGCGCGCGTAGGGGATCGGCATGCGGATGAAGGGGCGCCGCAGGGAGCGACCGTCCGGGGTGAAATATTCCGGCTTGCCGCCACGCATGTGGCGGAACGCGCTCTTCAGCTGGCCATCCATGGTGAAGGTGGCCGCCAGCACCGGGCCGGTGCTGGCCAGCTGGCCGTTCTTCCAGGTCTGGTCGACCACCACGCTGAAACGATCGTCCTCGTCCAGGTCGGAATCGAAGTCGATGTCGTACTTGAACATCTCGTCGGTCAGCTGGTTGAGCTGCGCGCTGCCAAGCCCGAGCTTGCGCGCGGAGGCGAACAGCGACTTGCCGACTTCACCGCTCAACACCACCGTGCGGGTGGTGATTTCCTGCGGCACCGCGCGCTCGCGCAGGGCGTCGCCGTCGAATTCCAGTTCCACCGGCTCGTCGCCGATGCCCGGCGCCGCCTCGATGCGCATCGCCCGCACGCTGCCATCGCTCGGCAGGTTGAAGCTGAGCGCGGTGCCGGGCCGCAGCTTGCGCAGCGCCGGCTTGATCTTCGGGTGTTGCATGACCTTCTCGAGCTGGCTGTAGGGAATGCCGAGCTCATCGAATACGCCGCTCAGGGTCTGCCCCGGCTTGAGGGTCACCGATTGCCAGTGATCGTTGTCGGCGCGGGTCAGGCGCAACTGCGGCAAGGCCAGCGACAGGGTGGTGCGTTGGGTATTCGGCGCGGCTTCCAGCGCGGTGGAGAAGCCGGGGACGATCGCTGCCAGCAAGGCGCCGATGGTCGCGAACAGGCTGGCGTGCGCCCAGTGGCGGCGTGTCCAGCGACCATTGAAGGGATGTGTGATGGCGAGCGGCGAGAGGCCTTGCGCGCCATTGGCGCGTGCACGCTCGAGATTCTCGCGACGCACGGCGTCGTGGTGCGAATCCGTCATGTGACTTTTCCCCGCGTGTGACGAATGCGTCGACGCGGTACCATAATCATGCGAACAACATGCGTCAACTCGTTGAATCTCCGAATGTTTTTCGCAGATTCGATTTAACGTTACCTTAACCTCATTCCCCGAACCCGGTCACGAATCGACCGCCAGCGAGCCTTTCTGTGTCCGACCACCAGCACGCCCTCGACCTGATCGCCCGCGGCAGCGACGAAATCCTCAAGCGCGAGGAATTGGCCGCCCGCCTGGAGGAGGGCCGCCCGTTGCGGGTCAAGGCCGGCTTCGACCCGACCGCGCCCGACCTGCACATCGGCCATACCGTGCTGCTGAACAAGATGCGGCAGTTCCAGGACCTCGGCCACCAGGTCATCTTCCTGATCGGCGACTTCACCGGGATGATCGGCGACCCCACCGGCAAGAACGCCACCCGCAAGCCGCTCACCCGCGACGACGTGCTCGCGAACGCGCAGACGTACGCCGACCAGGTGTTCAAGGTGCTGGATCGCGAACGCACCGAAGTGCGCTTCAACAGCGAATGGTTCGGCGCGATGACCGCCGCCGACATGATCCGGCTGGCCGCGCAGCACACGGTCGCGCGCATGCTGGAGCGCGACGACTTCGCCAAGCGTTACGCCGCGCAGCAGCCGATCGCCATCCACGAATTCCTGTATCCGCTGGTCCAGGGCTACGACTCGGTGGCGTTGAGGGCCGACGTCGAGCTCGGCGGCACCGACCAGAAATTCAACCTGCTGATGGGGCGCGGCCTGCAGGAAGCGCATGGACAGGCGCCGCAGGTGGTGCTGACCATGCCGTTGCTGGAGGGGCTGGACGGCGTCAACAAGATGAGCAAGTCGCTGGGCAATTACATCGGCATCGCCGAGCCGGCCATCGACATCGTCACCAAGGCGATGAAGATCGGCGACGACTTGATGTGGAAGTGGATCGACCTGCTCAGCTTCGACATCGGCATGGACGAGGCCGCGGCGCTGCGGGCCGACATCGCCAGCGGCCAGCTCAACCCGCGCGACGTCAAGCTCCGGCTGGCCCGCGAACTTGCCACGCGCTTCCACGATGCCGCCACCGCCGAGCAGGCGGTCGCCGGCTGGCATGCGGCAGTGCGCGGCGAGGGCGACCTGTCCAGCCTGCCGCTGCAGGAGTTGGCGGTGCCAGCGGATGGCCTGCGCATCGCCGCCTTGCTGGTGGCGGCCGGCCTGATGCCCAGCAACTCGGAGGCGAACCGCAAGCTGAAGGAGCGTGCGGTGCGCGTCGATGGTGAGGTCTTCGAAGATGCTGCTCGTACGTTCGTGCCCGGTTTTGAGGGCGTGCTGGCCGTCGGCAAGCGCAATTTCGCGAGGCTGCGCCTCGTTGCTGCGTGATGGCGAAAGAAAGTTGCAAATCGAGCTTGCTGTCCTGCAGCAAGGTCCGCTAGAATCATCGACCCGCTTCCGAGTTCATGTCGGCACCGGGCGAAAAAAATCATCACAGGGTGTTGACGGCAACAAAAACCCTTGTATGATG
>DAOOCX010000090.1:0-9079 GCA_035408605.1 Thermomonas sp. | reverse complement strand
CTCGCCGCCACGCTCCAGGACGATGTCGCCACCGTCGGTGGGGATGCCGTCGGCTGGCATTCCGTCTTCGACCACGGTGCGGTAACCGCGGCCATGCATGGCCTGCAGCACCAGGCGGGTGAAGTCGCGCCAGCGCAAGGTACCCAGCTGGGCGGCACCTCGCGCGTTTGCCTGCGACGTGGAGGGAGGCGACGGCGGGCGCCGCAACCAGGCCGTGGCCGCCAGTCCAAGGACAACGAATACCAGCAACGCGATCAGGATCGGGGACATAAAGGCAAAAGCAACAACACGGGGCAGGGACTATAGCCCTTGCCGGGTCGATGCGCCGCCATCACCGCGATCCCCGGCGGGGGGAATGCCCGCCAGTCCGGGGATCGCAGGGGGAGGGAGCGTGCGAAGCGACGGACTGGCGGGGCTTGGACGGATCAGCTGGCCGGGGCTTCCGCGGCCGCCTTGGCAGCCTTGCGGGCCGGGGCCTTGGCGGCCTTCGTTGCCTTGGGGGCCTTCGCCTGGCGAGGCGCCTTCGCCGGCTTCGGCGCAGCCGCCTTGCGCGGTGCCCTGGCCGCCTTAGGCGCGCTGCCGCCATTGGCCTTGCGCAGCTCCTCGGTGAGGCGCTCGACGCGCTGGGTCAGGGCGTTCAGGTCGTCGCGGCCCGGCACGCCGAGCTTGACCAGCGCGCGCTGCACGCGATCCTCGAACACCTTCTCCAGCTTGTCCCAGGTGTCGACGGCGCGTTCGCGCGCCTGGCCGACGCGGCCCTCCACCACGTCGCGCACCACGTTGGCGCGGTTGCCGGCGAGCTTGCGGGCGGTCTGCTCCAGCGACAGCCCGTCACGGACCAGGCTCTCGAACAGCTTGCCGCCCTCGGCCTGCGCGCGGTTGAACGCGCCCATGCCGGCCAGCCAGATCTGCTGCGCGGATTCGGTGATCGACTTGCCCAGGCGCTCGGCCTGGTCCTGGGACGCCTGCTTGGTGCCCGAGGCGGTCTTGCGCGCAGTCTTCTTGAGCTTGGCCATGTCGTTTCTCTGTGTGCGTCGGCGACGCGCGGGGATTGGATTGCGACGCAGGATCGCGTCGGCGTCTAGAGCATTCACACCATGCCGCGGGCCTGCGCGCGCTTGTCGGTGCGCAGGCGATGCTCGATCTCGTCGAGCGCGCGATCGAGGACGGCGGTGGTTTCCGTGCTGCGCGGCTGCGCCGGCAGGTGGGCGATGATCGAGCGTGGTCGGTCGGCGATCACGTCGGCGCGCAGGCGGATGCCATGGCGCGCGAGCACCGGCTCCAGTTCATCGCGACGCTTGCGCAGGTCGGCCAGGGTGTTGCGATAGGCAAGCTGGGAGATGCGGCGGCGCGCGGCGAAGCTGAAGATGTTGGTGTAGAACAATTCGCGGTTGTCGGCGTTGGGCTCGAACACGACCTGGTCGATGTGCGGGTACTGGGCCGGGTAGCGCGCCAGGCCGACCTGCATGCGCGACTGCAGCATCGTCCGCAACGCCTGCGAGATCACTCCCGGGAAGCCGCCCTCGGCGATCCGGCGGTCGCTGAAGCGGTGGGCCTGCGCATCGGCATACTCATCCGTGCCGGGATTGAACGGCACCAACGGGTTGATGCCGAGCATCAGGTCGACGTCGCGTTCCAGCACGACGGAGGCGTGCATCGTCCGGCGCAGCGCGCCATCGACGAAGTGGCGGCCGCGGATCTCGACCGGCGGATACAGGCCGGGCAGGGCGGCGCTGGCCTGCACCGCGCGCGAGATCGGCACGCTGTCCCAGCCGGCGTCGCCGAAGCGCACCGCCTCGCCGCTGTCCAGGTCCACGCCGATCACGTACAGCGGGCGCTCCAGCTTGCGGAAATCGTTGCTGCGGCCACGCCGGGTGAAGACCTCGCGCAGGAAATGCTCGACGCCGGCGTTGTCGAAGATGCCGGTCGGGACCAGCCCGCCGATGCGGGTGACGATGTCGGACCAGCGCGAGTCGCCGCGCCCGGACAGCATGTCGCGGGTGAGCCGTGCGGCCAGTTTCGGGAACGCGACGGCGCGTCGCAGGTATTCGTCGGTGGCCAGGCGCAGGAAGGTTTCCGGGCGGAACACCACGTCGTCGCTTTCGCCGGTGATGAAGATCCGGCAGAGCTCGGCGGTGTCCATGCGGTTGGCCAGGCCGGCGGCGAAGAACGCGCCCGAGCTCACGCCCACGTAGCAGTCCAGTCGGGTCAGATCCAGGCCCTCGCAGGCCTCGTCCAGGGCGCGCAGTGCGCCAAGTTCGTACATCGCCCCGATCGGCCCGCCACCGGCGATGGCCAGGCCGATGCGCGGGGCATGGCTGCGGCCGGGGTGGCGTTGCTGGGCAGCGTGCAGTGACAGCATTCGGTTCGCTCGCGTGGGTCGCGGCCGAGTGTAGCGGAGTGGGTTGGAGTATTGCGTCGATGCGCCGCCGCCTCGACACTGTGGCGATGCCTGCAAGGAAGCCCGCAAGGAACCCGGTGCGTACCGACCCGATCGCGCGCCTCACCCGTCGCCTGGCGTGGCACCAGGGGATGTACGACCCCGAACGCGAACCGCGCAATGCGTCGCGATGGCTGAAACCCTTGCAGTCCTGGCAGGCGCAGCGCCTGCAGCGCAGCTTCGCGGGCTTCCTCGGCGATCCGGTGCGACGTCCCGCCGCGCAGTTCTTCCTCACCGACCTGTACGGCGAGCATGACTTCAGCCAGCGTGATGCCGACATCGCGCGAGTGATCCCGATGATGCAGAAGCTGCTGCCCGCGGCCCTGCTCAAGACCGTCGCGGATGGCATCGAACTGGCCGTGCTGACCCATGCGCTCGACCTGCGCATGGTCGAAGCCCTGCAGGCGCTGGGCGGTCGCCGCCGCAGCATCGACGCCGACCTGTATGCACGCGCCTATCGCGCGGTCGGTCATCGACGCCTGCGCGCACGCCAGATCAGCCTGATCGACGAAGTCGGCCACGGCCTGTGGTCCGCCTTGCGGATGCACGGCGTGGGCGCGCTGTTGAAGATCTCGCGGATGCCGGCGCGGGCGATGGGCTTCGGCGAGTTGCAGGGCTTCCTGGAGCGGGGCTTCGACGCGTTCGGCGGTCTCGGCGACGCCGGGCCGTTCCTGGCGGACATCCGCGCCAACGAGACGCGGGTCATGCAGCGCTTGTTCGCCGCCGATCCGGATCCGTTCCGCCAGCCCTGATCGCGCCTCAGCGCTCGCCGAACAGGAGCAGCACCGACAATGCGGCCGACAGCAGGATCGCCGCAAGCAGCAGCCACGGGATCCGCAGCGTCCAGTGCCGGCGACCGCCTGCAGGCACCTCATCGGCCGCATCTCCGTTGCCATCGCGCGCGCGCGGCGGCGGCACCGCGGCTGCGGGCGGCGGGCCTTCGAGGACGAAGCGATGCTGCACGTCGAATGCGACCTGGTCGCCGGCTTGCAGCAGCGCATGGCGCACGCGTTGCCCGTTGACCTGCACGTCCGCGGCGGCATCGCGCAGGACGGCTTGCCCGTTCACGGCTTCAAGCACTGCGTGTTGCGGGGCGATGCCGGGACCGTCGATGCGCAGGTCGGCGTCGGCCGCGCTGCCGATCCGGCGCGGCTTCTCGAGGTTCAGGCTGCGCCCATGGTGGCTGCCGCCCAGGCCGCGCAGGACCAGCCTCAGGTTGCCGACCGGGTCGCGCCCGGCGATCACAGGGGCCACCGCGCGGCCGTCGTTCGCCGCCACCAGCAGGAGCTCGCCGCCATCGACGTGGATGCTGTCGCCGGCGCGCAACATCGCCACATGCTGCACTGGCCGGCCGTTGACGTGGACGCCGCGCAGGCCCTCGGCCACGGTCAGCCACAGGCCACGACGATCATTGCTTACCCGCAGCAGCCACGGCTGTTCCGCATCGACCGGTCCCAGCCCGGTCGGAAGGCGGCCGAGCGCATGCACGCCGGCGCCGACCACGAGGTCGGGCTGGTCACCATCGCTGAAACGCAGGCGCAATTCACTCATCGGGCCGCAATCTAGCATGCACGCTGCGCCTTGCAGGCTGGTTGTGGTGATCGGCGCGCGGCACAATGCGCACTGCCACCTCACTGGATCGCCGCATGTCCCGCATCGATATCCGCCATCCGCACGACCTGCCCAAGGCCAAGGCGAAGAAGGCGATCGACGAGGTCGCGAAGAAGCTGGCGGAGCGCTTCCAGATGGAATGCGCCTGGGACGGCGATGTCCTCCACTTCACCCGCTCGGGCGTGGAGGGCCAGATCGCACTGGGCAAGGACGACCTGCACGTGCACGCCAAGCTCGGCTTCCTGACCGCGATGTTCAAGGATCCGATCGAGAACGAAATCAAGCGCGTGCTGAAGGAACGCTTCTAGCCTTCGCCCGAGCGCCGGCGCGCGTCTTCAGCGCCTTCCACGCGCGCCAGCCCAGCAGCAGCGCGGCGACCCCGGCGTACAGCGCCGGCTCGCGCAGGTCGGACTTGACCAGCCACCAGAAGTGCAGCACCGCCAGCACGGCGATCCCGTAGACCAGCTTGTGCAGGCGCGCCCAGTTGCGGCCCAGGCGCTTGATCCAGCCGGTGGTGGACGTGACCGCCAGCGGCACCAGCAGCAGCCAGGCGATGAACCCGACGGTAATGTAGGGACGCTTGACGATGTCCTGGAACACCTGCGCCCAGAAGCCGCGCAGGTCCAGGCCCAGGTAGGCGGCGAAGTGCAGGCTGGCGTAGGCGAAGGCGTACAGGCCCAGCATCCGCCGGAAACGCACCAGCACGTTCCAGCCGGTCAGCTGGCGCAGCGGGGTGATCGCCAGGGTGAGCATCAGGAAGCGCAGCGCCCACAGGCCCAGGCGGTGCTCGATCTCGGCGACGGGATCGGCGCCCAGTGCATGGCTGACGCCCTTCAGCTCGCCCCACATCTGCCACAGCAGGATCGCCAGCGGGGTGAGTGCGGCGAGGTGGACGGCCGCCTTGGCGACGACGATGCGCGGTTCGGCGCGACGCCGCGTGCGCGTGGTCAGAACCACTTCTTCAGGTCCATGCCCGCGTACAGCGACGCCACCTGCGCGGCGTAGCCATTGAACGGCAGGGTGGGGACGCGCTCGGCGAACAGCTTGCTGGCGCTGCCGGCGATGCGCCGCTCGCTGGCCTGGCTCCAGCGCGGATGGTCGACTGCCGGGTTGACGTTGGAGAAGAATCCGTACTCCGAGGCCTGCGACATGTTCCACGAGGTCTTCGGCATGCGCTCCACGAAGGTGATCGCGATGATCGACTTGATGCCCTTGAACCCATATTTCCAGGGGACCACGAGGCGCAGCGGCGCGCCGTTCTGCTGCGGCAGCGCCTTGCCGTACATGCCGGTCGCGAGCAGGGTCAGCGGATGCATCGCCTCGTCGATGCGCAGGCCCTCGCGATAGGGCCAGTCCAGCACCCGCGCGCGCACGCCGGGCATCTGCTGCGGATCGGCCAGGCTGGTGAAGGCCACGTACTTCGCCTTCGAGGTCGGCTCGAAGCGCTTGAGCACGTCGCCCAGCGGCACCCCGAGCCACGGGATCACCATCGACCAGCCTTCCACGCAACGCATCCGGTAGATCCGTTCCTGCGGCGCCAGCCCCTTGATCAGGTCCTCCAGCGACAACTTGCCGGGCTTGGCGCACTGACCGCCCACCGCCACCGTCCACGGCGCGGTGCGCAAGGTCTTGGGAGCGTTCGCCGGATCGTCCTTGGCGGTGCCGAACTCATAGAAATTGTTGTAGGTGGTGGCGTCGATTTCCCGGGTCTGTTCCTCGGCTGTACGGAAGCCTGCCTTGGCCAGCTCCGGCGTGATCGTGGCCTTGGACGCCGGCGGCGCGGCCTCGGAACAACCGGCGAGGCCAAGTGCAGGTACCGCTCCGATCATCGCCAGCACGCGGCGGCGGTCCCGATACACGGATTCTTCGGTCACGTCGGCGGACGGGATGCGGAGTGCGTCGCGCAGGTTCATGGCGGCCTTGCTCCAGCGTTGCGGAAGGGTGTCGCAAGCTTAGAGCCAAAGCCGTCTGCGAAGTTTCACGCATACCGGCCCAATCGTCCGCAATATGTTGCCGTCGCAACCATGCCCGCGCAGGCTGCTGCACTGCGGCATACTCGGGGTTTCCACCCGTCGGACCTTGCACATGTCGCGTGCCTACAATTTCAGCCCCGGTCCCGCCGCACTGCCGGAGCCGGTCTTGCGCCAGGCCCAGGCGGAGATGCTGGAGTACCGCGACTCGGGTGCCTCGATCGTCGAGATCAGCCATCGCGGCGAGGCGTTCCTCGACGTCGCCCATCGCACCGAGGCCGACTTGCGCAGCCTGTTGTCGATCCCCGACGACTACGCGGTGCTGTTCACCGCCGGCGGCGCCACCACCGTACAGGCGCTGTTGCCGCTCAATTTCGCCAACGCCGGGCAGCCGGTGGATTACGTGGTCACCGGGCACTGGGGCAAGACCGCGCTGAAACAGGCTGCGCCCACCGCCGACGCCCGCATCGCCGCCAGCACCGAGGCAGGCGGATACCGCAGCCTGCCGCCGCGTGGCGAGTGGTCGCTCTCGCCGGATGCCGCCTACGTGCACGTCACCGCCAACGAAACCATCCATGGCGTCGAGTTCCGCGAGATCCCCGACGTTGGCGACGTGCCGCTGATCGCCGATTTCAGTTCCTCGATCGCGTCCGAACCGCTGGATATCAGTCGCTTCGGCGCGATCTACGCCGGCGCGCAGAAGAACCTGGGGCCGGTCGGCATCGCTGTGCTGGTCGTGCGCCGCGATTTGCTGGAGCGCGCGGGCCAGCCGCGGGCACCGATCTTCGATTACCGCGCCCAGCTCGAGGGCGAATCGATGCTCAACACGCCGCCGACCTGGAACTGGTACATGCTCGGCCTGACCGTGAAATGGATGCTCGACGAAGGCGGCGTGGCCGTCTTCGCGGAACGCAATGCGCGCAAGGCGGCGTTGCTGTATGCCGCGATCGACGGCTCCGGCGGCTTCTACCGCAACGAAGTCGCGCGCGAGGCGCGTTCGCGCATGAACGTGCCGTTCTTCCTCCGCGATCCCGCCCTCGACGCCGCGTTCCTGCGCGAGAGCAAGGCCGCGGGCCTGGTGGCGCTGAAGGGCCACCGCGTCCTCGGCGGGATGCGCGCCTCGATCTACAACGCGATGCCGGAGGCCGGCGTGCAGGCCTTGGTCGATTTCATGCAGGAGTTCCAGCAGCGCCATGGCTAAGAAGAAAGACACCCGCAAGCCGGGGGCAGCGAAAACGCCGGCCAGGCCGCAGGTCGATGCGACAGCCAAAGGCGAGTCGAAACCCGACCTGGGCGCCGTGCGCGAGCAGATCGACGGCATCGACCGACGCATCCAGGAACTGATCGCCGAACGCGCGCAGTGGGCGCACCAGGTCGGCAAGGCCAAGGGCAAGCTCGCTGCCGCAGTCGATTACTACCGCCCGGAGCGCGAGGCGCAAGTCTTGCGCAAGGTGGTGGATCGCAACGACGGCCCGCTGGCCGACGACGTGCTGGTCCGCCTGTTCCGCGAAGTCATGTCGGCCTGCCTGGCCCAGCAGGAGCCGTTGAAGATCGGCTACCTCGGCCCGGAAGGCACGTTCAGCCAGCAGGCGGTGCACAAGCATTTCGGCCATTCTGCGCATGGCCTGCCGCTGGCCAGCATCGAGGAAGTGTTCCAGGAAGTCGCCGCCGGCAACGCCGATTTCGGCGTGGTGCCAGTGGAGAACTCGGGGCAGGGCACCATCCAGGTGACGCTGGACCTGTTCCTGACCTCGCCGTTGCGGATCTGCGGCGAAGTCGAGCTGCGCGTGCACCAGCACCTGCTGTCGCGCAGCGGCCGCATCGAGGATATCGAACGCATCTACGCGCATCCGCAGGCGTTCGCGCAGACCGGCGGTTGGTTGCGCACGCATTTGCCGAAGGTCGAAAAGATCCCGGTTTCGAGCAATGCCGAAGGCGCGCGCCGCGCCCGCAATGCCGATGACGCCGCGGCGATCGCCGGTGAGTCGGCGGGCCATGTGTACGGCCTGAAGAAGGTCGCCGGGCCGATCGAGGACCGCAGCGACAACACCACCCGCTTCCTGGTGCTGGGGCGTGAGTCGTTCCCGTCGTCGGGCCACGACCGCACCTCGCTGCTGGTGTTCATCCGCGACCGTCCAGGCGCGCTCTACGGCGTGCTGGAACCGCTGGCGCGGCGCGGCATCAGCATGAACCGGATCGAATCGCGGCCCGCGCACGGCCACCTCTGGCAGTACGCGTTCTTCATCGATGTCGCCGGCCATCGCGACGAATCGCCGCTCAAAGACGCGCTGGACGAGATCGCCCAGCAGGGCGACGAAGTGCGCGTGCTCGGCTCCTATCCCGTCGCGATCCTCTGAGGCCGGCATGGTCGATTTCGAACGTTTGGCCCGGCCCGGCGTGCGCGAACTGCGTGCCTACGATCCCGGCCACGACCTGGTCGCGCTGCGCCGGCGTTTCGCCGAGGCGCAACTGGTCGAGCTCGGGTCCAACGAAAACCCTTACGGCGCCAGCCCGGACGCGCGGCAGGCGATCCAGAAGGCGCTCGACGGCATCCACATCTATCCGGATCCGCTCGGCGGCGACCTCAAGCGTGCGCTCGCCGCGCACCACGGCGTGCAGCCGGCCAACCTGTTGCTCGGCAACGGCTCGCATGAGCTCTTGATGCAGTTCGCGCAGGTGTTCGCGGGCCCCGGCGATGAGGTGGTCGCGTCGAAGTTCGGCTTCGCGGTGTATGCACTGGCGGCGCAGGCGGCAGGTGCGACGCTGAGACCTGCGCCGGCGTTGCCGCGTGAAAACGCGATGCCGCGCGGCCATGACCTGGCCGGCTTGCGCGCCAGCATCGGGCCGCGCACCAAGCTGGTGTACCTCGCCAATCCCAACAACCCGACCGGCACCTGGTACGCCGCCGACATGTTCGAGGCCTTCATGGCATCGGTGCCGGGCGACGTGATCGTGGTGGTGGACGAGGCCTATGCCGAATTCACCGATGCACCGGACTACGCCTCCGCGCTGCCGCTGGTGACGCGCCACCCGAACCTGGTGGTTACCCGTACCTTCA
>DAOOCX010000089.1:0-9202 GCA_035408605.1 Thermomonas sp. | reverse complement strand
TAGACCTCGTCCGGGAACAGGTCGACCTTGACGTTCTCCAGGAATTCCAGCGACGAGCCGGTCCCGCGCTGGCTTTCGACCAGGCCGGCGATCCACGCCGAGGCGCGGCTCTGCGCGCTGTTGCCGGCATCGCCGCCGTGCTTGTACGCCCAGTGCGCGGCCACGCCGCGTTCAGCGACCAGGTCCATCTCGCGGGTGCGGATCTGCACTTCGATCGGCGAACCGTAGGGCCCGAACAGCACCGTGTGCAGCGACTGGTAGCCATTCGCCTTGGGAATCGCGATGAAGTCGCGGAAACGTGCGTCGAGCGGCTTGTAGACCGAGTGGACGACGCCGAGCGCGTGGTAGCAGTCCGGCACGTTGTCGACAATGACCCGGTAGCCGAACACGTCCATGACCTGGTCGAAGCTGCGGTTCTCCGCGTGCATCTTGGTGTAGATGCTCCAAGGCGTCTTGATCCGCCCGACCAGCCGGTGCGGCAGTTTTTCCAGCGCCAGTTTCTGCGCCAGGCGCGCCTCGATCTGCGCCAGCGCCTCGCGACGCACCACCGGCTGGCTGCGGATGCGTTTCTCGATCACCGCATGCCGCCACGGATGCAGCGCGCGGAAACCGAGGTCCTGCAGCTCCGACTTGATCAGGTTCATGCCCAGCCGCTGGGCGATGGGCGCGAAGATCTCCAGCGTTTCCACCGCGATGCGCCGGCGCGCTTCCGCGGACTGCGCGCCCAGCGTGCGCATGTTGTGCAGGCGGTCGGCCAGCTTGATCAGGATGACCCGCAGGTCGCGCGACATCGCCAGCAGCATCTTGCGGAAACTCTCCGCGGCGGCTTCCTGGCGATCGGCGAAGCGCAGCTTGTCCAGCTTGGTGACGCCATCGACCAGTTCGGCCACGGTCTCGCCGAACTGCGTGGCCAGGTCCTGGCGCGAGAGCGGCGTGTCCTCGATGGTGTCGTGCAGGATCGCGGCGACGAGCGTTTCCATGTCCAGGCCCTGCTCGGCCAGCACCTGGGCCACCGCGACCGGATGGGTGATGTAGGGCTCGCCCGATTTGCGGGTCTGCCCGGCGTGCGCGGCCGCGCCCACCGCCCACGCCCGCCGCAGCTGCGCACGCTGCGCATCCGGCAGGTAGCTCGCGGCGCGTTCCAGCGATTGCACGTAGTCGGGGACCGCACCTTGATCGGGTGCGGGCAACGGCAGGGCTAGCGCAGGATCGCCGGGACTCATGCAGCGAGCCTAACCGGGCCGTATGGGAGCCGTAAACCCCTGTCCCGGAAACGAAAAACGGCCCCGCAGGGCCGTTTTTCCCGGGTCATGGAAGCGAACGATCAGTCGTCGCCCTTCATGTCGTCGTCGCCCGCCACCACTTCCGCGGCGGCCCACTCCAGCGCCTCGCGCTCCTTGCGCTCGCGCTCGGCCTTCTCCACCGCATTGATGTAGTCGGTGTCGATCTGGCGCGCGGCGATCTCGCGCAGGGCCAGGACGGTCGGCTTGTCGTTGGCTTCGCTGTTGTCCAGCTTCGGCTCCACGCCGCCCGCCAGCTGGCGCGCGCGCTTGGCGGCCATCATCACGAGGTCGAAGCGGTTGTCGACCACTTCCAGGCAATCTTCCACGGTAATACGGGCCATGTATGTCCTGCGACCGCTGGGCCGCTGAAGTGTTCGAGAGGGGCCGGAATTCTAGCTGGCGAGCGGCATGAAGGCAAGCTATGCCTTGGAAATCATGAACTTAGGCATCCAGCGGCACCCGCGGCACGCTAGTCGTCGACCAGCAGGGAGGTGATCAGGCGGGAATGACGCGCCACCTGGGCATCCTTGCGCAGGCGGCTGGCGGTGAAGATGCTGCACATCTCGGTCACCGCGGTCTCGAAATCCTCGTTGACGATCACGTAGTCGAATTCGCCGTAGTGGCTCATTTCCTCGCGGGCGGCGTCCAGCCGCTGGCGGATGACGTCTTCCGAATCCTGCCCGCGCTTGCGCATGCGTTCTTCCAGCGCGGCACGCGATGGCGGCAGGATGAACACGCTGACCGCGTCGGGGATCTTGGCGCGCACCTGGCGCGCGCCCTGCCAGTCGATTTCCAGCAACACGTCGCGACCGGCGGACAGCTGCGGATCCACCGATTGCCGCGCGGTGCCCTTCCAGTCCCCGTGCACCAGCGCGTGCTCGAAGAACTCGCCCTCGGCGACCATCGCCTTGAACTCGTCGGCGCCGATGAAGTGGTAATGCTCGGCATGCCGTTCGCCCGGGCGCGGTTGCCGCGAGGTGAACGAGATCGACAGGCTGATGTTCGCATCGCGCGCCAGCACCGCGTTGACGATGCTCGATTTCCCGGCACCGGAGGGCGCGGCGACGATGTAGAGGGTTCCGCGCATGGCTTACTCGACTGCTTTCATTCGATGTTCTGGATCTGTTCGCGGATCTGGTCGATCAGCACCTTCAGCTCCACCGCGGCGTTGCTGGTGCGCGCGTCGACCGACTTGCTGCCCAGGGTATTGGCCTCGCGGTTGAATTCCTGCAGCAGGAAGTCCAGGCGGCGACCCACCGGCTCCTTCTGCTTCAGGGTCCGGCGCAGTTCGGACAGATGGCTGTCGAGGCGGTCGAGCTCTTCATCGACATCGAGTTTCTGCAGCCACAACACCAGTTCCTGCTCGACACGGCCCGGATCGGCGGGCTGCGAGAGGTCGGCCAGGCGCGCCTCAAGCTTGGTGCGCTGGCCGGTGCGGATCAGCGGCACCAGCGTGCGCACCTCGGCGGCGATCGCGGCGATCGCGGTCGCGCGCTCGCCGATGACCTCGGCCAACTTGCCGCCTTCGCGCTCGCGCGAGGCGACGAAGTCGTCCAAGACGGCATCGAGCAACACCATCGCCTCGCGCTGCAAGGCATCGACATCGACGCCACGCGCCTGCAACACGCCAGGGAACTGCAGCAGGTCGGTGAACTGCACGCGCAGTTGCGGGAACCCTGCATCCAGTTGTCGTGCCAGGTCGCCCAGCTTCGCCACCAGCGCCTCGTCCACCTGCAGCGCGTCGCTGCCGTTGGCCGAGCGCAGCCGCAGCACCAGGTCCAGCTTGCCGCGCGACACCCGCGTCGCCACGCGCTCACGCAACTGCGGCTCAAGCACGCGCAATTCATCCGGCAGGCGCACGCCGAGCTCGAGGAATCGATGGTTGACCGCGCGCATTTCGCAGCCGAGCAAGCCCCATTCGGTGCTGCGCTCGCCGGCGGCGTAGGCGGTCATGCTGCGGATGGGCATCGTGCGGGCGGCCGGGAGAGCGGAAGGTGGATGGTAATCTAGCGCCCCGCCGGCTGCCGGCATTCCTCGCCGGAACCCGATGTCCTTCACCCGTCCCAGCGGCCGCAGTCCCGACCAGTTGCGCTCCGTGTCGATCACCCGCGGCTTCACCCGCCATGCCGAGGGCTCGGTGCTGGTGGCGTTCGGCGACACCCGCGTGCTGTGCACCGCCAGCGTCGAGAACAAGGTGCCCGGCTTCATGCGCGGCAAGGGCGAAGGCTGGATCACCGCCGAGTACGGCATGCTTCCGCGCGCCACCCATACCCGCAACGACCGCGAAGCCTCGCGCGGCAAGCAGGGCGGGCGCACGCTCGAAATCCAGCGCCTGATCGGGCGCAGCCTGCGCGCCTGCGTGGATCGCGCGGCGCTGGGCGAACGCACGATCACCCTCGACTGCGACGTGCTGCAGGCGGATGGCGGCACCCGTACCGCCGCGATCACAGGCGCGTACGTCGCGCTGGTGGATGCGGTGCGCTGGATGCAGGCGAAGCGCGACATCACCAAGAACCCGATCATCGGCGCGGTCGCGGCAGTGTCGGTGGGCATCTATCGCGGCACGCCGGTGCTCGACCTCGACTATGCCGAGGACAGCGACTGCGACACTGACATGAACGTGGTGATGAACGACGGCGGTGGCTTCATCGAACTGCAGGGCACCGCCGAAGGCCACGCCTTCCGCCGCGATGAACTGGACGCGCTGCTGGTGCTCGCCGGCCAAGGGTGCAACGAGCTGTTCGCCGCGCAACAGGCGGCGCTCGCCGCGCCTTGAAACTCGTCCTGGCCAGTTCCAACGCCGGCAAGCTGGTCGAACTCCGCGACCTGCTGGGCGATACCGGTATCGAGCTGCACGCGCAATCCGAGTTCGGCGTGGGCGATGCCGAGGAAACCGGCCTGAGCTTCATCGAGAACGCGATCCTCAAGGCACGCCATGCGGCGCGCGCGACCGGCCTGGCTGCGCTGGGCGATGACTCGGGCCTGTGCGTCGATGCGCTCGATGGTGCGCCCGGCCTGTATTCGGCGCGCTACTCGGGCGTGCATGGCAACAGCGAAGCGAACATCGACAAGCTGCTGGGCCACATGCAGGGCATCGCCGACGACGCGCGCACGGCGCGCTTCGTCTGCGTGCTCGCGCTGGTGCGGCATGCGAACGACCCGATGCCGCTGGTTGCCGAGGGCGTCTGGGAAGGCCACATCCTGCACGCGCGCACCGGCAGCAACGGCTTCGGCTACGACCCGGTGTTCTTCTCGCCGGCGCATGGTTGCGGCGCGGCCGAACTGCCGTCCGAAACGAAGAATCGCGACAGCCACCGCGGGATCGCGTTGGCGATGTTGCGGGAACGGCTGGGGAGACCTTGATGCCGTCATTCCCGCGAAGGCGGGGATGACGAGCAAGAGCAAGCATCCATGCTGACCACCCCGCCGCTTTCGCTTTACGTGCACCTGCCCTGGTGCGTGCGCAAATGCCCGTACTGCGATTTCAATTCGCACGAATTCCGCGGCGAGGGCGGGCGCGGCGCGCTGCCCTTCGATGCCTATGTCGATGCGCTGGTCGCCGACCTCGACTTCGACCTGCCGCTGGCCTGGGGCCGCACCGTGCAGACGGTGTTCTTCGGCGGCGGCACGCCCAGCCTGTTCCCGCCGGAGGCGATCGACCGCTTCCTGCAACTGGCCAGCGCGCGCCTGCGCTTCGCGCCGAACGCCGAGATCACCCTGGAGACAAACCCGGGCACGGTCGAGCACGGCCCGTTCGCCGGTTATCGCGCGGCCGGGGTGAATCGCCTGAGCTTCGGCGTGCAGAGCTTCGATGACGGCTGCCTGCAGCGGCTTGGCAGGATCCATTCCAGCGGCGACGCGGAACGCGCGGTCAAGGCCGCGCAGGATGCCGGCATCGACAACCTCAACATCGACCTGATGTATGCGCTGCCGGGGCAGACACTGGCGATGGCGCGGCTGGACGTGGAACGCGCGTTGGCGCTGCAACCCACGCACATGAGCCACTACCAGCTGACCCTGGAGCCGAACACCGTGTTCGCGGCCCGCCCGCCCGCGGGCATTCCCGACGAGGACAGCGCCTGGGACATGCAGGACGACTGCCAGGCGCTGCTGGCGGCCTCCGGTTTCGCCCAGTACGAAGTCAGCGCCTATGCCCGCGACGGCCACCAATGCGTGCACAACCTGAATTACTGGCGCTTCGGCGACTACCTGGGCATCGGTGCCGGCGCGCACGGCAAGCTGACCCTGGGCGCATCGCAGCAGGTGCTGCGCCGCTGGAAGCACAAGCATCCGTCGCTGTACCTGGCCAGCGCCGGCAGCGAAGCGGCGATCGGTGGCGACGAAGTCCTGGGTGCTGGCCGCCTGCCCTTCGACTTCATGTTGAACGCGCTGCGCCTCAACGACGGCGTGCCGATGGCGATGTTCGAGGCGCGCACCGGCCTGCCGCGCAGTGCGATCGCCGTCCCGGTGGCGCGTGCACGCGCGCAGGGGTGGCTTGACGCCGACGCCGACTGGCTGCGCCCGACCGAACTCGGACGCCGGTTCACCAACGACGTCATTGGCCTGTTCCTGGAATGAAATCCGTGACGCCGGTTCCAGTTGAGAGCCGACTGCGCAACGCATACCATCGAGCGTTCGCCGACGCGTAGGGGGACGCCGATGGCCGCAGCACCCGCTCCACAGGGATCGACCACCGCCAGGACGCTAGCGCTCGCCGAGCTTCCGCGCCGCGTGCGCCTGGTGCTGGAACATGTCCTGCAGGAAATCCGCAGCGACATGGGCCGGCAATTGCAGACCGTCCTGCTGGAAACCGAACTGGCGCTGTCCCGCCAGGGCAGCCCGGTCAACGATCCAAAGGTGGAAGCGGCGAAATTCGTGTCGCTGAACAACCTGCGGGTCGGCCAGCAACGTTTCACCCACCGCTTCCTGGCCGACATCGAAGCCGGCCTGGCCGGCCTGCACGAACAGCGCCGCAATCGGCGCCTCGAGGAACAGCAGGAAACCGGCCAGGGCCTGACCCTGCTCGACGACGAAGCGATGAGCGACCAGGCGATGCTCAACAACATCGCCAGCCGGATCGAATCGCGCAACAGCCTCGCCCTGCAACTGATGGGCCAGCGGTTCGGGGTGCTGGCCGGTGCGCCGGCCTTCGACGGCGAACACCTGCCGATCGGACCGTATGCGCTGTGCCAGGCGCTGCACGACGCGAGCAGCGAGCTCGAATTCCCCCCGCACGCCAAGTTCGAGCTGTACCGGCAATTCGAGAAAGTGCTGATGGCGCTGTACTCGACCTTGCTGGAGGCCTTGAACAACAAGCTGGCCAGCGACGGCATCCTGCCGCACCTGAGCTTCGTGCCGGTGCGGGCACGGCCAGCGTCGGGCGGTTCGGGCTCGCCCCGCACCACCACGACGATGCCCGCGCTGGGTGCCGGCGACGGCGGTCCGGCGCCCGCTTCCAAGGGGGCTGCTGCCATCGACCTGCCATCTGCGCTCACGATGGAAGGCAAGGGCCGGGCCAACTTCATGCCTGCGGGCACGCAGGCCGTCCCGCAGGCGCCCCACCCGGTGCAGGGGTCGCAGGCAGCCCAGGGGCCGGCCAGTGTGGCGCCGCCGAAACCGGGCGGCCTGGGCGCCGGCTTCGCCGCGCTGCAGAACCTGCTCAAGCGCCGCCGCGTGCTGTTGGCCAAGCTGCGCCCCGGTGGCCAGGACGAGCGCGTGCGCGAACCGCTGCGGCGCGACGAAGTGCTGGGGGCGCTGCAGCGGATGCGCGCCAACGCGACCAAGGCCGACACCATCGGCGATTTCCGGCAGATCCTGCTGGCGCAGGCGCGGCAGATGCACGGCCACGGGGTCGCCCTGGCCGATTCGGACAGCGACACCTTCGAGTTGCTGGCCCTGTTCCTGGCCCAGCTGCAACGCGAGATGCGCAAGGGCAGCGACGGCGAGGTACTGGTCGAACGCCTGCGCCTGCCGATGCTGCAGCTCGCCTTGCGCGACCACCGCTTCTTCGTCGACCCCAGCCATCCCGGGCGGATGCTGCTGGATGCGGTGTCGCGCGGTGGTGCGCGCTGGCTGGCCGAGGACGACGTCGACCTGCAATGGCTCGGCTTGCTGCAGCGCGCGGTGGCCACCGTGCAGCAGGATGCGGAAGGCGCCTTCGACACCTTCGTCGAAGCCAACCAGACCCTGCAATCCGGACTGCAGGCGCTGGCCCGCAAGACCGAGATGGCCGAGCGCAGGCAGGTGGAAGCCGCGCGCGGCCGCGAGAAACTGGAGGTCGCCAAGCAGCGCGCCAACAGCGAGATCGCACGCCTGCTGGGCGGGCGCAGCCTGCCCCGCTTCCACGCCATCCTGATGGACCAGGCGTGGGCGGACGTGTTGTCGCTGACCCACCTGCGCAACGGCGAACAGTCCGCCGCCTGGCGGGACCTGATCGACACCACCGCCGCGATCATCGATGCCAGCACCAGCAGTGGCCAACCGCACGCGGACCCGGCCTTCGTGGCACGCGTGCAGGGCGCCCTGGAGCAGGTCGGCTATCACGCCGACGACGCCACCGCGATCGCCCGCCAACTGGCGAATGGCCGCGCGGAGGATGCCGACCTGGCCTCGCGCACCGAATTGCTGGTGCAACTGCGCGCGCGCGCGCGCCTGGGCGAAGGCAACGTGGCCGCGCCGGGCACCGACCTGCCGACCCGCGACGCAGCGGAAGAAGCGGCCTTCAGGCAGCTGCGTGCGCTGCAGGAACCGACCTGGGTGGAGTTCGACGAGGACGCCGACGAGGCCATCGTCCGGCGCAGGCTGGCCTGGACCAGCCAGCACACCCACCAGACCCTGGTGGTCAACCGCCGTGGCATGCGCACGCTGAGCGAGGACCTCGACGTGCTGGCGCGCAAGCTGGCGGCCGGCAAGCTGCGCGTGCTGGAGGTCGATGCCGGACCGGCGGAAGCCGCGTGGGAAGCGACCATGGCCAGCCTGCAACGGATCGCCGAAAGCGAGGGCCAGCAGGCCCGGGAGGACGGCCATGGGGATTGAATCGCGCCGCCAGGCACGCCGCACCGTGCCGGGAATGATGGAGGTCTACGACACCATCACCGAGGAGCCGGTTGGCTACGTGGGCAATGTCTCGGTGGGGGGCATGCTGCTGATCGCCCACCGCACGCTGGTCGACGATGCGCTCTACCAGTTCCGCTTCGCCCTGCCGGACGACATGGGCGAAACCCAGCCGCTGGAAGTCGGCGCGCACGTGCTCTGGGTCGACGACGCCAGTGCCCCGGGGCAATCCTGGGCCGGGCTGCGTTTCCTCGGCCTGTCGCCGGAGGCGACCCGCCGCCTGCGCTGGTGGACCGAGCAGGAATCGCACGCGACCTGAGCCGGCGGGACTTCACGCACTGTGCGAGCCGGCGGGATCGGTCAAAATCGACGTTCCGCCCCGCGAGACGCCCGCCATGCCAACGACCACGCCCGCCGCCCTGTACCCGCAGCACCTGGCCGAATTGCAGGCGCGCGCCGCCGAAGCGCTCCGCCGCGGCGGCTTCGACCACCTGGTCGTGCCCAGCGGAACCTTGCACTACCAGCTCTTCGACGACCGCGACTACCCGTACGCGGTGAATCCGCAGTTCAAGGCCTGGCTGCCGCTGACCCGCGCGCCCGGCAGCTGGCTGGTGATCACCCCGGGCATGCGCCCGACGCTGCTGTTCCTGCAACCGCACGATTACTGGCACGTGGTGCCGGCCGCGCCCAGCGGCTACTGGGTCGAGCATTTCGACATCGTCACCATCCGCACGCCGGAGGAAGCCGCGCGCCACCTGCCGAAGGACGCCGCCCGATGCGCGATCCTGGGTGAGCCGCAAAGTGCGGTCGGCGACTACCTGCCGAACAACCCGCCGCCGGTGGTCGAGTACCTGGAGTACCACCGC
>DAOOCX010000088.1:0-9897 GCA_035408605.1 Thermomonas sp. | reverse complement strand
GGTCGATCAGACCTGCATGGCCTTCGCCACTTCCGCGGCGTAGTCCTCGACGACCTTCTCGATGCCTTCGCCCACGGCGAGGCGGGTGAAGGACACCACGTCGGCACCGGCGGCCTTGGCGGCCTGCTCGACGCTGTGGTCGGTGTTCAGCACGTACGGCTGGCCGTACAGGCTGACTTCGTTGACGATCTTGGCGATCTTGCCGCCGATGATCTTCTCGAGGATCTCGGCCGGCTTCTGCTTGTCCTTGTCGGACATCTTGGCCAGTTCGATTTCCTTTTCCTTCGCCACGAAGTCGGCCGGCACGTCGGCGGCCTTGTTGTACGGCGGGTTCATCGCGGCCACGTGCATGGCGATGCCGCGCGCGAAGTCCACGTCGCCACCGGCGACCTCGACCAGCACGCCGATCTTGCCGCCGTGCGAGTACGCGGCGACGTTGTTGCCGGTGGTGATCGACGCGATGCGGCGGACCAGGATGTTCTCGCCGAGCTTGGCGATGGCAGCGGCGCGGGCTTCCTCGACGGTCTCGCCCGAGGCGAGCTTGGCCGACTTCAGCGCTTCCACGTCGGTCGCGCCGGAGTCCAGCGCGGCCTGGGCGACGGCGTCGGTGAAGGCCACGAAGTTGTCGTCCTTGGCGACGAAGTCGGTCTCGGAGTTGATCTCGACCAGCACCGCCTTGCCGGCGGACTGGGCCACCGCGATGCGGCCTTCGGCGGCCACGCGGCTCGCCTTCTTGTCGGCCTTGGCCAGGCCCGACTTGCGCAGCCACTCGGCGGAAGCGTCGATGTCGCCGTTGTTCTCGGTGAGCGCCTTCTTGCACTCCATCATGCCGGCGCCGGTGCGCTCGCGCAGTTCCTTGACCAGGGAAGCGGAAATATCAGCCATGGGGTTACCTCTGAATGTGGGATGGCGTCGTTCCGGCGAGTGCCGGAATCCAGGTCTCTTGCGGTGATCCCGCGAATGCTGGATCCCGGCTGTCGCCGGGATGACGAGCAGAGCGGTGGCCGCGCAGCGTGGCGCGGCCAGGTGACGCCGGCATGACCGGCGTCGGTGGGGCTTACTCGGCCTTCGGCTTCGGCGCGCGGCGGGCCGGCTTCTTGTCCTCGCCTTCCGGCGCGGCGGCGAAGTCTTCCTCGCGGATCGTCGCGGCGGACGGGGTGGCGGCCTTGCCTTCCAGCACCGAGTCGGCGGCGGCGCGTGCGTACAGCTGCACGGCGCGGATGGCGTCGTCGTTGCCCGGGATGGCGTAGTCGACCAGGGCCGGGTCGTAGTTGGAGTCGACCACCGCGATCACCGGGATGCCGAGCTTCTTGGCTTCCTTGATGGCGATGTCTTCATGGCCGATGTCGATGACGAACAGGGCGTCCGGCAGGCGGTTCATGTCCTTGATGCCGCCCAGGCTGGCCTGGAGCTTCTCGCGCTCGCGGCGCAGGCCCATCACTTCGTGCTTGACCAGCTTCTGGAAGGTGCCGTCGGTTTCCGCGGCTTCCAGTTCCTTCAGGCGCGAGACCGACTTCTTCACGGTCTGGAAGTTGGTCAGGGTGCCGCCCAGCCAGCGCTGGGTCATATACGGCATGCCGCAACGCTCGGCTTCTTCCTTGATCGGGTCGCGCGCGCTGCGCTTGGTGCCGATGAACAGGACGGTGCCGCGCTTCTGGGCCACGCCGCTGATGAAGTTCATCGCGTCGTTGAACAGCGGGACGGTCTTCTCGAGGTTGATGATGTGGATCTTGCCGCGGGCGCCGAAGATGTACGGTGCCATCTTGGGGTTCCAGTAGCGGGTCTGGTGGCCGAAATGGACGCCGGCTTCCAGCATCTGGCGCATGGTGATCTGGGGCATTGCAGGAACTCCGATGATGGGATCCGCGCCGATTGGATGATGGCGCTGCACCGCATGCCGGCTGGCATGGGGCGCGGGATCCCGGGGTTGGGCCTCCCTGTCGTCACTGCGTCCGAACTCCTTGCGGAGCACCCCGGCGCAGGGGTTGTCGACAGGTGTGGATTCTTGAAGCGAGGTTCGACGGTACGCCCGTCGTGGCGGGAAAAGCCGCGGGATTATGGCCTGATAACCCCGCCAAGGCAATCCGCAGGCCCATCCCAGGCCGAATTCCGCCCCGGATGGGCGATAATCGGCCCATGAGCATCCAACTGAAATCCGCCGCCGACCTCGACAAGATGCGCGAGGCAGGCCGCCTGGCCGCCGAAGTGCTGCAGATCGTCGCGCCGTTCGTGAAACCCGGGGTGACCACCGAGGAACTCGACCGGATCTGCCACGATCACATCGTCCAGGTGCAGAAGGCGATCCCGGCCAACGTCGGCTACCGCGGGTTCCCGAAGACCGTGTGCACCTCGGTCAACAACGTGATCTGCCACGGCATCCCCAGCGAGGCCAAGGTCCTCAAGGATGGCGACATCGTCAACATCGACGTCACCGTGATCAAGGATGGCTGGCACGGCGACACCAGCCGGATGTACATCGTCGGCACCCCGTCGGTGATGGCGCAGCGCCTGGTCGATGTCACCCGCGAGGCCATGTTCCGCGGCATCCGCGCGGTCAAGCCGGGCGCGACCCTGGGCGATGTCGGCCATGCGATCCAGCAATATGCCGAAAGCCAGCGCTTCAGCGTGGTCCGCGAGTACTGCGGCCACGGCATCGGCAAGATCTACCACGACGACCCGCAGGTGCTGCACTACGGCCAGCCGGGGCAGGGCGTGGTGCTGAAGGAAGGGATGACCTTCACCATCGAGCCGATGATCAACGAAGGCAGCCGCCATACCCGCGTGTTGCCGGACGGCTGGACCGTGGTCACCAAGGATCGCAAGTTGTCCGCGCAGTGGGAGCACACCGTGGCGGTCACCGCCGATGGCGTGGAGATCCTGACCCGCCTGCCCGGCGACGACAACGACCTGTGAGCACGCCCGCCGCCGACCTGCCAGCGGCGACGCTTCCCGATCCCGCCGCGATCCCGCCTGCGGTCGATGCCGACCCGGCATGGGCCGCGGCGGCGCGCGCCTGGCTGGTGCAGTCCGACGCCCGCTTCGCCCGCCGCTTCGACGCCGGTGAGCCGGCCGACAAGCTGGTCGCGCTGCGCGCCCGCGCAGTCGATACCCTGGTCCGCGATGCCTGGCAGCGCTGCATCCCGGAAGGCGACGCGCTGGCCCTGTTCGCGGTCGGCGGCTACGGGCGCGGCGAACTGTTCCCGCAATCCGACATCGACCTGCTCGTGCTGGCCGAACCCGACGTGCAGCGCGCCGCGCAACCCGCGCTGGCGCGTTTCGTCGCCCTGCTCTGGGATGCCGGCCTGCAGGCCAGCCCGGCGGTGCGCTCTGCCGCCGAATGCACCGAGGCCGCGGCCGACCAGACCGTGCTGACCGCGCTGATCGAAGCGCGCCCGCTGGTCGCCTGGGAAGAGGAAACCGCGGCCTTGCGCGCGACGATCGCGCCGGACCGCGCATGGGCGCCGCGCGCGTTCCTGGAGGCCAAGGTCGCCGAGCAGCGCCAGCGCCACGCGCGCTTCGGCGATACCTCGGACAACCTGGAGCCGAACATCAAGGACGGGCCGGGCGGGTTGCGCGACCTGCACATGCTGGGCTGGCTGGCCCTGCGCAGCTTCGGCGTGCGCGACCTCGACGCGCTGGTGGGCCTGGGCCACCTCGGGCCGGACGAAGCGATCGCGCTGGAGCGCGAACGGCGCGTCCTGTGCCGCCTGCGTTACGGCCTGCACCTGGTCGCCGGTCGCCGCGAAGAACGCCTGCGCTTCGACTACCAGAAGCTGCTGGCCGCGCGATTGGGCTACGAAGACGACGGCGACTCGCTCGCGGTCGAGAAGATGATGCAGGGCTTCTACCGCAGCGCGGCGATCGTGCGCCGGATCAATGACCGCCTGCTGCAGCGCTTCGAGGAACACTTCGACGGCAGCGCGCTGGCGGAACCGATCGACGGCGATTTCGAGCGCCGTCGCGGTTACCTGGCCACGCGGGTGCCGGGCTGGTTGCTGCGCGACCCTGCCAATGTCTTCGCGTTGTTCGCCACCTGGGCTGCGGACACCGGCCTGCGCGGCCTGCACTCGCAGACCGCGCGCGAACTGGCGCAGGCCTTGCCCGGCATCCCGGCATACACCGATGTCGAGCCGACGGTGCGCGCGCGCTTCATGGCCCTGCTGCGCGGCCCGCAGCCGGTGAAGGTGCTGGAGCGCATGGCCCGCCTGGGCGTGCTGGGTCGATGGATCCCGGCCTTCGCAGAGGTGTCCGGGCGCATGCAGTTCGACCTGTTCCATGTGTACACCGTCGACCAGCACACGCTGGCGGTGCTGAAGAACCTCGCTGCGTTCGCGTCGGGGCAGGGCGACCCGCGCTTCTCGATCGCGCATCGCGTGTGGCCGTCGCTGCGCAAGCCGGAGCTCCTGTTGCTGGCCGGGCTGTTCCATGACATCGGCAAGGGCCGCGGTGGCGATCATTCCGAACTCGGCGCGGTCGATGCGCGCGCTTTCTGCGAGGCGCACGACCTGTCCGAGGCCGACACCGCGCAGGTCGAATGGCTGGTGCGCAGGCACCTGCTGATGTCGGTGACCGCGCAAAAGCAGGACATCACCGATCCCGAGGTGATCCACCGCTTCGCCGGCGAAGTCGCCGACCGCCAGCGACTGGATTACCTGTACCTGCTGACCTGCGCCGACATCGCCGGCACCAGCCCCAAGTTGTGGAACGACTGGAAGGATCGCCTGCTGGCCGACCTGCACACCGCCACCCGCCTGGCCCTGCGTCGTGGGCTGGAGCATCCGGTCGCGGCCGAGCAGCGCATCGAGGAGAACCGTGCCGCGGCGCGCGCGCTGCTGTCGGCGAGCGGCGACGACGATGCCTCGATGGAACAGGTGTTCGCACGCATGCCGCGCGACAACTTCCTGCGCAGCCGGCCGGACCAGATCGCCTGGCAGGTGCGGGTGATGCACGCCGCGCCGGGCGACCGTCCGGTGGTCGGCGTGCGCTATCCGACCGGCCGCGAGGGACTGGAGGTCTTCGTGCACATGCGCGACCGCGATGGCCTGTTCGCCGCGCTGGTGATCGCGCTGGACCGGATGGGCCTGGGCGTGTTGCAGGCGCGCGTGCTCGACGGCCCCGACGGCACCATCTTCGACACGTTCCACGTGCAGCCGATGGACACGCGCATCGCGCCGGTATCGACGCAGGTGGAAGCGCAACTGGCCAAGGCGCTGTCCGGCGACCTGGCCTGCCTGCAGCCGGCGCGGCGCAGCCAGCCGCGCCACCTGCGCCATTTCCGCATCGCGCCCCAACTGGACTTCACCGAGATCGCCGGCGGTACCCGCATCGGCCTGGTCTGCAACGACCGTCCCGGCCTGCTGGCCGACATCGCCCGCGTGCTGCGCGAACAACGCCTGCGCGTGCACGACGCGCGCATCGCCACCTTCGGCGAGCGCGCGGAAGACCTGTTCCTGGTCAGCGACGAACACGACCATTCCCTGCAACCCGCCCAGCGCGACGCCCTGCGCGACGCCTTGCTGGCCGCCCTCGACGGAGAACCGCGATGACCCAACCTGATGCCACGCCACTGACCGGCGTGGTCGATGCCGATGCATTGCGTGCCGTGCTGGACGATGCCTGGGAGCGCCGCGCGGAGCTGACCGCCGACGAGATCGCCGCGACCACGCGTCCCGCCGTGGACCGCGCGATCGCCGGGCTGGAGCAGGGCTGGCTGCGCGTCGCCGAGCCCGACGGCAGCGGTGGCTGGCGGGTCAACGAATGGCTGAAGAAGGCGGTGCTGCTGTACTTCCGCACCCAGGACATGAGCCTGGTGGATGCGTCGCCGTCGCCGTTCTGGGACAAGGTGCCGTCGCGCTTCGCCGGGTTCGACGAGGCCGCGTTCCGCGCGCTCGGCGCCCGCGTGGTGCCGGGCGCTGTCGTACGTGCGGGCAGCCACATCGGCAAGGACGTGGTGCTGATGCCGAGCTTCGTCAACATCGGTGCCTATGTCGGCGAAGGCACGATGGTCGATACCTGGGCCACGGTCGGTTCCTGCGCGCAGATCGGCGCGCATTGCCATTTGTCCGGCGGCGCCGGCATCGGTGGCGTGCTGGAGCCGCTGCAGGCGTCGCCGACGATCATCGAAGACCACTGTTTCATCGGCGCGCGCTCGGAAGTAGTGGAAGGCTTCGTGGTCGGCCACCACAGCGTGATCGGCATGGGCGTGTTCCTGGGCCAGAGCACGCGCGTCTACAACCGCGCCACCGGCGAGGTCAGCTACGGCTCGGTGCCGCCGTACAGCGTGGTCGTCAGCGGCCAGCTGCCGGCGAAGGACGGCAGTCATTCGCTGTATTGCGCGGTGATCGTCAAGCAGGTCGACGAGCGCACGCGCAGCAAGACCTCGGTGAACGAGTTGCTGCGCGGGTTGGCGGATTGAGCATGACCACGCTCTACGGCCTGAAGAACTGCGACACCTGCAAGAAGGCGCTGAACTGGCTGAAGCGCTTCGGCATCGAGCATCGCTTCGTCGATTACCGCGACGAGCGGCAATCGCCGGACACCCTGGTGGCGTGGAAGGACGCGGCCGGTGGTTGGGACACGTTGATCAACAAATCGTCCACGACATGGCGCGGGTTGTCGCCGAACCGCAAGACGCCGGGCAGCGATGCCGAATGGAAATTGCTGCTGAAGGAATATCCGCAGCTGATGCGCAGGCCGGTGGTGGTGCTGGACGATGGCACGGTGGCGCAGGGATTCAGCGACAACGGGTTCAAGAAGCTGTTCGATATCCGCAATTGACTCCCTCTCCCGCTGGCGGGAGAGGGCTGGGGTGAGGGTGGCAATGAGCGACGTCCTGCAACTCACGATCGACCTGATCGCGCGAACTTCGGTCACCCCGGACGATGCCGGCTGCCAGCGCCTGATCGGCGAACGCCTGCAGCGCGCCGGCTTCAGCATCGAATCGCTGCGTTTCGGCGAGGTCGACAATCTGTGGGCGACGCATGGCGACGGCGACGGCCCGGTGCTGGTGCTGCTCGGCCATACCGACGTGGTCCCGACCGGTCCGCGTGAGGCCTGGGCCAGCGATCCGTTCGCACCGGAGATCCGCGACGGCGTGCTGTACGGGCGCGGCGCGGCGGACATGAAGGGCAGCGTGGCGGCGTTCGTGGTCGCGCTGGAGGCGTTCGTGGCCGCGCATCCGCGGCATGCGGGCAAGGTCGCCTTGCTGCTGACCTCGGACGAGGAAGGCGATGCGATCGACGGCGTGCGCAAGGTCGCCGATGTGTTCCGCGAACGCGGCGAGCGCATCGACTGGTGCATCACCGGCGAGCCGTCGTCGAAGCATGCATTGGGCGACCTGTTGCGGGTCGGCCGGCGCGGCACGCTGTCGGCCACCCTCACGGTGCGCGGCATCCAGGGCCACGTGGCGTATCCGGACAAGGCGCGCAACCCCATCCACCAGGCGATGCCCGCGCTCGCCGCGCTGGCGGCCAAGCGCTGGGACGAGGGGTACGAAAGTTTCCCGCCGACCTCGCTGCAGGTCAGCAACATCAACGCCGGCACCGGCGCCAACAACGTCATCCCGGGCGAGCTGCAGGCCTTGTTCAACCTGCGCTACAACCCGCACTGGAACGCCGCGCAGCTGGAATCCGAATGCGAGGCGGTGCTGCGTGCGTATGGCCTGGAGTATTCGGTGCACTGGCATCGCGGTGGCGAGCCCTTCCACACGCCGGAAGGCGCGCTGCGCCAGGCGGCACGCGAAGTGCTGGCGACCTTCGCCGGCGGTGCGTTGCCGGAGGAAAGCACCGGCGGCGGCACCTCCGATGCGCGCTTCATCGCGCCATTGGGTGCGCAGTGCATCGAAGTCGGCCCGGTCAATGCGAGCATCCACAAGGTCGACGAGCATGTGCGCGTGGCCGACCTCGAGCGCTTGCCCGGGCTCTACCTTCGGCTGATGGAGCGCCTGCTGGTCGCGTGAGCGTTCGTCGATCGAGCGCGCCGCGCACCAGGCCGGCGCCGTGGCGGCGGTGGTTCGACGATCGCCGCGGACGTGCGGCCGAATCGCGTCGCCAGCCTCGCATTCGTTACAGGCGAAAACGTCGCTTGTCAGCGGCCGGGCGGTGGTGCAGGATCGGCCCATGACCTCGCTGCGCACTAATGCCAATCGCCTGAATAATCGACCCGGACGGGCCGGCGGTTAGCGCGCGACACACGCACAACCCCCTGAGCCCGTACTGCGAAGTGCGGGTTTTTTTTGTTTCGAGAATCCTGAGGAACCACCCCATGTGCTCCATCTTCGGCATCTTCGGGCTGCAGCCCGGCGACGACATCCAGGCCCTGCGACGCCAGTCGCTGGATTGCTCGCAGCGCCAGCGGCATCGCGGCCCGGACTGGAGCGGGGTGTACATCGATGAAGGTGGTGCGTCTGAAGGGGCCATCCTGGTCCATGAGCGCCTGGCCATCGTCGATCCGGCCGGCGGCTCGCAGCCGCTGCTGTCGGAGGATCGCGGACTCGCGCTGGCGGTCAACGGCGAGATCTACAACCACAAGCAGCTCAAGGCGGAACTGAAGCAGGCCTATGCCTTCCAGACCGAGTCCGACTGCGAAGTGATCAACGCGTTGTACCTCGAGGACGCGCCGGCATCGTTCCTCAACCGCCTCAACGGGATCTTCGCCTTCGCATTGTGGGATGCCGGCAAGGGTCGCGCGATCATCGCCCGCGACCCGCTCGGGGTCTGCCCACTGTACTGGGGCCACGACAAGGAGGGCCGCCTGCGGGTGGCCTCGGAAATGAAGTCGCTGGTGGACGAATGCGCCGACGTGGCGCAGTTCCCGCCGGGCCACTGGTACGACACCGCGACCGGCGAATTGACGAAGTACTACCAGCGCCCGTGGCGGGACTACGACGTGGTGGAAGGCGTTGAGGTGTCGCTGCAGGAATTGCGCGAAGCCTTCGAGGCCGCGGTGCACCGCCAGCTGATGACCGACGTGCCGTACGGCGTGCTGCTGTCCGGCGGGCTGGATTCGTCGCTGGTCGCCGCCGTGGCCGCGCGCTATGCGCGCCATCGCATCGAGGATGGCGACAGGACCGAGGCCTGGTGGCCGCGCCTGCACAGTTTCGCGATCGGCCTGAAGGGCTCGCCCGACCTGGCGGCGGCGAAGATCGCGGCCGAGGCGCTGGGCACCGTGCACCATGGCTTCGAATACACCTTCGAGGAAGGCCTGGATGCGTTGCCCGAGGTGATCCGCCACATCGAGACCTACGACGTCACCACCATCCGTGCGTCCACGCCGATGTTCCTGCTGGCACGGCGGATCAAGGCGATGGGGGTGAAGATGGTGCTGAGCGGCGAGGGCAGCGACGAGATCTTCGGCGGCTACCTGTACTTCCACAAGGCGCCGAATGCGCGCGAGTTCCACGAGGAACTGATCCGCAAGCTGGATGCGCTCTACAACTACGACTGCCTGCGCGCCAACAAGTCGATGATGGCCTGGGGCGTGGAGCCGCGGGTGCCGTTCCTGGACCGCGAGTTCCTCGACGTGGCGATGCGCATCGACGCGAAATACAAGATGGTCGACAAGAGCCGAAGCGACGCCCAGCGGATGGAGAAGGGCATCCTGCGACAGGCCTTCGACGGCCACCTGCCCGAGTCGATCCTGTGGCGGCAGAAGGAACAGTTCAGCGACGGCGTCGGCTATGGCTGGATCGACGGGCTGAAGGCGCATGCCGAGGCGCAGGTCAGCGATCGCGAACTGGCCGCCGCCGGCAAGCGCTTCCCGGTCAACCCGCCGCAGACCAAGGAAGCGTATTTCTACCGCAGCGTGTTCGAGCGCTTCTATCCCACGCCCGCGGCGGCGGACACCGTGCCGGGCGGCAAGTCGATCGCCTGTTCGTCGCCGGCGGCGATCGCCTGGGAC
>DAOOCX010000087.1:0-10076 GCA_035408605.1 Thermomonas sp. | reverse complement strand
ACGCCGACGTGGATGTCCTCGTGGGCGGGATCCTCGCGCACGCCGGGCGCATAGGTGGTGTAAGCCCTGGGCAGTTCCTGGGCATCGATGCGGTAGCCGCTCAGGCGTTGGGTGCGCGGCAATTCCGCGGGCAACCCGTTGGCCAGGCGCAAGCCGTAGTCCTCCGCCTGGCCATGCATGATTTCGGTGGCGATCACGTATTCGTAGTCCTCGGCGACGAAGGCGATGGTCGCGGCGGACAGCGTGCTCAACAGCAAGCCCATCACGGTGGCGAGCAGGGTGAACCTGCGGCGCAGCGGCATCGACGGCTTCATGCGGGCGATGCCAGCCGGTAACCGATGCCGCGCACGGTGTGGATCAACGGCTGCGCGAACGGCTTGTCGACCAGCGCGCGCAATTCATAGACCTGGGTCTGCAGGGCGGCGATATCGCCGCCTTCCGCACCCCAGGCGGTGTCGATCAGGCGCGCATGCGGCACGATCCGCGGTGCCTCCTGCAAGAGGACGGCCAGCAGGGACCCCTGCAGGCGGGTCAGCGGGATCCGGCGGGCGTCGCGTTCGGCGGTCATCGTGCGCGGATCGTACGTCAGCCCGGCGAAGGCAGGGACGCCGCCGGACGGCGCGCGATGCGGGCGCACCGCATGGATCCGCGCCTCCAGTTCGCGCATCGCGAACGGCTTGACCAGGTAGTCGTCGGCGCCTTCGGCGAAGCCGCGCAACTTGTCTTCGAGGGTGTCGCGTGCGGTCAGCATCAGGATAGGTACGCCGTTGCCGGCCTCGCGCAGGCGGCGGCACAGGTCCAGTCCGTCCATCCGCGGCAGGCCGAGGTCGAGTACGACGACGTCGACATCGCCGCGCATCGCCCGCGCCAACCCGGATACGCCATCGGCGCAGTGATCCACCTCGTGGCCACGGCGCTCGAGGAAGTCCCAGATGTTGGCGGCGATGTCGTGCTGGTCTTCGATCACCAGCACGCGCAGGCGGTTGCCGGCGGCTTGGGTCATGGTGCGGCTCCGTATGCCTGCATAGCCTGCCACCGACGGCGCGAGGACGGGTTAACGATTCGCTGAGATTCGCCTGAGCCGGCATTACGCGGTGGCCCGCAGCATGCGCCGCACCACCGCCCGCGCACCCGCCCGATGCCACGCTTCGACGCTCCGCTGCTTGCCCGCTTCCGTCCGCTTGCGTGGCTGGGCGGGTGCTTCCTGGGCATTTCGATGCTGACCCGCCTGGTCCTGCTGGTGGCCACCGGCAACGGCGTGCCCGCCTCCGCATCGAACTGGCTGTACGTGTTCGGCGTGGGCCTGGGCTACGACCTGCTGGCGTTCGCCTATTTCAGCGTGCCGCTGGTCCTGCTGCTGTGGCTGTTGCCGCGGCGCTGGCTGGCGCGGCGCTGGGGCAGCACGCTGGTCGCCACCCTGTGCCTGGTGCTGTTGTCGATCCTGTTGTTCGTGGCGGTCTCGGAATGGACGTTCTGGGAGGAATTCCAGGCGCGCTTCAATTTCATCGCGGTCGACTACCTCGTCTACACCACCGAGGTCATCGGCAACATCCGCGAGTCCTACCCGATTGGCCTGATCCTGTCGTCGCTGGCGCTCGTGACCGGCGGCGTGTTCATCGCCACCCGCCGCTGGCGGCTGGTGCGCAACGACAGCGCCGGCTTCGGCGCGCGCAGCCTGGTGGTCGCGGGGTGGCTGGCGGCAGGCGTGCTGGGCACCTGGCTGGTCAGCGGCGACATGAAGGACCGCACCGCCAATACCTACGTCAACGAGCTCGCCGGCAACGGCATCTACCAGTTCTTCGCCGCGTATCGCAGCGCCTCGCTGGACTACGCGCGCTACTACCGGACCGTCCCGGCGGACGAGGCGCGGGCGATCGTGCGCGCCCAGCTGGCCACGCCGGACGCCACCTTCCTCGCCACCGACGGCATCGCCCGCCACATCCACAACGCTGCCCCGGAGCGGCGCCTCAACGTGGTCCTGATCAGCGTGGAAAGCCTGTCCGCCGAATACTCCGGCGTGTACGGCCGCAAGGACAGCCTGACCCCGAACCTGGACGCGCTGGCGAAAGACAGCCTGCTGTTCACCGACCTGTGGGCGACCGGCACGCGCACCGTGCGCGGACTGGAAGCACTGGCGTTGTCCGTGCCGCCCACGCCGGGCGAGTCCATCGTCAAGCGCGCGCACAACGAAGGCCTGTTCTCGCTGGGCCAGGTGTTCCGCGACAGGGGCTACGACGCGCAATTCCTGTACGGCGGCTACGGCGCGTTCGACGACATGAACCGGTTCTTCGCCGGCAACGGCTACGACGTGCACGACCGCACCGAGATCGCGGACAAGGACATCCACCACGCCAACATCTGGGGCGTCGCCGACGAAGACCTGTACACCATGGCGATGCGTCGTTTCGATGCCGATGCCGCCGCGGGCAAGCCGTTCTTCGCGCACCTGATGACCACCTCCAACCACCGGCCCTACACCTTCCCGGCCGGGCGTGGACCGTGGCCGCAGGGCAAGCGCGAGAGCGCGGTGAGTTACACGGATTGGGCGATCGGCGATTTCCTGCGCCGCGCGCGAAGCAAGCCGTGGTTCGCCAACACCCTGTTCGTGGTCACCGCCGACCACTGCGCCTCGAGCGCCGGCATCGCGGCATTGCCTGCGTTCCGGTACCGGATTCCCATGTGGGTGTATTCGCCGGGCAACGTCGCGCCCGGTCGCCACGAACGGATGACCAGCCAGGTCGACATCGCGCCGACCGTGCTTGGCCTGCTGGGCATGGATTACGACAGCCGCTTCTACGGCGTGGATGTGCTGCAGCAGCCGCCCGGCCATGAGCGCGCCTTCATCGGCACCTACCAGTTGCTGGGCTACCTGCGCGGCGGCGCCCTGGTGCAGCTGTCGCCGCACCGCAAGGTCGACACCCTGCGGCCGTCGCTGGAACGCGACCAGCCGCAACCGGCCCTGCCCGAGGATCCGTCGCTGACCCTGCAGGCGATCGCCTACTACCAGGATGCCGCGGACGCGTTCGCCAGCGGGGCGATGCGCATGCCCGAGCCGCGTCGTGCGGGCGCATTGGCGAGGCTGCAGGAGCCCGGTGAACCGCCCCGCGCATGACGGCATCGGGCCACCCAGCCTGCGGTGACCAACGCATCGGTTGAGGGGGCGAACGGCATCGATCACTGCGCGATACAAGCTGGCGATGCGCGCAGTCCTTAGCATCGGTGCCCCGTTCCCGACGCCACGACCAGGACGCCACATGCTCAAGCCATTCGTTGCCCTCGCGCTGTTGGCGCCGACCGCATCCGCCCTCGCCGGCGAATGCGAGGCCAACTTCAGGAAGTCCGGCAATCCGCTGGTGATGACCACCTACAGCAGTGCAGTCACCGTGCCGAACCTGGCCACGCGCGATGCGCTGGCGCAGATGCGCGGGATCCTGGTCGCCGAGAAGATGGACGTGATGGCCGAAGACGCCGAGGGCGGCACCCTGCTGGTCGAGCAACGCCAATCCGGCAGCGCGCGTCCGATCCCGACCACGATCAACGTGAGCGAAGTGGCGTCGGGCACCCGCATCGAGATGGCGGTGAAGATGGAGCGCGGGGTGTTCTCCAAGGTCGAGCAGATCCAGCCCTACATGTGCGGGTTGTTCGCCAGGGTCAAGGGTGGCAAGGAAGGCGTGGCCGCGGCCAGGAAGGGCGCGGGTGCGACCAACACCGAGGCCACCGGCAACCAGGACGTCTTCCTGTTCTCGCGGATGATCGCGCGCGAAGCCGACAAGAACGCCATCGCGGTCAACGCACGCCACAAGGGCCGCAAGTACACCCTGACCGGGCGCATCGACACGCTGATGGAGGACGGCGAGGACTACAACCTGGTCTTCGACATCCCCGAGATCAGCGAGATGGCGATCAAGCCGCTGCCGTTCGATGCGCAATTCCGGGTCGGCGTGTCCTGCCTGTTCAAGCCGAACCAGCTGGCCACCGTGCTGGCGATGCGCGAAGGCCAGAAAGTCACCCTCACCGGTACGGTCTACAAGTACGACAGCTTCCGCAAGGTGATCTGGCTGGAGAACTGCACCAAGGCAAAGTGATGCAACGGCGGGGCCGCCACTCGACGTGACGCGCTTCGCGTTTCCGTGTTGCGACATCCGGCCAACATCGCGCTGTCATGATCGCGCGCCAGGCTCCCCCGAATTTCCACGGGGATGGGTCATGCGCCAGATGCAGATGCAACGGGGCGGTGCGATCGGGCTGGCTGCGCTCCTGCTTGCCGCATGCGGGGCCGCGCCTGCGCCTGCCGTCGATGCTTCCGTCTCCGCACCGCGCACGGCGGCGATCGAAGGCAGGCCTGCGGCGGCTGATGTCGATGCCTTGCGCGAACGCGCGCGCCAGGCGATGCAGGCGTCCAGGCTGTTCGCACCGGCGGGCGACAACGCGCTGGAGCATTACCTGGCCCTGCGCGCGCAGGCACCGGGCGATGCGAGCGTCGATGCCGCGCTGGTCGACCTGCAACCACAGTTGGTGATCGCGATCGAGCAGGCCATCGCCAACGGCGCCGATCCGGAAAGCCGCCGCTTGCTTGCGCTGCTTGCGCGGATGGATGCGCAGGCACCGGCGCTGCCGCGCCTGCGCGCCACCGTGGCGAATGCCGAAACCGTCGCCCGCCAGCGCGAACTCGCGGTGGATGCCGAGGCGCGCGACAAGGCGCAGCGCGCCGAGGCCGACCTGCGCCGACTGGCCCAGGAACGCGCGGCGCGACTGGCCGCGGAACGCACGACCGCCGCCGCCAACAATCGACCGGCGACATCCACGCCCGCCACCGTGCAGCCCGCGCCCGCGCCGCAAGCTCCGCCACCGACTCGCATGGCCAGCGAGGCACCCGTCCGCAACGCTGTCGCGGCGTCGGCCCCACCAGAAGCGCCTGTCCGACAGGCAGCGCCACCGCCCGTCCAAGCCGTTAACGTCGCAACGAAGCCGCAAGACGCACCGAAGCTGTTGCGCGACGTGGCCCCGCGCTATCCCGATGGCGGCGGGCGCACCCGCCAGTCCGGCCAGGTGCAGGTCGCCTTCACCATCAATCCGCAGGGTGGCGTGGAGTCGCCGCGGGTGGTGTCGTCCGATTTGCCGACCGCGTTCGACCGTGCCGCGTTGGCCGCCGCCGCGCGCTGGAAATTCGAGGCCACCGGCAACAGCCAGCCGGGCACGCGCACGGTGCGCTTCGATCCGCCGGGCGGCTGAGCCGCGCCGGCGCAGGCGTCATGCGGGCTTCGTGAAGCGCCGCGCCAGCAGATGATCCAGGCTGGCCTTGCCGGGCCCGGCCATCAGCAGCCAGAACAGCACGCAGACGTACAGCACTTCATCCAGTTCGACGAATTCGTTGAAGGTGGTGATGGTCGGCAACACGACCACCGCCAATGCCACCAGCATGTTGATGATCATCGGGATCGCGGCCAGCCGGGTGCCCAGGCCGACGATCAGCAACGCACCGCCAACGAGGTCGGTGGCACCGGATACGGTGGCGCTCAGGGTCGGAAACGGAATCCCCCATTCGACGAAGCGACCAACGAAGAACTCCAGGTTGTGCAGCTTGGCCCAGCCGGTTTCCAACCAGAACCAGCCGAACACCAGCCGCAGCAGCAATGGGCCCAGCCACGCGTAGTTGCGTAGCGTGGCCTCGATGCCGGCAAGCGGGCGCGTGTCCGCCGGCATCGCGTTCGCGCGTTCGCGCAAACGGCGGCGAATATTGGAAGGGAATGCGCAACCTTGCATGGGCGTGTCCTCAATCGTGGGTGGGGGCAGGTGGATCGATGGCCAGCAGGCCGTCGGCCAGCCAGCGCTTGAGCACGCTGGCTGCGCGCAGCGGACCATCGTGTGCGTGGAAGTCGGTCGCCCGTTCGCACAGGTCACCGAAGGTTTCGCCGGCGAACACGGCCTGGAGCAGGGCGGCCTCGTCGGCATCCAGCCTGCGCCAGTGCGCGTCGCCATCGACGCGCCACAGCAGCCAGTGCGCGCCTGGTACGCGGCGCAACGCGGGCAGACGGCGTCCTTGCGCATGCGCCTCGACCAGTGCCGGTGCGTTGGAGGCCAGCGTGATGAAGCGCACCGCCGGCTGCAGGTGCAGGCGCAAGCTCGGCCACGCGCCGGCAGGCAATGACGCGATGGCGTCGAGCGTGAGTGGCGCGGCATCCGCGGCATCGAACACTTCGCCTTGCAACCATTCGAAGCGTGCGAGTTCATGCAGGTGGCGCGGCATCGCGGGCGCCTGCTGCAGCCAACCAGCGAAGCCGCGCCCGAAGTGGCGCAGCGACGGATGCGTCGACGGATGCGCCTGCAGGTAGCCGAGTGCGGCGTCGTCGAAGCGGTCCTCGTCCAGCAGCGCGGCGGTCACCGGGTAGTCGTTGGCCAACACCTCGATCAGGCGCAGGCGGTAGGCGTCCGCGTGGATGCGCAGGCGATGCGCGACCAGCGGGCCTTCGACCCGCGCGGCGATGGCGGGATCGCCATGCCGCAGCCAGTCGTGCATCGCCGCCTGGGTGGTGGCCAACGCGCTCATGCGGCGCGCTCCAGCCGCGTGTTGGCGGCGATCCCTCTGGCGATCTCGAGTTCGCCCAGCAACTCCGCCAGCGGCGGGATGTGGTCGTCGCGCTCGATCATCGTCGGCACGCCGCCGAAGCGCTGCATCGCGTGCGCGTACAACGCCCACACGGCATCGCAGACCGGTGCGTCATGGGTATCGATCAGCAGGCCGGAGCCGAGCGCGTCTTCGCTGTGTCCGGCCAGGTGGATTTGTCGCACCGCGTGTCGCGGCAGCACATCGAGATACCGGATGGCGTCGATGCCATGGTTATGCGCGTTGACGTAGACGTTGTTGATGTCGAGCAGCAGGCCGCAGCCGGTGTCCGCGACCAGCGCGGACAGGAACTCGGCCTCCTCCAGTGTGTTGCTGGTGAAGCGCAGGTAGCTGGACACGTTTTCGAGCACCAGTTGCCTGCCCAGTGCGTCCTGCACCTGGCGGACGCGCGTCGCGACGTGGAGGAGGGTGTCCTCGTTGCAGGGCAGCGGCAACAGGTCGTGCAGCTGCACGCCGGCATGGCGGGTCCAGCACAGGTGGTCGGAGACCAGTGCAGGGCGCACGCGTTTCGCAAGCTTGCCAAGCGCGCGCAGGTAGTCGCGGTCGAGCGGATCGCTGCCGCCGATGTCCAGCGAGACGCCATGCATCGCCAGCGGCCAGCGCTCGCCGATCCGGTCGAGCATGGACAGCGGGCGGCCGCCATCGACCAGGTAGTTCTCGCTGACGATTTCCAGCCAGTCGACGGCGTTGGTGTCGGCCGACAGCAAGGCGTCGTAGTGCTGCGGGCGCAAGCCCAGGCCGAAGCCGTGCAGGGTGCGGGTCATGTCATCCATCCCTCGGTGCGCGCGTCCGTCGGGGAACGGACGCGCGCGTGGGCGTCGGGATCAGGCCTTCTTCGCTTCGGCCTTGGCCGGCTTGGGCATCTCGAACTTGCCGCCGGCCACCTGGCATTCCTTGGCGGTGGTCGCGGTGAAGCCCTGGCCCTTGCACGCGTTCTGCCCCTTGCAGGCATTGGCCGCGCTCTTGCAGGCGCCGTGGCCCTTGCAGGCATTCGCGCCCATGCAATGGCCGGTCTTGGCGGTGCCGGTCTCGCCGGCATTGGCGATGGGGGCGCCCAGGAACAGCGCGGCGGCGGCAACGGCGAGCGACAGGCCGGACAGGGTGGTGGTCTTGGTAGTCATGCGGGAATCCTCGGTTCGGGTGGGTTTGGGGACGCCGGGCGGGGTGGTTCCGGCGCCTGTGTATTCCATTCCGATGCCGCTCCTGCCGATATCCCCGCCAGTCCCGTGGATATGCCCGTGCGTCCGCCAGCGGGCCCCGGTTCAGCGCCGGCGGACGCTGGCGCATGAAACGCCGGCGGCACGGACATGGCCGGGGTGATGGCGCTGGCCTACGATGCCGGCATGGACAGCATCGCCGGCACGACCCTCGACACCGATCGCGACAGCGTGCTGGAGACCGTCCTGGGCGCGTACCGCATGCGCGTGGAGATCACCGCCGATGTGCGCTATTGCGGCACCTGGTACGACCAGGAGCCGGCGACCCGCTTCGGCCAGTTCCACCTGCTCACTGAAGGCGAATGCTGGGTCAGCGGCGCGGCGCTGGAACAGCCGCTGCAACTGCGCCGGGGCGACCTCATCGTGTTCCCGGCGGGTGTCCGCCATGTGCTGTCGTCGGGTGCGGACCCGCAGCTCTCGGCGGCCGATGATCCCGACGACACTGCGATGCTGTGCGGCGAGCTGGAATTCATCACCGGCACCAGCAATCCGATCTTCAGCGCGCTGCCGGCGTATTTCGTCGTGCGTGGAGGCGACAGCAGCGAAGGCTTCCGCCAGCTCGCGAGCATGCTCACCGAAACCAGCCGCGACCGTCGCTGGGGCCGGCAACTGGTGCAGAACAAGCTGGCCGATTCGCTGTTCACGATGGCGGTGTGCGAGTACGTGCGCCGTGCCGACCGGCCGCGTGGCTTGCTGGCGGCGCTGACCGACGTGCGCCTGTCGCGTGCGCTGGCGGCAGTGCACGAACGCCCGGGCGAGGACTGGACGATCCAGTCGATGGCACAGTGCGCCGGCATGTCGCGCACGGCCTTCGCCGAACTGTTCACCGCCACCGTCGGCCTGCCGCCGATCCAGTACCTGGCGCAGTGGCGCGCGACCGAAGCGCGCCGATTGCTGAAGAACCGACGCTTCTCGGTGGCTGCGGTCGCGGAGATGCTGGGCTATCGCAGCGAGGCCGCGTTCCGCCGCTTCTTCAAGCGCATCGAGGGCATCGGCCCCGGCAAGGCGCGCAGCAGCGGCAGCGACGACGACGCGGGTTGAGCGCCGCCGCGATCAGGGCGTGACGATCTCACCGTGCATCGGCGCCAGCCGCCTGAGCAGGCGGTTCTGGGCACCCACCGGGATCCTGCGCGCGGTCATCACGTCGATGAGGTCCTCGACCAGTGCGTTGAACTGCGCAGTGTCGATGTTGCGACCCGCGTGCGACTCCTGCATCGACAGGCCGCTGTACATGCACGGTCCACCGGATTCCGCGCAGAACTGTTCGATCAGCATGCTGCGCAGGCGCACGATGTCGGTGTCGGCGAACTGGAAATTGATCCGTTCGTCCTCGATGATCTTCTCCAGCAGCGCATCGACGATGCCTTCGATGCCGGCGGCACCGCCCAGCTGGTCGTAGGTCGTGGTCCTGGGCTGGCTCGCACAGGCGCCCAGGAACGCCGGCAACAGCACCGACAGGCATGCGAGGCGGAATGGATGCGTTGCCATCAGAACGACGCCTGCAGGGAGAGATAGGGCCCGCGCTGCCTGTCCAGCGTGGCGATCGAGCCGAGGTCCGCGTAGGCGGCGACCACGGCGACGCGCTTGTTCGGGAACCAGGCCACGAAGGCGTCCTTCCAGTCGTCCTCGCGGGCGAAGCCGAGGTTGTCCGGCTTCTGCCGATACTCCACGCCGACCGCCCAGCGTGGGTCCAGCAGCAACGCCACCGACGATTCCAGCACCAGCGAACGACCGGCCTTGCGGTCGCCGCCGAAGCCGAGCAAGCCGGCCTGGTTCGCGCTGGTGCTGCGCAGCGTCGCGTTGAACAGCAGATTGCGATCGAAGGCCGCGCCCAGGAACAGTTTGCTGGCCGCGAGGTACACGTCGGTGCCGCTGTCGCTGCGCGCGCCGACCGCGGACGGGATCGCGAAATCCAGCTGGCGCTTGTGCTGCACGCCGAACGAGAGTTGCGGCATCGCGGTGTACACCAGGTCGCCGCCCAGGCGCACCTTCGCGCCGATCACCTCGGCGTCGAACCGGCCCACCGGCAAGGCCAGCCGGCGTTGCAGTTCGCCCAGCCCGAAGCGCTGCCGCGCGTAGGAGAGTTCGATGCGGTTGCGGAACGTGTAGGCGACGCCCGCCGCATCCAGCGAATAGTCGCCGGTGTCGACCCGGGTCGCGAACGCGGTGCCGCCGTCCTGGGTGTCGGTGCCGTAGCCGGACAGCACCGCCCACGGCACCAGCCCGCCGCCGGC
>DAOOCX010000086.1:0-10079 GCA_035408605.1 Thermomonas sp. | reverse complement strand
CGCTGGCGCACGCGGACATGGCGCAGTTGCTGGCCGGATTCGGAGAGGTCGGCGCTGCCGCGGGCGAATGGCGGAAAGCGCTCGGGATCCCCGGGCGGCTGTCCCCGCAGGAAAAGTTGCGCATCGAACTGATGCTGCTCCAGCACACGCCACCCGCCGATTATTTCCGCAAGGTCGACGAATACCTGGCGCTGTATCCCGACGACAGCCAGGTCATCTCGCGTTCGGGCACCAACCTCTGGCACCAGCGCAACGATTTCCGTGCCGCGGAAGCCAGGTATCGGTTGGCGACCAAGCCGGCGTATCCGAACCAGGGCAGCATCCAGTACAGCTTGGGCGTCATGTTGCTGGGCCAGGAACGTTACGCCGAGGCGGAGGCCGCATTCAAAAAGTCGCGCGAATGGGGCTTCAGCGGGTGGAGTGAATTCCACGCCCGAGCCTACGACGTGCGTGGTCAACATGCAGATGCGGATCGCATCTATCTGCAAAGCTCCGCCGGAAAGGCGGGGTGGCGGGGCGAGGAAGGCGTAGTCACCGGGATTGATCGCGGCGACTTGGCGCAGGCCAATGAAATGGCGCGTGCTTGGCATCAGCAGGCCAGGGATGCTGGAGATCGGCTCGAGTCCCTGCGCGCGCGCGCTGCCATCGCCACCTTGGATGTGATGGGAAATCCCAAGGGGAGCCGCACCGAATTGCGTGCCCTGATTGCGGACTCCAAGCTTTGGGCCCAGGAAGTCGATGCCGTCTACCCGCCCACCTCTGCGGAACTGCAGTTGTATGCAGGCTTGCTTGCCGCCTACACGGATGATCCAGGGTTGGTCGCGGACGCGCTGCGAGGGGTCGAAGGCAGTCGCGCCGTGCGTGACTACCCGACGGTGGCGCAATTGCGGGAGGTGTTGTTGGCGGAGCAGGAAAGGCTCTCAGGCAAACCACAGGCTGCCATCGCACGCCTGGCTCCGCTGGCGCGACAGGAACGTGCGTTGGTCGCGGTGCATTGGGCGCTGATGAATGCCCAGCGCGCCACTGGCAACACAGAGGCTGCATCGAAGCAATCGCGCTGGCTTGCGACGCATCGCGGTCGTGTATTCGTCGAATCAACGACCACGGAAGTGTTGCAGTTCTTCAATGTCGCCGTTGCCGTGCAGGCGCGTTCGGATGCTGCGGCCGTGGCGCCTGCCGCGTCCGCGCGGCCAGCACCCACCGCCCCCGCGCGCTAAGGCGTTCCGCCAGGATGCGAAAAGGCCCGGTGGCTGGCAGCCACCGGGCCTCCGTTGCCGCAACTCGGATGCTCGAACCGGTTACATGGCTTCCTGGGCATCCAGCGGGCAGGTGGCGCTCTGGATGCCGACCAGCGACTGCTCCAGCTTGTCGCGCGATGCCTTGATCTGCTCCGGCGACGCCAGGGTTGCGCCCGGCTTGAGCGCGAGGCACTCCGTGCCTTCCGTGTGGCCGATCGAACGAAGCGCCTGTTCGGGCGAGTCCACGAAGGCTTTGCGGAAATCGTTGTCCGTCTCCAGCTTGTCCAGCAGCAGCTTGGCCACGCGCGGATGCAATCCGGCGGGCGACCCGTTGTCTTGTGCCATGGCATTCCCCCTGTTGAATGGAAGGCGGACAATACCACCGCATGGGGACGCGGCGGAGTGCGGCATGTTGATCAGGCGATGCGCAGTGGTCTGGCTGGAACCGCGCGAAGTCGCCAGTTTCCAGCTCGACGACCTGCTTGCCGGTGGCACCGGCGTGGTGGGGCGGCTGGCCTGGTTCGCGCATGCGCCGCACCTCGGTGGCGCGATCGAAATCGAGGCGCTCCATGCGCCGATCCTCGGTGCACTGGGTCCGGTGGACTGGATCGAGCGCGACGTGCTGGACGCACGCTTCGGCACCGAGGCGATCGAGGCCTTGCTCGGCGTGGGCCTGTTGCTTCCGGATGCGGAAGGCGACCCGTGGGCGCGCGCGGATTCGGCGTTCCGGGGGCAAGGCTGGCATCCGCCCGCCGCGATCGGGCACATGGCCGCGCGCTGGGAAGGCGTCGACGGGCCCAAGGCCATGGTCGATGCCGATGTCGACACCAATGAGGGCCTGTTGCGCCAGCATGGCTCGCCGCCCCCGGCCATGGCGCCACCCATTGCGCCGGAAACGCAGGTCGTCCTGCCAAGGATCGAACGCGACGACTTCGACGCCCTGCTGGACACCCGCGCGACCTGCCGCAACTACGATCCCGACGCGTTCGTGCCGCTGGCGACCTTCTCACAACTGATGGCGCGGGTGTTCGGCGCGCGCGGCATCGGCCACCCGGCGCCGGGGTTCGATGTCTACAAGCGCACCAGCCCGTCGGGCGGGTCGCTGCATCCCGTCGATTGCTACCTGGTCGTGCAGCGCGTGGAGGGCATCGTGCCCGGCCTCTACCGCTACCGCATCGAGTCACATGCGCTGGAAGCGGTGGTTCCCGCGGTGGCTCCCCCGCAGCCCGGCGATGCCGGCACCCATCCGCTGGGCGATGCCGCACCGCGCGCATGGACGCCAGGCGAACTGCAGGCGTTTTCGCGGATCGCGGTGGCCGGGCAGGACTGGTTCGCCGAGGCGCCGGTGCTGTGCGTGCTGGCGCCGCGCTTCCATCGCAATTTCTGGAAGTACCGCAACCATGCCAAGGCCTATCGCGTCTGCGTACTGGACGCCGGCCACCTGTCGCAGACCCTGCAGCTGTGCGCGACCCAGGCGGGGCTGGGACCGTTCGTCACCGGCGCGATCAACGAGGTCGACCTGGAGCGTGCGTTCGGGATGACCGCCTATGCGCAAAGCCCGCTGGCCGTCTGCGGGTTCGGCAAGCGCTCGGCCACGCTGACCGAGTCGGAGTTCGATCCCAACCGCAGGGTCTGGCCGCGCGACTGAGCCGCGCGGCCAGCCGGCCGGTCAGTTCTTCACCGCCGCAGTGTGCGACTTCAGCGCCTCCACCAGGCCGGGCACGCCGTCCGCGCCTGCCGGCACGCTGATGCTGGAGCCGGCGAAGTCGCTGCCGATCGGCTGCGCGCGGCCGCCCAGGCACTGCGCCAGGAAGCCTTCGGCCACCGCGTTGAACGCCTTGCTGTTCTCCGGTCGCTGGAAACCGTGGCCTTCGTCGGGGAACAGCACGTAGGTCACCGGGATGTTCTTCTCCTGCATCGCCTTGACGATCTGGTCGCTTTCCGGCTGCTTCACCCGCGGGTCGTTGGCGCCCTGGCCGATCAGCAGCGGCTTGGTGATTTTCGCCACGTGGGTCAGCGGGGAGCGCTCCTCAAGCAGCTTCCGCCCCGCTTCCGTGCGCGGGTCGCCGACGCGCTTGGCGAACTGCTCGAAGAAGGCGGCCCAGTAGGGCGGAATCGTGCTCAACAACGTGTTGAGGTTGGACGGACCGACGATGTCGACGCCGCACTTGAAGGTGTCCGGGGTGAAGGTCAGGCCGGTGAGCGTGGCGTAGCCGCCGTAGCTGCCGCCCATGATCGCCACGTCGTCCTTGGTGGTGACGCCGTTCTTCACCGCCCAGTCGACTGCATCGAGCAAGTCGTCATGCATCTTGCCGGCCCATTCGCCATCCGACTTGTTGACGAAGTCCTTGCCGAAGCCGGTGGAGCCACGGTAGTTGACCGCCAGCACCGCATAGCCGCGGTTGGCCAGCCACTGGTCGTAGCCGCTGTAGCCGTAGTCGTCGCGCGCCCACGGGCCGCCATGCACCAGCAGCACCATCGGCACCGGCCTGTCGGCCTTGCCGTCGTTGTTCGCGTCTGCCGTCTTCGGCAGGCTCAGGTAGCTCACCAGGGTCAGGCCATCGCGCGACTTGATCTCCTGCGGCCACATCGCGACCAGGGGCTTGCCGTCCAGCGCCGGCCGCGCGGAGAACAGCTTTTCCGGCTTGCCGCCGCGCACGTAGCGGTAGTAGACCGCCGGGGTCTCGGCGGCGGAGTAGGCCACGATCCAGGTCTTGTCGTCCTGCGTGCGTGCGCTGATGCTGAAGTCGCCGGGGCCGATCGCCTTCAGCGCCTCCATGTCGGCGGCGATCGCGGGATCGATGACCTTCCACTCGTTGCGCAGGTAGTTGACCGAGACCGCCTGCGCCTTGTTGGTATTCGGGTCGTCGATGGCGCCGGCCACGTCCGCGCGCGCGTCCTCGTGCACCAGGGTCTTCGCGCCGCTGGCGACGTCGATGGCGTACAGCGCGGTGGTGTTGCGCCCGCGCGAGTCGAAGAAATACTGGGTCTTGCCGTCGCTGGTATAGCCGCCCGGGAACGTGGTCAGCGAATCGGCGAACGGGATCTCGCCGACGATCTTCCAGCTGCCCTTGCCATCCGGTTCCAGCAGGTCGCTGCCGCCGTCCGCGCGCGACTTGGTCGCCATCCGCACCTTGAAGTCCGGGTCGGCGATGTAGCCGGCGAACTCGCCGGTGTTCTTCTGCACCAGGGTGCGCTGGCCGGTCGCCAGGTCGACCCGGTAGAGGTCGTGCCACTTCGGGTCGCGGTCGTTCATGGCGACCAGCACCGCGCCCGGATGCAGGTGGCTCAGGCCGGCCATTTCCGCGCGCGTGTTCGGGAAGTTGCTCAGGTCGCGCGTTTCGCCGGTGGCCAGGTTCACCGAGAACAGGTGGAAGTTCTCGTCGCCGCCGGTATCGCGCATGTACAGCAGGGTGTCCGGGTGATGGCTCCAGAAGTACTGGCGGATGCCGCGCGCCTTGTCGGCGGTCACCGCGCGTGCCTTGGCGATGTCGCCTGCCGGCGCGACCCAGACATTCATCACCCCGTCGACGGCGGCGATCCAGCTCAGCGTCTTGCCGTCCGGGCTGATCTGCACGTTGCCGCGCTCGGGGTTGCCGAACAGGGCGTCGCGCGGGATCAGTTCGATGTCGTTGATCGATGCCGGTGCGGTGGCCGGCGTGGCGGCCTTGGCGGTCGGCTCGCCCGGCGCGCGGTCGCAGGCGGCAAGCAGGCAGGTGGCGATGGCGGTGGCGACGAGCGTGCGGTGCAGCGACATGGCGTCTCTCCGTGGGATCCCACGCCGGAGCATACGGAAACGCTGCCGTCGTAAGACATGCCGAAGGTCAGGCCGCCGCGCGCTCCCGCCCGCGCTCCAGCCGGCGGTAGCCGATCGCCTCGGTGAGGTGGGGCGTTTCGATGTCGTGGCTGTCGGCGAGGTCGGCGATGGTGCGGGCGACGCGCAGGATCCGGTGCAGCGAGCGCGCGGACAATTGCAGGCTGTCCACCGCGCGTTCGAGCAGGGCGGTGTCGCGCGGGGCGAGCCGGCAGTGCGCGTCGGTCCGCGCCTGGTCGAGGCGCGCATTGAGCAAGCCGCAGCGTGCCTCCTGCACGGTGCGCGCCCGCAGCACCCGTTCGCCCACCGACGCACTCGATTCGCCCGGTGGGCCATCGGTGCGCAGTGCACTGGGCGGCAGTCGCGGCACTTCCACGTGCAGGTCGATGCGTTCGAGCAATGGCCCGGAGATGCGCGCGCGATACCGGCGGATCATCTCGTCGTTGCACAGGCAGCGGCCGGAGGGATCCCCCGCCCAGCCGCAGGGGCAGGGGTTCATCGCCGCCACCAGCTGGAAGCGGGCGGGGAATTCGCAATGGCGCGCGGCGCGCGAGATGTGCACGCTGCCGGATTCCAGCGGCTCGCGCAGGACTTCCAGCGCATGCCGGCTCCATTCGGGAAGTTCGTCCAGGAACAACACGCCGTGGTGGGCCAGCGAGATCTCGCCGGGGCGCGGATCGGCGCCGCCACCGACCAGCGCCACCGCGCTCGCCGTGTGGTGGGGTGCGCGGAACGGGCGCTGCCGCCAGCGGGTGGGATCCAGTCCGCGGCTGCCTTCGCCGAAGCCGCGCGCGGAGGCGATCGCCGCCGCTTCCAGCGCTTCGGTCTCGCTGGGCGGGGGCAGGATCCCGCACAAGCGCGAGGCCAGCAGGGTCTTGCCGCTGCCAGGCGGGCCGGCGAACAGCACGTGGTGGCCCCCGGCCGCGGCGATCTCCAACGCGCGCCGGGCCTGCGCCTGCCCGCGCACATCAGCCAGGTCCGGTGGTGGCCGGTTGCGGCAGGGCAGCGGCTCGGCACGCGGCAGCCGCTTGCCGCCATCCAGCGCGGCGCAGACCTCGAGCAACGTGCGGGCGGTGCGCACGTCCACGGTCGAGGCCAGCGCGGCCTCGGGCCCGTTGCCGGGAGCGACCAGCAGGCGTCGGCCCGCCTCGCCGGCGGCGATGGCGGCACCGAGTACGCCATCGACGCTGCGGATTTCGCCGGTCAGCGCGAGCTCGCCGAGGAATTCCCATTCCTGCAACGCGTCGTTGGACAACTGCCCGCTGGCGGCCAGGATCCCCAGTGCGATGGCCAGGTCGAAGCGCCCGCCGTCCTTCGGCAGGTCGGCCGGTGCCAGGTTGATGGTGATGCGCCGCGACGGAAATTCGAACTGCGCGCACTGGATCGCCGCGCGCACCCGGTCTTTGGCTTCGCGCACTGCGGCTTCCGGCAGTCCCACGATCGACATCGACGGCAAGCCACCGGCCAGGTGCACTTCCACCCGGACTTCGGGCGCACGCACGCCCACCCGCGCACGGCTGTGCGCGATCGCAAGACCCATGGTGGCGGCCCTCAGTGGCGGGGCGGTTGCGGGGCGTCGGCCAGTTCGGCCAGGCGCTGTTCGAGCGCGTCGAGTTTCTCGCGGGTGCGCAGCAGGACCGCGCGCTGCACGTCGAATTCCTCGCGGGTCACCAGGTCCAGCTTGCCCAATCCGGCCTGCAGCACCGACTTGAAGTTCTGCTGCAGTTCCTCGCGGCTCTCGCGCAGGCCCGGTGGGACCAGGCTGCTGAGGCGGCGGGCGAGTTCGTCGAGTTGGGCCAGGTCGATCATGCGCTCGGGTGTCATCGGGGTTCTCCTGCGGGTGTCGCCAGCATGCGCATCGCGGTGCGCCACGGCCGTCGGTGCAGGGTGCGGGGCGCGGTCAGGGAACCCCGCGTCCGGCCGTGGAGTATGCATCGGCGCCGCGCGGTATGCTCGCGCCGACCACTGGGAGGCGTCGTGATGAAAATGGTGATGGCGGTGATCAAGCCATTCAAGCTGGACGACGTGCGCGAGGCGTTGGCGGACGCCGGCGTGGCGGGCATCACCGCGACCGAGGTCAAGGGCTTCGGCCGCCAGAAGGGCCACACGGAGTTGTATCGCGGTGCCGAGTACCTGGTCGACTTCCTGCCCAAGATCAAGCTGGAGGTCGCGGTGCCGGATGAGCAGGTCGATGCCGTGGTCGAGGCGATCATGCGTGCCGCCGGCACGGGCAAGATCGGCGACGGCAAGATCTTCGTCTGGGACTTGGGGAAGGTGGTGCGGATCCGCACCGGCGAACTGGACGCCGACGCCATCTAGGCGCCGGGCGTCCCACCCGCAGGTCAGTGTTCGACGCGATCGCGGCCGCGCTGCTTGGCCCGATAGAGCGCGGCGTCGGCGCGCGCCAGCACGTCTTCGTGGCTGTCGTCGCTTTGTTGCGACTGGGCCACGCCGATGCTGACCGTGACCCGCAACGCCGGGTCGATGTCGTCGAAGCGCAGGGCCGTGGTGGCCTCGCGCAGGCGTTCGGCGACGACCATGGCCTGCTCGAGGCTGGTGTCCGCGCAAACCACCACGAACTCCTCGCCACCGATCCGGCCCAGCGGGTCGCGGCCACGCAGCACGGTGTGCCAGGCGTCGGCGGCGGCGCGCAGGACGCGATCGCCGGCAGCATGGCCATGCTGGTCGTTGATCGCCTTGAAATGGTCGAGGTCCAGGATCAGCAGCGACACCGACGCGCCGGGCCGGGTGGTTCCGCCGATCGCGCGGATCGCCTCGGCCTCGATCGCGGCGCGGTTGGAAATCCCGGTCAACGGGTCGATCAGGCTTTCCCGGCTGAGCCGCCGCGAGGTGCGCCCGTGCCGCCAGGCGAGCGAGGTGAGCAGGGCCAACAGCAGCGCGCCCAGGATGATGGTCATCCATTGCCAGTGGCGCACGCGCTCCAGCGCCTGCACCTGCTGCTGCTTGATCGCGGCTTCGCTGCGCAGGCGCCGGTTCTCGAACTCGCTGCGGCGGATCTCGTCCTCGTACTCCAGCAGGCGACCCTGCTCGAGGCGCATCTTGCGTTGCAGGGTCAGCTGCAGGTCGGCGTAGCGCTTGTAGTCCGACAACGCGGCGGCGGGATGTCCCATCGCCTCCAGGGTGGCGGACTGCGCCTTGTAGAGCATGGCCAGGTAGCGGTCGTTGCCATTGCGCTTGATCAGCGGCAAGGCCTGCCGGTAGTGCGCCAGCGCTTCTGCGTGCCGGCCCTGCCGGGCCAGGGCCTGGCCGGTCAGCAGTTGCAGGCTGTCCTCCGAGGACGCGTCCTCCCTGCTCGCGAACCCTTCCCGCGCGCGTTCCAGCGTGCGCAGCCCGGCCTCGCCCTGCCCCAGGTTGATCTGCGCTTCGGCCAGGCCGAGCAGCGCCGAGTTGGCGGTGTCCGGCAGCTGGTGCGCGATGGCCACGTCCAGCGCCTGCTGGAACGGCCGCATGGCACGTTCGGGCGCGCCGGCTTCTTCCTGCAGGAAACCCAGCTGGATCATGTTGGTGGCCACGCCCTCCCAGTCCGCACGCGCCTGCATGCGCTGCAGCGCCTGGGTGAAATAGCGGCGCGCCTGGTCGGCATCGCCCATCCGCCGATAGGCCACGGCGATGCTGAGGACCAGCGACTCGACCTCGCCGGCGATGCCGGCCTGCCGGTAGGCGGCGCGCGCCCGCTGGAAGTCGACCATCGCCTTGGCCTGCTCGCCGAGGAGGGACAGGATGTCGCCGCGGGTCTCCAGCGTTTCGGCCAGCAATTGCGGTTCGCGCCCGTTGCCAAGCAGGTCCAGGGCCTTGTCCACGTCCGGCAGTCCGCGCTGGGTGCCGCTGGTCAGCATCACGTATTCGGCGCGGCAAAGCAGGGCGCGCGCCTGCGAAGCTACGTCATTGAGATCGCGGGCCAACGCGAGCGCGGACTCGGCGTAGGCCAGGCCCTGGACCGGATCGCGCCAGGTCGAGCTGCCGCAGTAGACCGAACGGAAGCGCGCGTCGCGTGCCGGGTCGCCCGCCGGCAACGCAGCGCGCAGGCGCTCCAGCTCGGCGTCGTACTCGGTACTGCTCGCAGACAGCGAATCGGGCCCGATCACCCGCTGCAGGATGCTGTCGAAGACGGCCGTCGTGGCCGGGGACGGGGCCGGCTGGGCCAGCAGCAGGCACGGCATCGCCAAGGCGGCGAGCCATCCCATCCTCCCGCGATCCCGCCAACTGGCCACGCGTGTTCCCCATCCCATGCAGCAACCCGGCAGGCTAATGCCGGTTGCTGCTCGCGTCCGTGCCGATGTTCGCAGTATGTCAGCCGGCCAGCGCCTCGGCGACGAACGGCGGCAATACTTGCGCCCCCTTGTGCAGGTCGGCGCTGTAGTACGCCGTCCTGAAGCCCTTGCCGCGCGCGTCGGCCTCGCGGAAGCCGAAATCGGCGTCGGCGGCCTTCTTCGCCATCGTGCAACTCCACCAGCCGGTGGGGTAGCAGGGCTGCGGGAACGGCAGGGTCTGGAAACTGGCGAAGCCGGCCTTGCCCATCTCCACCCGCATTTCCTTGATCAGGTCGAGCAGCACCAGCGGCGATTCGCTCTGCTGCACCAGGATGCCGTCGTCCTTCAGCGCACGGTGGCAGCTGGCGAAGAACGCGGCGTTGAACAGGCCTTCGGCCGGGCCGACCGGATCGGTGGAATCCACGATCACGATGTCCACGCTGCCGGGCTCGCAGTTCGCCATGTAGGCGATGCCGTCGTCGAACAGCAGTTCGGCGCGCGGATCATTGTTCGACTCGCAGAGTTCAGGGAAGTACTTCTCCGCCATGCGCGTGACCTGTTCGTCGATGTCGCACTGGGTCGCGCGCTGCACGCCCGGGTGGCGCAGCACCTCGCGCAGGGTGCCGCAGTCGCCGCCGCCGATGATGACCACGCGCTTCGGGTCGGCGTGGGTGAACAGCGCCGGGTGCGACATCATCTCGTGGTAGAGGAAGTTGTCGCGGGTGGTCAGCATCATCGCGCCGTCGATCAGCATGA
>DAOOCX010000085.1:3742-10152 GCA_035408605.1 Thermomonas sp. | reverse complement strand
ACTCCTGCGCGCGACGACGCAACAAATCGCGGGCGACCGCAGTGTCGTCGAACGCATGGCGGACGCCGGCGATTTCCTGGTACGGCTCGTGGCCCTTGCCGGCCACCAGCACTACATCGTCCGGGCCCGCGGTGGCCAACGCCTGTGCGATGGCGGCGGCGCGGTCGCGCTGCACCAGCACGCGCGCGGCATCGGCGAAGCCTTCGACGATGTCGGCGACGATGACGTCGCCATCTTCGTTGCGCGGGTTGTCGTCGGTGACGATGACGCGGTCGGCCAGCCGTTCGGCGATCGCCGCCATCTGCGGGCGCTTGCCGCGATCGCGCTCGCCGCCGCAGCCGAACACGCAGGTCAGCGCGCCTGCGGTATGCGCGCGCAGCGAGGCCAGTGCCTGCTCCAGCGCGTCCGGCGTGTGCGCGTAATCGATCACCACCAGCGGCAGGCCGGCCTCGCCACCGAGGCGGTTCATCCGGCCGTCGACCGGCGCGAGTTGCGACAGGGTTTCGGCGACCAGCGCCGGCGCCATGCCCAGCGCGAACAGGGTCGTGGCCACGCCCAGCAGGTTGTCGACGTTGAAGCGGCCGAGCAGCGGCGAACGCACCGGATGCGCCTGGCCACCGGCGTCCAGCATGAAGCGGATGCCGCTGCCGTCCAGCTGCACGTCGTCGGCGCGCACGCTGGCGCCGGCGGCGCCGCGCGAGGAAAAGCCGACCGCGCGCACCTTGCCGCCGACCGCCTCGAACAACTCGCGGCCGAACGCATCGTCCAGGTTCACCGCCGCGGCGCGCAGGCCCGGCCAGTCGAACAGCCGCGCCTTGGCCGCGCCGTAGCTGGCCATGTCGCCGTGGTAGTCGAGATGGTCGCGGGTGAGGTTGGTGAACACGCCTACGTCGAAATGCACGCCATCCACGCGCCCCTGGTCGAGTGCGTGCGAGGAGACTTCCATCGCCACCGCCTGCGCGCCTTCGTCGCGCAGTTCGGCGAGCAGCGCATGCATGCGCAGCACCAGCGGCGTGGTGAAACCGGTCGGCACGATCTTCGGCCAGATGCCGGCGCCGAGCGTGCCCACCGTGCCCACCTTCTGCCCGCGCAACGTCCAGGCCTGGGCCAGCAGTTGCACGGTCGAGGTCTTGCCGTTGGTGCCGGTCACCCCGACCGTGGTCATCGCCGCGCTGGGATGGTCGTGGAAGCTGTCGGCCATCGCGCCCATGCGCGAGCGCAGGCCGGCGACCGGGATCGCATCGGCGGGTGCCGGCAAGGCCTCGGGCGCCGGCGGTTCGAACAGGATCGCGGCCGCACCGGCTTCGCGCGCGGCATCGACGAAATTCAGGCCATGCGCACCGAAGCCGGCGATCGCGACGAAGGCATCGCCCGGCTTTACCTCGCGGCTGTCCATCACCAGGCCGGTGACGGCAAGATCGGCCGACAGGCCTTCGAGTTCCGGCAGCAGTTCGCTGAGCAGCATGGCGCGGGTCATTGCAGCGCCCCTGCGGCGGGTGCGGGCGTGGTTCCGGCATCGGCAATCGCCGTGACCGGCACGGGATGGCCGGCGGCCTTGGCACGCTTGGCTTCAGCCGCGGCCTGCGCGGCCAGCCAGGCATCCAGGTTGTCCGGCGACACGTCCATCATCCGCAACGCGCCTTCCATCACGTTGCGGAACACGGGGCCGGAGACGATGCCGCCGTAGTAGGACCCCTTGGTGGGATCGTTCACCGCGACGACCATCGCGAAGCGCGGCTTCTCCACCGGCACCAGGCCGGCGAAATAGCCGATGTAGCGACGCGAGTAGCCGCCGGCGCTGGCCTTGCGCGAGGTGCCGGTCTTGCCGGCCACGTGGTAGCCGAGGATCGCGGCCTGGGTCGCGGTGCCGCCCGGTTCGGTCACGGTCTGCATCATGTGCAGCACCTGGTTGGCGATGACCGGATCCAGCACCTGCTTCGGCGTGCCGTGCTGGCCCTTGACGAAGCTCGGCTGGTGCAACAACCCGCCATTGCCCAGCGCCGCATAAGCGGTGGCGATCTGCAGCGGCGTGGCGTTCAGGCCGTAGCCATAGCTGATGGTCTGCTTGCTGGTGCCGCTCCAGCGTTGGTGATTCGGGAACAGGCCGGCAGCCTCGCCCGGGAAGCCGCTGCCGGTGACATGGCCGTAGCCGAAGCGGCGCAGGAAGGCATCGAACTGCGCATCGCCCAGTCGCTTGGCGATCAGCGATGCGCCGACGTTCGAGCTCTTGCGGATCACCCCGGTGGTGTCCAGCACCCCGTAGTTGTGGGTATCGGTGGTGCGGTACTTGCCGTTCGGGATCCACCCGGGGCTGGTGTTGAACAGCGAGGTCGTGGTGATGACGCCCGCTTCCAGCCCGGCCGCCACGGTCAACGGCTTCATCGTCGAGCCCGGCTCCATCAGGTCGGTCACGGCGCGGTTGCGGTGGGCGTCGCGGGGGCTGGTGCCCACCGCATTCGGATTGAAGGTCGGGAAATTGACCATCGCCAACACTTCGCCGGTGGCGACGTCCAGCACCACCGCCGAGCCGCTGCTGGCACCGGTGAGGTTGATCGCATTGCGTAACTCGCGATGCGCCAGGTACTGGATGCGACGGTCGATGCTCAGCGCCAGGTCGCGGCCCGGCTGCGCCGCACGGACCAGGTCCACGCTCTCCACGATCTGCCCGCGGCGGTCGCGGATCACGCGCTTGGCGCCCGGGGTGCCGCGCAGCCAGTCGTCGAACGCCAGTTCCAGGCCTTCCTGGCCGCGGTCGTCGATGTTGGTGAAGCCGAGGACGTGGGCGACCGCCTCGCCTTGCGGGTAGAAGCGGCGGTATTCGCGCTGGCTGGACACGCCGGGGATGTCCAGCGCCAGGATGCGCGCCGCCTCGTCCGGGTTGATCCGCCGCTTCAGGTACACGAATTCCTTGCCTGCGCGCTGGCTCAACCTGCTCGCCAGTTCGTCCTGGGGCATGCCCAGCGCGCGCGCAAGCGCCGGCAACCGCGCCGGCGATTTCAGCAATTCCTTCGGGTTGCCCCAGATCGACTCCACCGGCGAGGAGATCGCCAGCGGCTCGCCGTTGCGGTCGGTGATCATCCCGCGCGAGGTCGCGATCGGGATTTCGCGGACGAAACGGGCATCGCCCTGCTGCTGGTAGAACGCGTGGTCGATGACCTGCAGGTCCAGCGCGCGAGCGATCAGCGCCACCGAGCACAGGCCCAGCGTGCCGCAGACCATCAACAACCGGCTGCGCAGGTCGAACCCGTTGCGTTGCGCGCGGGGCCGGTTGCCCGCGGCGGGTCGTGCGCGCTCGCGACGCTCGCCATCCTGGCGCCCGGGCGATGGCAGGTGCTTGCCGAACAGTTTCATCGACGCAGCACCACGATGTCTTCGGTGCGCGGGAACACCATGCCCAGGCGCGAACGCGCGACCTGGTCGACGCGGTTGCTCTCCGCCCAGGTGGCCTGCTCCAGCTGCAACCGACCGAACTCGATGTTGAGCTCGTCGCGCGCGCGCTCCAGCTTGCTCAGCGCCACGAAGGCCTGGCGATGCTCATGGCGGTCGCGCACGACCAGCAACGCGGTCACCACGTTGGCCAGGACCAGCGCGCCCAGCAGCAGTTTGGCGTTCATGCCGCCACCCCGATGCGCTCGGCGACGCGCAGCACCGCGCTGCGCGCGCGCGGGTTGGCGGCCAGTTCGGCCTCGCCGGCCTTCTGCGCGCCATCGACCAGGCGCAGCGAAGGCGTGAATTCGACCTCGACCGGCATCCGCCGGTTGGCCGGCGGCGCCTTGGCATGGCGGAGCATGAATTGCTTGACGATGCGGTCTTCCAGCGAATGGAAGCTGATCACCGCCAGCCGGCCGCCGGGCTTGAGCCGCGCCATCGCCGCATCCAGCCCGAGCTCGAGGTCGAGCAGCTCGCGATTGATGAAGATGCGGATCGCCTGGAAGGTGCGCGTCGCCGGATGCACTTTCTTGTCGTTGCGCGGCATCAGCCGCGCGATCAGTCCCGCCAGCTCCGCGGTACGGGTGAACGGCTTCGTCGCCCGGTCCTGCACGATGGCGCGGGCGATCCGGCGCGACTGCTTTTCCTCGCCCCAGGTCCACAACACGTCGGCGATCTCTTTTTCGTCGGCGCGGGCCAGCCACTCGGCGGCGCTCTCGCCCGACTCGGGATCCATGCGCATGTCCAGCGGGCCGTCCTTGCCGAACGAAAAACCGCGCTCGGCCACGTCCAGCTGCGGCGACGACACGCCCAGGTCGAACAGCACACCGTCCAGCCCGTCGCCGGTCGCCGACCAGCCGGCCAGGTCGGCGAAGCTGCCGCGATGCCAGGACACGCGCGCATCGTCGCTGGCCAATTGCCTGGCCACTTCGATCGCCTCGGGGTCCTTGTCCATCACCAGCAGGCGGCCTCCCGGCCCGAGTCGCTGCAACACGCCGCGCGCATGCCCGCCGCGCCCGAACGTGCCATCCAGATAGGTTCCATCCACCTTCACCGCCAGACCGTCCATGACCTCGGCGAACATCACGGGGAGGTGGGCGGACGCGATGGCCGCGCCACCCGTACTCACAACACCAGGTCCTGCAAGTCGTCGCCCAGGTCGGCATCGCCCAGCGTCTGCCGGATCTGCTCGTGGTGGGCCTGTTCGCTCCACAACTCGAACTTGTCGCCCATGCCCAGCAGCACCGCCTTCTTCTCGATGCCCACCGCGTTGCGCTGGCTGGCCGGGAGGGAGATGCGGCCGCTGCCGTCGGGTTCGGCGAAGGCCGCCGCGCCGACCAGCTTCAGCTGCAGCAGGCGACTGTTCTTCTTGGTCCGCGGCAGGGCATTGACCTGGTCGCGGACCTTTTCCCAGACCGGCAGCGGGTACAGGTACAGGCAGCCGGCCTCGAACGGGTTGTAGGTGACGACCAGGCGATTGCCGCACTCGCGCGCGACAAGGTCCCGGTAGCTGGTCGGGATCGCCAGCCGGCCCTTGTCGTCGATGGTGATGGCGGTCTCGCCCTGGAACATGCCCCTACCCTGCGTCGCCTCCGTCTAAGGCGGAGTTCATGACGAGAAAACCACGAATTTCCCGGTTTTCCCACGAGTCGCCACATTAGGCAGGGCCTATGCCCTTGTCAACAACAATCCACAGGACTTTTCACCTGTCCGTTCAAGGACTTGCAGCAATCTTCAGAGACTTGTTCAAGCTTTATCCACAAGCCACTGTTTCGTCTCAATTTTTGAGAATCCGTGACATTCGGCACATCGCGCGGGGCCTCCATTCAGATCCAAACCAGCCCATGTTGCGACGCAAAAATCCCCGACGTGAAGACCCCAGCCCCCTGCGAGAATGCGCGGCATGTGCCTGGTCGCCTTCGCCTGGAAATCCCACCCCCGCTGGCGACTCGTGCTGGCCGGCAATCGCGATGAATTCCATGGCCGCCCGACCGCAGCGCTGGCTGCCTGGCCCGGCTCCGGGATCCTGGCCGGGCGCGACCTGCGCTCCGGCGGTACCTGGGCAGGCCTGGGCCGCGACGGACGCCTCGCGGTGATCACCAATGTCCGCGACGGCTTGCCGCCTCCCTTCAACGGGCCCTCGCGCGGCGCCCTTCCGGTCGACTTCCTGGCCGGCGACCGATCCGCATCGGCCCATGCCGCCGGATTGGCCGGGATCGCCAGCGACTACGCCCCGTTCAACCTGGTCGTGGCCGACGCCGACGACTGCGCCTTCGTCGGCAACCACCCCGCCAGCGGCGCGCACCACGTCACGCCGGGCGTACACGGCCTGTCCAACGGCGCTTTCGACGCGCCCTGGCCGAAGACACGCCGGCTGCGCGAAGCCCTGCAGGCATGGATCGAGGCCGGCCATGACGACCTCGACCCGCTCTGGCAGGCACTGACCGATGAGCGCCTCGCCGCCGATACCGAGCTGCCCGACACCGGCATCGGCCCGGACCTGGAACGCCGGCTGTCGGCCGCCTTCATCCGCGGCCGCGACTACGGCACGCGCGCCAGCACGCTCATCCTGGTCGGCCACGATGGCCGGGCCCGCATCCACGAGCGCCGCTTCGGCCCGGATGGCGTGGTCGCGGGCGAAACCGTGCTGGACAGCGGCGACTGAAGTCACACGTGCGACAATGCCGGCGGCGGAGTCGGCCAGGCAGTCGCGTCATCGAGCAATCGATGCCGAGGAAAGTCCGGGCTCCACAGGGCACGGTGCCAGGTAACGCCTGGGCGGCGCGAGCCGACGGAAAGTGCAACAGAAAGATACCGCCTATGTCGGAGCAATCTGGCAGGCAAGGGTGAAATGGTGCGGTAAGAGCGCACCGCGAGCCTGGCAACAGGCCGGCACGGCAAACCCCACCGGGAGCAAGACCAAATAGGGAGGCAATGCCGCGGCCCGCGGTGTCTCCGGGTAGGTTGCTTGAGCGTATCGG
>DAOOCX010000085.1:0-3642 GCA_035408605.1 Thermomonas sp. | reverse complement strand
GGGAGGCAATGCCGCGGCCCGCGGTGTCTCCGGGTAGGTTGCTTGAGCGTATCGGTGACGATGCGCCTAGAGGAATGACTGTCCACGACAGAACCCGGCTTATCGGCCGGCTCCGCCGCTACCTTCATCGCGCGACGGCGCGATGAAGCTCCCAAAGTTCGCTGCGCGAACTTTGGGCCCCAGGCCACGCTTCCACACCCCCATTCGCGCCTTCGGCGCGAATCGCCCCCTGACTCAGGGGGCTGGATCCGCTGCTTCGCTTGACTCGCCGCCGTAGAGCGATTTCCGCGGCGCGCCCGACAGTTCGGACGCCAGCTTGGCGGCGGTCGAGGGCGGCAGGTGCTTGGCCAAGGTCGAGTAAATGCGACGCCCTTCGACAACCTTCGCATCGGCGTCCTCGCCGGCGCCGTGCACCATCAGGACGAATTCGCCCTTGCGCTGGTTGTCGTCGGCGCGCACGCGTTCGGCCAGTTGCGCCAGGGTGCCGTCGAGGACGGTCTCGAACAGCTTGGTCAGTTCGCGCGCCATGACGGCGGGCCGGTCCGCGCCGAAGGCCGCCACGGCGTCGTCCAGCGCTTCTTCGATGCGGTGCGAGGACTCGTAGAAGATCAAGGTCCGCGGTTCGCCGGCCAGGCGTTGCAGGTGCTCGCGACGGGCCTTGGGCTTGGCCGGCAGGAAGCCTTCGAAGATGAACCGGTCGCTGGGCAGGCCGGCCACGCTCAGCGCCGCCACCAGCGCGCTGGCACCGGGCACCGGGCTGACCTGGATGCCGGCCTCGCGGGCGGCACGCACCAGCCGGAAGCCGGGATCGCTGACCAGCGGGGTGCCGGCATCGGACACCAGCGCCAGCGAGTCGCCGGCCAGCAGGCGGGCCACGATCTTCTGTGCGATCGCGTCCTCGTTGTGTTCATGCAACGCGAGCAGCGGCGTGGCGATGCCGAAATGGGCCAGCAACTGGCCGCTGCGGCGGGTGTCCTCGGCGCAGATCGCGGCGACCTGGGCCAGGACCTCGCGCCCACGTGCGCTGAAATCGCCCAGGTTGCCGATCGGCGTGGCCACCACGAACAGGGTTCCGGAACGTTGCATCGCCTGCCTTGAGCGTGGTCGCGGGTAGAATCCTAGCCGGTTCCCGAACGAGCGCCGATACGTGGCCCTGAAACACACCGCCATCGCCGTCCTGTGGCTGGCCGCCCTGGCCGGCTGCGCCAGCGTGGACGTGCAGCAGCCCGCCGCCACGCCCTCCGCCTACAGTGCCGCCTTCATGGAGGCGCAGGCGCTGGCCCAGGGCCATGCCGCGTTGTCGGGGCCTGCGCGCACCGCCAACGCGAGCCGCATCGAATCCCTGCTGGCGGGCCTGGACGATGCCGCGCTGGCCCGCGACGCCGCGCGCCTGCCGGCCGGCGACCCGCTGTATTCCTTCGCCGGCCGCGCCCTGCTTAACCGCGGGCTGCCGCTGCCGCGGCCGTTCGATCGCGGCGATGTCAGCTTTGGCGCGGCCGACCGGCCGGCGGCGGACCGCGACGGCTACCGCCCGCCGCTGAAGGTCGGTGTCCTGCTGCCGCTGAGTGGCGGGCAGTCCGCAGCCGCGGCGTCCGTGCGCGATGGCTTCCTGGCCGGCTACTACGGTGAGCGTCGACGCCGCCCCGACGTACGTTTCTACGACACCGCCGCAGGACCCAGCGCCGCCTACGCGCGGGCTGCCGCCGAGGGCAACGATTTCGTGGTCGGCCCGCTCGGCCGCGACGAGGTCGACGCGGTCTTCGCCGACGACACCCCTGCGGTGCCGCTGCTCGCGCTGAACCGCGGCAGCCGCACGCCGCCCGCTGGTAGCGCAGCCTTCTCGCTGTCGCCGGAGGACGAGGGCATCAGCCTGGCCCAGTACCTGATCCAGCGCGGGGCCAAGCGCGTGTTGATCCAGACCGGTGGCGAAGATGCGCAACGGCGCACCGCCAGCACCGCCAAGGCGCATTTGCAGCGCCGCGGACTGCAGGTCACCGAGGACCTCGCGGCGGCGCAGGAGGTGGATGCGCTGCTGCTGGCGGTGAAGGGCACGCAGGCGCGCGCGTTGATGCCGCAGCTTGCGCTGGCGGGCATCACGCCCGGGATGCGGGTGGCGACGTCGCAGATCATCTCCGGTACCGGCAAGCCGGCCGAGGATGCCGCCCTGGACGGCATCGTCTACCCGACCGAGGCCTGGGCCGTGCGCAATGTCGACGGCCTGCCCTCGCAGGCAAGCGCCGCGGCCCGGGTGGATACCGCCAAGGGTCCCGCTGCGCGGCTGTTCGCCTTCGGCTACGACGCCTGGCTGCTGACCGGTTATCTGGAACGGCTGGCGCTGTCGAACAACGGTGACGTGGCCGGCGCGACCGGGCGCTTGAGCCTGGACGGGTTCGGCAACGTGCTCCGCGTCCCCGGCTGGTCGCGGTTCGCCGGCGGCGTGCCGGTGCCGCTGGCCGATGGCGCACGCTGACCGGCGCACCCCGCGCCGCGTCCGTGGCGACGCGGTCGAAGACGCCGCACTCGCCCACCTGCAGGCCCGGGGCCTGCGCCTGCTGTCCCGCAACGCCACCGCCCACGGCGGCGAGATCGACCTGGTGATGCTCGACGGCAACGGGCGCGATGGCGCTGCCGTGGTGTTCGTCGAGGTGCGCTACCGCGCCAGCAGCACCTTCGGCGGCGGAGCAGCGTCCGTGGATGCCGGCAAGCGGCGGCGCCTGGTCCGAGCTGCACAGGCGTTCCTGCAACAGCATCCCGACCACGCCGACGCGCCCTGCCGCTTCGACGTGGTCGCCGCCAGTGGCGATCCCTCCAACCCCGCACTGGAGTGGTTGCAGGACGCTTTCCGCGCCGACGACGCCTGAGGCGCGCCGGCCAACCAACGGCATACGCGGCGCGGCGTGCGAACCCGTACCCTGCCCCGTCTCCTCTCGCGAACGCCACCATGCCGCCACGCCTCCTGTTCGGCCTCAGCCTCGGCCTCCTGCTTGCCCCGTTCGCCAGCGTGCAGGCGCAGGAGCCGGTGCCGAAGGAATACCGCGTGCTGCTGGTCGGCAACAGCCTGACCTATACCAACAACCTGCCCGCGCTGTTGCGCGCAGTCGGCGCCTCGCAAGGCACGCCGATCACCACCGAGACCTACGCCGCGCCGGGCGGCACGCTGTCCGAGCGCTGGCGTGACGGGAAGGCCGCCGAGGCGCTGCGCACGCGCAACTTCGACGTGGTGGTGCTGCAGGAGATCGGCGGCCAGGTCGGCTGCCTGGCCAGCGCGTCGCGCACGCGCACCGCGCCCTGTGCCGCAACCATGCAGGCACACGAGGCATTCGCCGCGCTGGCCAGGGAACGTGGGGCAAAGACCCTGCTGTTCACCACCTGGTCGCACGACGAACGCATGCAGGGCCGGATCAATGGCGGCATGCGCAAGCTCGCCAAGGAGAACGACGCCACGGTGTTCAACGCCGCGGGTGCCATCGCATCCCTGCACAAGGCACAACCGGACTCCACGCCTTATCCGGACGGGACCCACCCGAGCACGCAGGCGTCGCTGATGATGGCGGTGGCCCTGTATCGCGACATCACCGGCAACGCGCCAGCGCCGAAGGCGCTGCGGATGAACGCCCCGCTGCTTCCGGTGAACGCGGCGGT
>DAOOCX010000084.1:0-10161 GCA_035408605.1 Thermomonas sp. | reverse complement strand
GTGCAACTGCACCTGGCGCTGGTGATGGCGATCGACGCCAAGCTGCTGGTGCTGGACGAGCCCACCCTGGGCCTGGACATCCTCTACCGCAAGCAGTTCTACCAGCGCCTGCTGGAGGACTACTTCGACGAGGACAAGACGATCATCGTCACCACCCACCAGGTCGAGGAGATCGAGCACATCCTCACCGACGTCATGTTCATCCGCGACGGCAAGGTGGTGCTGGATGCACCGATGGACACCCTCGCCGTCCGCTACACCGAAGTGCTGGTCGATGCCGGCAAGCAGGATGAGGCGCGTGCGCTCAAGCCGATCGACGAGCGCGCCCTGCCCTTCGGCAAGACCGTGATGTTGTTCGACGGCACCGACCCCGCGCGGCTGGCCGCGCTGGGCGAGACCCGCACGCCGGGCCTGGCCGACCTGTTCGTCGCCACCATGAAGGGAACCTACGCATGAACACCCCCGTCGACGCGATGGAAATGGATGTCGCGACCCCGCGCACGCCGCGCCCGGCACCGCACGCCACGCACAAGTTCAAGTTGTTGCTCAAGCGCGAGTTCTGGGAGCACAAGGGCGGCTTCCTGTGGGCCCCGGTGTGGGCCGGCGCGATCTCGCTGCTGCTGACCCTGATGGCGTTGATCGTCGGTGAAGTGGCTGCCCGCAAGGCGCTCGCCAGCGGCAAGATGCAGATCGACGGCGATGTCACCATCAATGGCCTCGACCTGGGCGTGCTGACCTCGAAGATGGACCCCGACGACCTGCGCAAGCTGGCCGACGGCATCGACTTCAGCATGTTGATGTCGGGGGTGTGGCCAATGGTGGTACTGGGCTTCGTGGTGTTCTTCTACTGCCTGGGCAGCCTGTACGACGAGCGCAAGGATCGCAGCGTGCTGTTCTGGAAGTCGCTGCCGCTGTCCGACCGCGACACCGTGTTCTCCAAGGCCGCCAGCGCGCTGCTGGTCGCCCCGACCCTGGCCATCGGCGCCGCGATCGCCTGCATGTTCGCCTTCATGCTGCTGGTCAGTGCCTTCGTGTTGCTGCACAACGGCAACCCGATCAGCCTGCTGTGGGGCCCCGGCAACCCGCTGGCCAACGCCGGCCTGCTGCTGGCATCGATCCCGATCTACGCGTTGTGGGCGCTGCCCACCGTCGGCTGGCTGATGCTGTGCTCGTCCTGGTCGAAGAGCATGCCGTTCCTGTGGGCGATCATGATCCCGGTGTTCGCCGGCATCTTCATCAGCTGGTTCGAGGTGATGAACGTGTTCGACCTGCAGAGCGGCTGGTTCTGGAAGAACATCGTCGCCCGCAGCCTGCTGAGCGTGTTCCCCGGCACCTGGGTCGACGTGATGGACGTCGGCGCGATCGCCAAGGGCAATGCACCCAGCCACGCGATGGTGCTGAAGTCGACCTACGCCGTGCTGGCCACCTCGCAATTGTGGATCGGCGCCGCCGCCGGCATCGCGATGCTGGTCGCCGCGGTCCGCATGCGCCGCTGGCGCGACGACAACTGAGCCACCTTTCCCAGACAGGACACGACGATGAAGACCCGCAACCTCCTCGCCATCGCCTTGCTGGCCACTGCCCCGCTGTTCACCGCGCAGGCAGCGGGCAGGGACACCGGGATCGGCAGCGAGATCCGCCAGGAGATGGCCAATGCGCGCGAGGAAATGCGCATCGAGCTGGCGAAGGCCAGGCAGGAACTGGATACCGGCAACCTGCGCCTCGACGACGGCTTCCAGTTCACCGCCCATGACGGCAAGAAGTCGAAGCGCGCCAAGGCAGAGCTCGCGCCTGCGGAAATCACGCCGCAGGGCGACCTGCTGATCGACGGCAAGGTCCAGGCCATCAATGACGGCCAGCGACGCCAACTGCTCGCGTACCGCGGCCAAGTGATCACGGTCGCCAAGGCCGGGATCGACATCGGCCAGCGCAGTGCGGATGCCGCGCTGGAAGCCGTCGGCAGTGGATCCTGGGTCGGCCTGCTGGTCGGTGCCATGACCGGGAACCTGGAACGCCGCATCGAACGCGTCGTCAAGCAGGAAATCGAACCGGGCATGCGCAGCATCTGCCGGCAACTGCCTGCGGTGTTGGAGTCGCAGCAACGGTTGTCGGCAAACCTGCCGCAGTTCCGCCCATATGCCACTCTCGATGCGGACGACGTCGCCAACTGCGAACGCGACATCCGCACTGAATTCGCGTCCCGCTGACCGGAGGAACACATCATGAAGCACATCCCTGGCCTCACCCTCGTCCTCCTCGCCGGCATGTCGCTGGCGGCCTGCAGCCAGCCACCCGCACCACCGGCACCGCCCGCGCCACCGGCCCCGCCGGTCGCCAGCGGCAACGACACGTTCATCGGCCGCCACGTCGGTAGCGCGATCGAACAGGCTCGCAAGGAACTGGCCACGCAGAACATCAGCATCAGCGACGGCATGAACATCAACGTCAACGGCCGCCAGTGGAACACCGGCGACAGCAGCCTGCCGAAGGCGGAGATCACCCCGAAGGGCGACCTGCTGATCGAGGGCAAGGCGGTCGCGATCACTGCCGCGCAGCGCGCCGACCTGCTGGCCTACCGGGGCCAGATCATCGGCATCGCCGAAGCCGGCATGACGATCGGCGCGCAGGGCGCCAACATCGCCGGGCACGCCGTGTCCGGTGCGATCGGTGCGATCTTCGGCGGCAAGGACGGCGAGAAGGAATTCGAGAAGAAGATGGAGGCCGAGGCCGCCAAGATCGAGGCCGAGGCGATGAAGCTGTGCACCCGCCTGCCCGCGCTGATGGCAGGGCAGCAGGCGCTGGCCGCCTCGTTGCCCGAGTTCAAGCCGTATGCGCGGATGACCCAGGCCGAAATCGAGGACTGCGGCAAGGATGTCGGCAAGCACAAGGGCGTGTCGGTCACCAGCAGCTGACCGGCACTCCTCCGTAGAGAAACGAAGGGCCTGCCTACCCGGACAGGCCTTTCGTCTTCTCGGGGCGATGATCAGCTTGAGCTTGTGCCGGCATTGATCCCGCCCTTCGCAAGATCGGCGGGATCCAGCAAGCGGCGTAGCGTCTTTTCATCCAGTCCGCTGTCCTCCAGCGCGACATCCAGCACCGGCCGTCCCTCCGCATACGCTCGCTTGGCGATCTTCGCGGCCTGTTCGTAGCCGATCACCGGATTCAGCGCGGTCACCAGGATCGGATTGCGATCCAGTGCGGACGCCATGGTGTCCTTGCGCACCTGCAGGCCTGCAAGCGCCTTGTCAGCCAATGCAGTCATCGCCGAGGACAGCAGCTGCAGCGACTCATCGATATCGCAGGCGATCAGCGGCAGCATCACGTTGAGCTGGAAGTTGCCGCTCTGGCCTGCGATCGAGATCGCCTGGTGCAGGCCCATCACCTGCGCGCAGGCCATGCACAGCGCTTCCGGGATCACCGGATTGACCTTGCCCGGCATGATCGAACTGCCGGGCTGCAGTGCCGGCAACTCGATCTCGCCCAGTCCGGCCAACGGCCCGGAATTCATCCAGCGCAGGTCGTTGCCGATCTTCATCAGCGCCACCGCCAGTGCATTGAGCTGGCCGGACAACTCCACCAGGTCGTCCTGCGCGGCCAGGCCCTCGAAGGTATTCGAGGCCTGTTCGAATTTCGCGCCGGTGGCGACCGACAGTGCCTTGGCCACGCCCTTGCCGAACTTGGGATGCGCATTGATCCCGGTGCCGATCGCGGTGCCCCCGATCGGCAGCCGGCGCACGCGCTTCAGGCTGTCCTCGATGCGCGCCTGCGCGGAATCCAGCTGCGCCGACCACGCGCCGAATTCCTGCGCCACCGTCAGCGGCATCGCGTCCATCAAATGCGTCCGGCCGGTCTTGACGATCCTGCCGAGCGCTTTCGCACGCTTGTCGATGGTCTTGCGCAGGTGGCGCAGCGCCGGCAGCAGGTCCTGCCTGGCGCCCTGCACCGCCATCACCCGCAGCGCGGTCGGGACGACGTCATTGCTGCTCTGGCCCAGGTTGACGTGGTCGTTGGGATGGATCGACTGCCCGGAGGCGGCCGCCGCCACGTGGGCTATGACCTCGTTGGCATTCATGTTGCTGGAGGTGCCGGAGCCGGTCTGGTAACGGTCGACCGGGAACTGCCCGGCGTGCGCGCCACCGGCGATGGCCGTGGCGGCCTCGACGATGGCGTCGGCCTGCGCGCGCGCGAGCAACCCCAGGTGCCCGTTGACCACCGCGGCGGCGGCCTTGGTCAAGGCCAGCGCACGGATGAACGCGGCGGGCATCGGCCTGGCGCTGATCGCGAAATTGTCGATCGCGCGCTGGGTCTGCGCGCCCCAGAGCGCCTTCGCGGGCACGCGCAACTCGCCCATGCTGTCGTGTTCGATGCGGAAGCCGCTTGCCTTGCGGGTGGCCATGGCCTGCTCCTGTGCGGGATCCGCCGAGCATAGCGCCGCCGCGGTTTAGAATTGCGCATCCCCGCAGCCGCCGATCCCCATGTCCGACGCCCTGACCGCCCTGTCCCCGCTCGATGGCCGCTATGCCGGCAAGGTCGATGCGCTGCGCCCGATCTTCTCCGAGTACGGCCTGATCCGCGCGCGGGTCAAGGTGGAGGTGGAATGGTTGCTTGCTCTGGCCGCGGAACCCGGCATCCCCGAACTGGTGCCGTTTTCCGATGCCGCAGCCGCGCGCCTGCGCGCGCTGGCGCAGGGCTTCTCGGTGGAGGACGCCGCCCGGGTCAAGGCGATCGAGGCGACCACCAACCACGACGTCAAGGCGGTCGAATACCTCATCAAGGAACGCCTGCAGGACGATGCCGAGCTCGGCCCGGCACTGGAATTCGTCCATTTCGCCTGCACCAGCGAGGACATCAACAACCTGTCCTACGCGCTGCTGCTGAGCAAGGCGCGCCAGCACGTGCTGCTGCCCAGGCTCGACGCGCTGATCGCGACGCTGCGCGGGATGGCGCATGCACACGCGGCAATGCCGATGCTGTCGCGCACGCATGGCCAGACCGCATCGCCCACCACGGTCGGCAAGGAACTGGCCAACGTCGTCGCCCGCCTGCAGCGCCAGGGCGAGGCACTCGCGGCGCTGCCGATGCCCGGGAAGATCAACGGCGCGGTCGGCAACTACAACGCGCATGTCGCCGCCTATCCCGACATCGACTGGCCGGCGTTCTCGCAACGCTTCGTGGAATCGCTCGGCCTCGACTGGCAGCCATACACCACCCAGATCGAACCGCACGACGGCATCGCCGAACTCTGCGACGCCTGCAAGCGCATCGACACCATCGCCATCGACCTGTGCCGCGATGCCTGGGGCTATATCTCGCAGGGCTACTTCAAGCAGGCGCTGAAAGCCGGCGAAGTGGGCAGCAGCACGATGCCGCACAAGGTCAACCCGATCGACTTCGAGAATGCGGAAGGCAACTTCGGCATCGCCAGCGCACTGTTCGAGCATTTCGCCGCCAAGTTGCCGGTCAGCCGCTGGCAGCGCGACCTCACCGACTCCACCGTGCTGCGCGCACTCGGCACCGCGTTCGGCCACATGCTGATCGGCTTCGATTCCCTGCAGAAGGGCCTGGGCAAGTTGAGCGTCAATCCGGAGCGCCTGGCCGCCGACCTCGACGCCAGCTGGGAAGTGCTGGCCGAGGCCGTGCAGACGGTGATGCGCCGCCACGGCCTGCCGAACCCCTACGAACAACTGAAGGCGCTGACCCGCGGCCAAGGCATCACCCAGGCCTCGATGCGCGACTTCATCGCGACCCTGGACCTGCCTGCCGCCGACAAGCAGCGCCTGCTCGAGATGACGCCGGGCAGCTACACCGGCCTGGCCGAACAGCTCGCCCGCGACGCATGAGGATGAAGGCGTTCATCGCCAGCCTGCTCGCGACGAGCCTGCTGGGTGCCTGTCAGATTCTCCCACCGGCACCGCATGCCCCCGCGAAGACGCCGGCCGGTGTGGCGCAGCCCAGCCTGGACAAGGTGCCAGCGGCGACGCCCTGCAAGGACCAGGACGACTGGAATGAGGCGACCGCGCCGCGCCATGTGTTCGGCAACACCTGGTACGTCGGGACCTGCGGGATTTCGGTGCTGCTGGTGGCCACGCCCGAGGGCCATGTCCTGATCGACGGTGCCACCGCAAAAGCGGCGCCGCATGTGCTGGCCAGCCTGCACGCACTCGGCGTGGATCCGCGCGACGTGCGCGTCCTCCTGAGCAGCCACGAGCACAACGACCACGTCGGCGGCCTCGCGCAATTGCAGGCCGCGACCGGCGCGCCGCTGCTCGCACGCAAGACCGCGATGCCGGCGTTGCGGTTGGGCCGCGGCGATCGCAGCGATCCGCAATTCGGCATCCACGAAGGCTTCCCGCCGATCGCCGACGTGCGCGAGCTGGTCGACGGCGGCATCAGCCTCGGCGGCCTGCGGATCAGCGCACATGCCATGCCCGGCCATACGCCGGGCGCGACCACCTGGAGTTGGGACAGCTGCGACGGCGGCCAATGCCGGCACATGGTTCATGCCGACAGCATCAGCGCGATCAGCGACGACACATTCCGCTACAGCGACCATCCGGACTATGTCGCCGCATTCCGCGCCGGGCTCGACACGCTGGCCGCCTTGCCCTGCGACATCCTGATGACCCCGCATCCCGGCGGCAGCGACCTGTGGCCGCGCCTGCGCGGTGAAGCGCCGCTGGTCGATACCAACGCCTGCCGCGCCTATGCCGACCAGGGCCGCGAGGGCCTTGCGACACGGCTCGACAAGGAACGCAAGGGAACCGCGCCATGATCGAAGTCCACGCCACCAGCAAGCATTTCCTCGGCATGCCCGCCGCCGAGTTCCTGCGCGACTACTGGCAGAAGAAGCCGCTGCTGGTCCGCAATGCGTTTCCCGGTTACCAGTCGCCGCTGCAGCCAGAAGACCTGGCCGGGCTGGCCTGCGAGGACGGCGTGCTGGCGCGCCTGATCGAGCACGACGCCACCAGCGACGGCTGGCGCGTACGCCACGGACCGTTCGCGGAAACCGACTTCCCCGGCCTGCCTGACCACGACTGGACCCTGCTGGTCCAGGACATGGACAAGTGGGACGCCGACCTGCGCGCCCTGCTCGACCGCTTCGACTTCCTGCCGCGCTGGCGGATCGACGACGTGATGGTCAGCTTCGCCGCGACCGGCGGCTCGGTCGGCGCGCACGTGGACCAGTACGACGTATTCCTGCTGCAGGCGCAGGGCCATCGGCGCTGGCAGATCGATGCCTCGGACGCACCACCGCTGGCGTTCCGCGACGACGTCGAATTGAAGCTGCTGCGCACATTCAATCCCTCGCACGACTGGGTGCTGGCGCCGGGCGACATGCTCTACCTGCCGCCCGGGGTGCCCCACCACGGCATCGCCCAGGATCCCTGCCTGACCTTCTCGGTGGGCATGCGCGCGCCGGCGGTTGCGGAATTGCTGGGCGATTACGTGGATGCGCTGGCCGCCGATGCGCCGGACGCGCTGCGCTACGCCGATCCCGACCTCTCCCCACCGAAGGACGCGAACGAGATCGACGACGCCGCGATGCAGCGCGTGGTCGAGGCGCTGCGCCAGTTGCGGATGGACGATCCCGATCGCTTCGGCGACTGGTTCGGCGGCTTCGTCACCACCTATCGCAGCGCCGTGCAGCCGGCCGCCGACGACACCCCGCGGCCACGGATCGAGGTCGAATGGGACCTGGGCCGCGGCGCGATCCTGCAGCGCCACCCATGGTCGCGGATGGCATGGCGGCGGGCGTCGAAGGGCGCGCGCCTGTATGCGGGCGGGCAGGCCCATGCGATGCCGGTGCGCGACGCGCAACGGCTGGCGGCGGCCAACGAGGTCGATGGCCTGCTCTACGACAGCCTGTCCGCGCCCGGTCGCGACGTGGTGTTCGCCCTGCTCGAAGGCGGCCACTACCGGCTCGATACCGGCGAGGACGACGACGAATGACCCCGGACGATCCGCGCCTGCAGCCGTACCGCGTCGACGTGGTCGGGTTCGATGCCGCGCTGGCCGAGTTGCGCAGCGTGCGCGACGAGGTCTTCGTCGGCGAACAGGGCGTGCCGATCACCCTGGAGCATGACGCACTGGATCCGCTGTGCACCCATGTGCTGGCCCGCCTGCTCGATGGCAGTCCGGTCGGCACTGCGCGGCTGACCCCCGACCGCAAGATCGGCCGGATGGCCGTGCGCGCGGCCTGGCGCGGGCGCGGGATCGGCGATGCACTGCTGCGCGCATTGCTGGACGACGCGCGCAAGCGCGGCTGGCCGGCAGTGCGGTTGAATGCGCAGGTCGGTGCGATCGGCTTCTACGCGCGGCATGGCTTCCAGCCCGAGGGCGAGCGCTTCATGGAGGCCGGAATCGAACACCAGGCGATGGTGCTGGCGTTCACCGGTCCGGCCCGGATCGACAGCCGCGAAGCCGGGATCGACGCGTCCATCGGCATCATCGAACGTGCGCGCCGCACCCTGTGGATCCGCAGCGTCGCGCTGGATCCCTGGCTGTACGACGACGGCAACGTGTTGCAGGCCCTGCGCGGGTTCGCCACCCGGGGTGGCGGCCAGCAGGTGCTGGTGTTGCTGCACGATGCAGGCGCGCCCCAGCAAGCACACGCGCCCTTGCTGGCGCTGGCCCAGCGCCTGCCCAGCATCTTCGTGTTCCGCGAACTGCAGGATCCGGTGGACCGCAACGATCCGGCCGCGTGGATTGCCGGCGATGGCGGCGGCTACTACCTGCGCGGTCTCGGCGAACGCGTGCAGGGCGAGGCCGAGCAGGACGCCCCGGCGAAGGTCCGGCAACTGGCCACGCGCTTCGACGATGCCTGGCAGCGTTCGCGCCAGGTCAGCGAATACCGGGCGCTCGGACTGTGAACCCCTGCCCCTTCGACGAAGGGATGTGATGCGGTGCGCAAGCCGCTCCGGCTATAATTCCGATCCTTTCGCCCGCCCATTCATCGGGCCCGCACCGGATGGCAACTTCATCCGGATCAATCACTTATCGCAAGGCCGCTAGCCACGCCATGGTGGACAGTCTCCTGAAGCAGTTTGCCCAGACCTCCCAACTCGGTGCCAATGGCGCCTATGTGGAGGATCTCTACGAGCAATACCTGGTCGCCCCGGACAGCGTCGATGCCAAGTGGCGGCAGTATTTCGATGGGCTCAAGGGCCGCGAAGCCGGCGACATCCCGCACTCCGCCGTCATCGAGCAGATCGCCCAGGCCGGCCGGCTGGCCGCGCGTGGCGTGGTCACCGCGGCAAGCGGCGTGGGCGACGAGCGCGAGCGCGGCGTCGGCAAGCTGATCACCGCCTACCGTTCGCGCGGGCACCTGGCCGCCAACCTCGATCCGCTGGGCCTGACGCCGAAACCCGAGGCGCCGGACCTGGCGCTGGGCTTCCATCGCCTGTCCGAAAGCGACACCGGGAGCGAATTCAGCACCGGCGGCGTGGCCGGTCGCGAGCGGATGAAGCTGGGGGAGCTGGTCAACCTGCTCAAGGCGACCTATGCCGGCAGCGTTGGCGCCGAGTTCATGCACATCACCGACGCCGAACAGCGCCGCTGGATGTACGAGCGCCTGGAAGCCGCCGGCGGCAACTACGGCCGCACGGCCGCCGACAAGCAGCGCATCCTCGAACGCCTGACCGCGGCCGAGGGGCTCGAGCGCTACCTGCACACCAAATACGTCGGCCAGAAGCGCTTCTCGCTGGAAGGCGGCGACAGCCTGATCCCGATGCTGGACGTGATGATCCAGCGCGCCGGCGGCGACGGGGTCAAGGACATCGTGATCGGCATGGCCCACCGCGGTCGTCTCAACGTCCTCGTCAACACGATGGGCAAGCCGCCGCGCAAGCTGTTCGACGAGTTCGAAGGCAAGTTCGAGCACAGCCGCGCCGGCGACCACGCGCACACCGGCGACGTGAAGTACCACATGGGCTTCTCCGCCGACATCGCCACCCCCGGCGGTCCGGTCCACCTGGCGCTGGCGTTCAACCCGTCGCACCTGGAGATCGTGGATCCGGTGGTGGTCGGCAGCGTGCGTTCGCGCCAACTGCGCCGCAACGACAAGGAGCGCAAGCAGGTCCTGCCGATCCTGCTGCACGGCGATGCCGCGTTCGCCGGCCAGGGCGTGGTGATGGAACTGTTCCAGATGTCGCAGGCGCGCGG
>DAOOCX010000083.1:0-10442 GCA_035408605.1 Thermomonas sp. | reverse complement strand
ATACCGCCACGCGCGATCGACAAGGTGGGCGTGATCGGCGCCGGCACCATGGGCGGCGGCATCAGCATGAATTTCCTCAATGCCGGCATCCCGGTGGTGCTGGTGGAGACCACGCAGGAGGCGCTGGATCGCGGCGTGGCCACCATCCGCCGAAATTACGAGGCCAGCGCGAAGAAGGGCAAGTTGACCGATGCGCAGGTCGAGCAGCGGATGGCGCTGGTGACACCATCGCTCTCCTACGACGCACTGGCCGATGCCGACCTGGTGATCGAAGCGGTGTACGAGGACTATGCGGTCAAGCAATCGGTCTTCGAGAAGATCGATGCCGTAGCCAAGCCCGGCGCGATCCTGGCCACCAACACGTCGACGCTCGACGTGGACCGGATCGCGGCGTTCACCAAGCGCCCGCAAGACGTGCTGGGCTTGCACTTCTTCAGCCCGGCCAATGTCATGCGCCTGCTGGAAGTGGTGCGCGGCGCACGGACCGCGAAGGACGTGATGGCCACTGCGATGGCGATGGCCAAGCGCATTCGCAAGACCGCGGTGGTGTCCGGGGTGTGCGACGGCTTCATCGGCAACCGCATGATCGAACAGTATTCGCGCCAGGCCGGCTTCCTGCTTGAGGAAGGCGCGCTGCCGCAGCAGGTGGATCGCGCGATGGAGGCGTTCGGTTTCGCGATGGGGCCGTTCCGGATGGGCGACCTGGCCGGCAACGACATCGGCTGGGCGATCCGCAAGCGTCGTTACCTCGAACAGCCCGGCATGGTCTATCCGAAGAACGGCGACCTGCTCTGCGAAATGGGCCGCTATGGCCAGAAGACCGGCAAGGGCTGGTACGACTACGTGCCGGGCGATCGTACTCCGCATCCGTCGGCCGAGGTCGAGGCGATGATCGTCGCGCAGTCACGCGAACTCGGCCTCGAGCGTCGCGCGATCAGCGACAAGGAGATCGTCGAACGGCTGGTGTACGCATTGACCAACGAGGGCGCGCGTTTGCTCGAGGAGGGCATCGCCGCGCGTGCGTCCGACATCGACATCGTCTATCTGTCCGGCTACGGCTTCCCGGTCTGGCGGGGCGGGCCGATGTTCCATGCGGAGCAGGTCGGCCTGTACAACGTGCTGGCGTCGATGCGCGGCTACGCACGCGGCCATCGCGGCGAGTGCTGGGAGCCGGCGCCGCTGCTGGTCGAACTGGCCGACGCCGGCCTGTCCTTCAACGATTTCGCCGCGCGCAAGCGCACTGCCGCGTGAGGCCCGCCGTGAAAGAAGCCGTCATCGTCTCCACCGCGCGCACTGGGCTGGCCAAGAGCTGGAAAGGCGCATTGAACCTGTCCCACGGCGCAACCGTTGGCGGCCACGTGGTCCGCCATGCCGTCGAACGCGCCGGCATCGATCCCGCCGAGGTCGAGGACGTGGTGATGGGTTGTGCTACGCCGGAAGGCGCAACCGGCAGCAATATCGCCCGGCAGATCGCGATTCGCGGCGGGCTCCCGGCCAGCGTGCCCGGTGCCACCGTCAACCGTTTCTGCGCCTCCGGCCTGCAGGCGATCGCGCAGACCGCGCAGCGCATCATCGCCGGCGAGGGCGAGGTGTTCGTCGCTGGCGGCGTGGAATGCATCTCCACCGTGCAGGCCACGATCAACCAGCACATGCTGGAAGACACCTGGCTGAAGCGGCGCTATCCGGCAATCTACCTGCCGATGCTGCAGACCGCGGAGATCGTGGCGAAACGTTACGGCATCGACCGCGAACGGCAAGACCGTTACGGCACCGAAAGCCAGGTGCGTGCCGCTGCGGCGCAGGCCGCCGGCCGCTTCGACGACGAGATCGTGCCGATCACGGTTCGGATGGCAGTCGCCGATCCGGTGACCAGGGCCGTCAGCACGCGCGAGGTCACGCTGGATCGCGATGAAGGCGTGCGCGCGGATACCACCTACGACGCGGTAGCGAAGATCCGCAGCGCAGTGCCCGGCGGCGTGGTCTCGGCCGGCAATGCCAGCCAGTTCTCCGATGGTGCGTCGGCCAGCGTGCTGATGTCCGCCGATGCTGCCTCGCGCAAGGGCTTGCAGCCGCTCGGCATCTTCCGAGGGTTCGCGGTGGCCGGTTGCGAAGCCGACGAGATGGGCATCGGCCCGGTGTTCGCGGTGCCAAAGCTGCTGAAGAACGCCGGCCTGAGTGTCCACGACATCGGCTTGTGGGAACTCAACGAAGCGTTCGCTGTGCAGGTCCTGTATTGCATGGACAGACTCGGCATCCCGCACGACCGGCTCAACGTCAACGGCGGCGCGATCGCGGTCGGCCATCCCTATGGCGTCAGTGGCGCGCGCCTGGTCGGGCATGCGTTGATCGAAGGCAAACGGCGTGGGGTGAAGTACGTGGTCGTGACCATGTGCGTCGGCGGCGGACAGGGCGCGGCCGGTTTGTTCGAGGTCGCCTGATCGATGTCGATGCCGCTGATCCCGCGCCGCGAACTGAAGTTCCAGCTGCATGACTGGTTGCGCGTCGATGCGCTGCTGCACGCACCGCGCTTCGCCGCGCATTCCGCGGAGACGTTCGATGCGGTGATGGACGGTTGCGATCGATTGGCCGCCGAGGTGTTCGCACCGTGCTACCAGGCAGCGGATCGCGATGAACCGCACTTCGATGGCGAAAATGTCAGCGTGCATCCGCAAATTGCCGAGGCGGTGCGCGCGTTCGCCGTCAGCGGGCTGGTGTCGGCGACTGAGGACGAATCCGTCGGCGGCATGCAGTTGCCGGTGGTGGTGGAAAAGGCGGCGCTGGTGAATCTCTACGCCGCCAACATCGGGGCCTGCGCGTATCCGTTGTTGACGATGGGCAATGCCCGCTTGTTGCTCGCGCACGGCACGCCGGCGCAGGTCGACGCCTTCGCGATGCCGCAGCTGCGCGGCGACTGGACGGGCACGATGTGTCTGTCGGAACCGCAGGCGGGATCGTCGCTGTCCGACATCACCACACGCGCGGAATACGAGCGCGAATCACCATTCGGCCCGCAGTACCGCATCAGCGGCCGCAAGATGTGGATCTCCGGCGGTGAGCACGAGATCCTCGGCAATATCGTCCATCTGGTGCTGGCGAAAGTGCCGGACGCCGATGGCAAGTTGCCGGCTGGCACGCGCGGAATCTCATTGTTCATCGTGCCGCGTTCGCTGGTCGATGCCGATGGCAATGTCGGTGAACGCAACGATGTCAGCCTGGCCGGCCTGAACCACAAGCTGGGCTATCGGGCGACGGTGAATTGCGCGCTGAACTTCGGCGAAGCACGCTTCAAGCCGGAAGGACGCGCCGGCGCAATCGGCTACCTGGTCGGCAAGCCGGGCGAGGGCCTGGCCGGCATGTTCCACATGATGAACGACGCGCGGATCGGTGTTGGCCTCGGAGCAGTGGCGCTGGGCTACGCCGGCTACCTGCTTGCGCTGGACTACGCACGCAACCGGCCGCAGGGGCGCCTGCCCGGGCCGGCGGGCAAGGATCCGTCGCAACCGCAACAGCCGCTGGTCGCGCATGCGGACGTGCGGCGCATGCTGCTGGCGCAGAAGAGTTATGCCGAGGGCGGGCTGGGCCTGGTGCTTTACTGCGCCAGGCTGGTGGACGAAGCGCGCATCGCGCGTGAGGCCGGTGATGCGGCGCTCGTCTCATCGCGAGAACTGCTGCTCGACATCCTCACCCCGATCGCCAAGAGCTGGCCGTCGCAGTGGTGCCTGGCCGGGAACGACCTCGCCATCCAGGTGCATGGCGGTTACGGCTACACGCGCGACTACAAAGTCGAGCAGCTGTGGCGCGACAACCGGCTCAACCCGATCCACGAAGGCACGCATGGCATCCAGGGCATCGACCTGCTCGGCCGCAAGGTGGCGATGTTCGATGGCGCGGCGTTTGCGGCGCATGGCGCGTTGCTCGATGCGAGCATCACGCGTGCCCTCGACACATCATCCGCGGCGCTTGCCGATGCCTTGTCGATTCGCCTGACGCGCCTGCGCGATGTTACTGCCTCGCTGCTGCGGGTCGCCGATCCGATGGCGCGCCTGGCCAATGCCAGCGCGTACCTGGAGGCCTTCGGCCACATCACCGTGGCGTGGATCTGGCTGGAGCAGGTGCTTGCGCTCGGCGACCGCGACGACGATTTCGCCCGTGGCAAGCGGCAGGCGGCGCGCTATTTCATGCAGTGGGAACTGCCGCGCGCGGATGCGTGGCTGGACCGGCTGGCCGACAACGACGACACCGCGCTGGCGATGCGCGACGACTGGTTCTGAAGGAGTGGACATGCACGGCAACAAGACCTTGTTCGACCTCGACGGGCGCGTGGCCCTCATCACCGGCGGCTCGCGCGGCCTGGGCCTGCAGATCGCCGAAGCGCTGGGTGACTACGGCGCGACCATCGCGATCTCCGCGCGCAAGCAACATGAGCTGGACGCCGCACTGGAACACTTGCGTGCGCGTGGTATCCGTGCCGAAGCCTTCGCCGCCGATGCCAGCAAGCCGGACGCGGTGACGCAGCTGGTGGACAGCGTGCTGGCCGCGTTCGGCCAGGTCGATGTGCTGGTCAACAACGCCGGGGCCAGCTGGGGTGCACCGGCAGAGGACTATCCGCTGGAGGCCTGGGACAAGGTGTTCGATCTCAACGTGCGTGGTTTGTTCGCGCTGTCCCAGCAGGTCGCCAAGCGTTCGATGCTGCCTCGCGGCAGTGGCCGGATCATCAACGTGGCGTCGGTGGCCGGGTTGCGCGGCAATGCAGGTGGCCTGCTGAAGACCGCCGCCTACAACGCGTCCAAGGGTGCGGTGGTCAATCTCACTCGCGCGCTGGCGGCGGAGTGGGGTGGCCGCGGCGTCACCGTCAATGCGATCGCACCGGGCTTCTTCCCGTCGAAGATGAGCCAGGGCGTGATCGCGGCAGTCGGCGAAGAGGCGCTGATGGGCAACGCGCCGTTGCGTCGACTGGGCGGCGACGAAGACCTGAAGGGCGCGGCGTTGCTGTTCGCCTCGGATGCCGGCCAGCACATCACCGGCCAGGTGCTGGCGGTCGATGGCGGGTACACCGCGGTATGAAGATCGAGACGCTACGCGGCAAGGTCGCCGTGATCACAGGCGCGGGTTCCGGCTTCGGTCGCGAATTCGCGCGCATCGCCGCCGAGGAGGGCATGTCGCTGGTGCTGGTCGACGTGCAGGCGGATGCCCTGGCGGAGACGGTCGCCGGACTCGACGGCATCGATATCCTGCAGCGCACGCTGGATGTGACCGATGGCGTGGCCATGGAAGCACTCGCGGCGGATGCATTCACCCGCTTCGGCGCCGTGCACCTGTTGTTCAACAATGCGGGCGTCGGCTGCACCGGCCTGCTCTGGGAAGCCACCACGCGCGACTGGGAATGGGTGCTGGGCGTCAACCTGTGGGGCACGATCCACGGCGTGCGTGCCTTCGTGCCGCGCATGCTGGCCAATGCGAAGGCAGATCCGGCGTACCGCGGACGCGTGATCAACACCGCCTCGATGGCGGGACTGATCGACCCGCCGTTGATGGGGCCCTACAACGTCGCCAAGCATGCGGTGGTGTCGCTTTCGGAAACGCTGCACCAGGACCTGTCCCTGGTCACGGACCAGATCGGTTGCTCGGTGTTGTGCCCGTCGTGGGTCGCGACGGGTATCGCGAAGTCGCATCGCAACCGCCCGCATGACGACCCGACCCGTTCGCGCGCGGCGGCGTTGGGTGCCTCGATGGTGGAGAAGGCCATCGCCTCGGCCAAGGTCACTGCGGACGACGTCGCGCGCCTGACCTTCGATGCCATCGCCCACGATCGTTTCTGGGTGCTGCCGCACCCGCAGGCCGTCGAAGGCGTTCGCGAACGCGCCGATGCGCTGCTCTCCGGCGGCGCACCCGCCGATCCGTATGCCGCGATCCCGCAGGTGCGGCAGCAACTGGCCGCGGCGTTGCGCGCGTCCTGATCGCGTGGAGTTCCCATGGACCTGAATTTCAGCGCCGACGAAGTCCTGTTCCGCGACGACGTCCGCGCCTTCCTTGCCGCGAACCTCCCCGATGACATCCGGGATCGCGTGCGCCGCGGCGACGAGTCGGTACTGGCCGACGACGTGCGCCGCTGGCAACGCATCCTGTTCGAGCGCGGCTGGGGCGCGGCGATGTGGCCGGCCGAATTCGGCGGCACTGGTTGGGACAAGACCCGGCAGTACCTGTTCGACATCGAGTGCTTTGCCGCCGATGCGCCGATCCAGTTGCCGTTCGGCCTGAAGATGGTCGCGCCGGTCATCATGCGCTATGGGTCGGAGGTGCAGAAGGCGCGTTTCCTGCCGCGCATCCTCGACGGCACCGACTGGTGGTGCCAAGGCTATTCCGAACCCGGCAGCGGTTCGGACCTGGCATCGCTGAAGACCCGCGCGCAGCGCGACGGCGACCACTACGTCGTCAATGGTCAGAAAGCCTGGAACACGCTGGGCCAGCACGCCGACTGGATCTTCTGCCTGGTGCGCACCGATCCGGCGGCCAAGCCGCAGCGCGGCATCAGCTTCCTGCTGATCGACATGAAGACGCCCGGTATCCGCGTGCATCCGACGCGACTGCTGGATGGCCGCCACGAGGTCAACGAGATCTTCTTCGACGACGTCCGCGTGCCGGTCGAGAACCGGGTGGGCGAGGAGAACGCCGGCTGGACCTACGCGAAGTTCCTGCTCGGCCATGAACGCACCAACATCGCCGGCATCGGCGCCAGCCGTCGGGAGCTCGCGCGGCTCAAGCAGATGGCCCGCGAGGCGACGCGCAACGGGGCGGCCCTGCTCGAAGATCCGATCTTCGCGACCCGTGTTGCCCAAGTGGAGCTGGAACTGAAGGCACTGGAAGTCACCAACCTGCGGGTGATCTTCGCCGAGGCGCGGCAGCAGGCCCCCGGCCCGGAAGCCTCGATGTTGAAGATCCGTGGGACCGAGAGCCTGCAGCGCATCAGCGAACTGCAGGTCGAGGCGTTGGGTTCGCGCGCCTTGCAGTTCGACGGCGCTGGCGAAGACGTGCCGCGGGTCGCCGCCCAGTACATGAACCTGCGCAAGTTGAGCATCTACGGTGGATCGAACGAGATCCAGCGCAACATCATCGCGCAGATGGTCCTGCAACTCTGACGAAGGCGGCCCATGGACTTTTCCTTCACCGACGAGCAGCAACTGCTGCAGGACTCGATCCGCCGTTATCTGGAATCGAGCTACACGATTGAGCATCGTGCCGGGATCCTCGCCAGTGAGTCAGGATGGTCCGCAACGACCTGGACCGAGCTGGCCGACCTCGGCCTGCTGGCGCTGGACATCGACGAGGCCGATGGCGGCATCGGCGCGGGTCCGGTCGGCATGATGCTTGCCGCGCAGGCGATCGGCGCCGGCTTGCTGGTCGAGCCGTTCCATTCCAGTGCGGTACTGGCTACGCGGATGGTTTCGGCCCTGGCACGGGATACACAACGCGAGCGGCTGCTGGGAGCGTTGGCGTCCGGCGAGGCCATCGCGGTGTTCGCGCACGACGAGGGTGGCGACTGGTTCGCGCCGTGCTCGACCATCGCCACGCGCTCGGAGGATGGCTGGCGATTGCAGGGGCGCAAGACCTGCGTCTACCACGCCACCATGGCGCGGTGGCTCCTGGTGAGTGCGCGTGTCGATGAAGGCGTCGGTGTGTTCGTGGTCGACCGTGACACGGCAGGCGTCGATCTGCGCGACTACCGGACAGTCGATGGCATGCGCGCCGCCGATATCGAACTCGACCTCATGGTCGCCGCCGATTCACGTCTTGGCGACGTGGATGCCAGGGAGGCCATCGACGAAGCGCTGGATCGCGGTATCGCGGCATGGTGCGCGGATGCGCTTGGCGCGCTGGATCGCGTGCTTGCCGCCACCGTGCAGTACGCCCGCGACCGCGTGCAGTTCGGCACCGCGATCGGCCGCCTGCAGGCATTGCAGCACCGGATGGCGGACATGTACATGCAGGTCGAGCAGGCGCGGTCGATGGTCTACCTGGCCACGTCCGCCTGCCTGCAGTCCGATGCGCACGAGCGACGCGAAGCCGTGAGCGGCGCGAAGGTCCTTGTCGGCCAGGCCGCGCGCAAGGTGGGGCAGGAAGCGGTGCAGTTGCACGGCGGCATGGGGATGACCGACGAACTTGGTGTCAGCCATTGCTTCAAGCGCCTGCTCGCGTTCGAGCTGCGCATGGGTAGCACCGAGGAACACCTGGCGCACTATCGCAAGCTCGCGCAATCACGCGCTGCGTAGCTGCCCGGGCTGGTCGCACCCTGGATGCGTGAAGCGAACGGCAGCGATCACCCCGTTCGGCGGGCGGCCGCCAGTATCGCGCCCATGCGTTCGTGGATGAGGTTGACGGCCTTGAGTGGCCGGATCATCACCTTGAACTCGATGATCTGGCCGGCCCCGTTCCACTTGACGATGTCGACGCCGTTGACCAGCACGCCGTCGATTTCGGCCTCGAACTCCAGCATGGCATCCGATGGGCCCAGGATCTGGCGCACGTAGTGGAAGGTGGGGTTGAAGAACACCTGGAATGCGGCGGACAGATAGGCGGTGACGAGCGCCTTCCCATGCTGTGGCGTGTGCACGATCGGCGAGAGGAAGACCGCGTCATCGGCCAGAAGTCCGGCGAGTCCCGAGGGATCGTTGGTCGCGACGAGCCGGTGCCAGGTCTCGATCGGATGCGAGTTCATCGTGATGGAACGCCCTCTGCGGTGATGGTGGATGATGAGTCGTGTCGATCGCCTGGGCTCATTGCCCTGCGGGTGGCTGCCAGAGCTCGACCTTGTTGCCCTCGGGATCGATCACCCATCCGAACTTGCCTTGGTCGGAGGAATCGGTCTTGTCCACGACGTTGCAGCCTTCTTGTCGAAGAGCTTCAAGCAATGCATCGAGGTCGTCGACGCGGAAGTTGATCATGAAGCTCGAGGTGCTCGGCGCCATGTAGTCCGTGTCCTGCGCGAACGGGCTCCAGAGCGTCATGCCCGGCGGGCTGCCGGGGCCACCCCACTGGAAGACCACGCCGCCCCAGTCCGTCACATCGAGGCCGAGGTGGTCACGGTACCAGGCACCCAGCGCTTTCGGATCCCTGGACTTGAAGAAGATTCCGCCGATTCCGGTGGCACGTTGCATGGACATCTCCTCCAGGACCGCATGATTTCGAAAGAAGTACGGGTATCGGCGCACGATACGCCCTCGCCGAGGGAATTCTGGATCAACGCCCGCGTACTTCCCAGCCCGGGTAAGTCAATCCACCCAGCGTCAAGGGCGTCCTCTCCTTGGCCGGCGCAAACGAGGCCACATGCTGCGTGACACGTTGCGCGGTTAGCGATGCCCCGGCATGCCTTCCGCTCTCTGGATAGAGAATTCAGGGCTGCGCCCAATTGATGCTCAAGAATGCCCCGCTGGCCAAGACTGCTGCATCTGAAGCGCTACCGGGAAGAGTCGTTCGGCAGGCGATTGCATCCCATTCAATGAGGTCATGCGTGCGTGCCGAAACCGGAAGGGGAATTCCGCCCGGTGTCTCTCGATGTTCCGAAGGTGGAATGTCCTGTTGACTCCAGGCGTGATCCAGGAATATGGCCGACGTCGTGGCGCGGGGTCTTCCCGCGTGGATCGTCGCCGGGCCTGTAACGCATGTCAAAAGACAATTCGGAAAGTCCGGGCTAACCAGTCCTGTAGCACCACCAGCGGCGTAGTTCGGCTCGTGTCCCTGCCCTTGTGCCAGAACACGTCTGTTCAACGGACATACTTGATGATCGTGTTGGAACAGGGTCCAGCAGGGAACTCTGGCTTCTCGAGAGCACCAGCGGTGATCGCGATTCCGGAATCGGGTCCTGACGCCGAATATCCGAACTTCGTCCATGGTGCATGTCCGAGACCTGCCTCGTGGGAGATGGAGCGCCCTGAGGAGTTGGTGCCGGTACTGCAAACGGCGTGGGACGAGCCTGAGTCAAGCTGGTCAGCAAAGCGGCTTGGCGTGAAGGTACACGTCACCATTCAAGCCGAGCCACGAAGCTGTCTCGGCTTTGACGAATTGTTAGGCAGTAGCTTGCGTTCATTGGCGATCATTCTTGTCCAACGACTCACGCTTGTCCTTGACGATCTTGTCCGCGATCGGCTTGACTGAAATCCAGGAATGCGTGTACGAGCCGCGACCGCCGCGATTCTGCAGGATCTTATGCTGAGCTGGCAGATCATTAAGAAGGCGAGTAGAGCAACGGACCTGCCACTGGGACAAATAGCAGCATGACGCCAATTATCTTGTCTTCAGGTGTCAGGTCTCGCTTGAAGTGGCGTATGAGAAGGAAAAGCCTGAGCAGGCTTGTCGCGACCAACACGCAAAGAAGTGCGGTCTTCTACATTGGCGTTCCCCGAGCAGCGACGACTGCATGGCGGCTGCTGCCTAACGCCTGAGTTAAG
>DAOOCX010000082.1:0-10485 GCA_035408605.1 Thermomonas sp. | reverse complement strand
TCCGGCTTCAAATCCTTCGTCGATCCGACCACCCTGCACCTGCCGACCAACATGACCGGCGTGGTCGGGCCGAACGGTTGCGGCAAGTCCAACATCATCGACGCCATCCGCTGGGTGATGGGCGAGTCCGCCGCCAGCCGCCTGCGCGGCGATTCGCTGACCGACGTGATCTTCTCCGGCAGCTCCGCGCGCAAGCCCGTCAGCCAGGCGATGGTCGAGCTGGTGTTCGACAACAGCGACCACACCATCACCGGCGAGTACGCCGCGTTCAACGAGATCTCGGTCAAGCGCATGGTCAGCCGCGATGGCCAGAGCAGCTACTACCTCAACGGCGCCAAGTGCCGCCGCCGCGACATCACCGACCTGTTCCTCGGCACCGGCCTGGGCCCGCGCAGCTATTCGATCATCGAGCAGGGGATGATCTCGCAGGTCATCGACGCCAAGCCCGAGGAACTGCGCGTCTACCTGGAAGAGGCCGCCGGCATCTCCAAGTACAAGGAACGCCGCAAGGAAACCGAAACCCGGATCCGCCACACCCGCGAGAACCTGGACCGCCTCAACGACCTGCGCGAGGAAGTCGGCAAGCAGCTGCAGCACCTCGCGCGGCAGGCCAAGCAGGCCGAGCAGTACACCGCGATCCAGGCCGAGCGCCGGATCAAGGACGTGGAATGGAAGGCGCTGGAATTCCGCGCCCTGGACGGCAAGCTGCAGCGCCTGCGCGAGAAGCTGGCGCAGGAAGAAACCCGCCTCGAACAGTTGATCGCCGAGCAGCGCGAGGCCGAGCGCGAACTGGAAACCGGCCGCGAGCGCCGCGAGACCGCCAGCGACGCCCTGAACGCGGCGCAGGCCGCGGTCTATCGCGTCGGCGCCGACCTGGCCCGGGTCGAACAGCAGATCGCCCACCAGCGCGAACTGTCGACCCGCCTGCAGCGTGCCCGCGACGAAGCGCTGGCGACCCTGTCCGAACTCGGCGCGCACATCTCCGACGACCAGCAGAAGCTGGATGCCTTGCGTGAAGCGGTGGCTGATGCCGAGCCGCGACTGGAACTGCTGCAGGAAGGCGACCTCGCGCGCCAGGACGCGCTGCGCGATGCCGAGCTGCAACTGGCCGACTGGCAGCAGCGCTGGGACGCGCATGGCCGCCAGCAGGCCGAGGCCGCGCGTGCCGGCGACGTGGAACGCACCCGCATCGAGCACCTCGATCGACAGGTGCTGGATGCCGACCGTCGCCGCGAACAGCTGACCAGCGAACGCGCCGGGCTGGACCTCGACACCCTGGCCGATGCCTTCGCCGAGCTGCAGTTGCAGCACGAGACGCAGAAAGAATCGCTGGACACGCTGGGCGAGCAGGTCGAGTTGCGCAAGCAGGCCACCGCCGACGCCCAGGACCAGCAGCGTGCACGCCAGGCCGAACTGGCCGAACTGCGCAAGCAGGCGCAGGCCGCGCGCGGGCGCTTGTCATCCCTTGAGACCCTGCAGTCGGCAGCGCTGGGCCAGGAGCAGGGCGCGGCGACGCAATGGCTGAAGGCGCAGGGGCTGGACGATGCCGCCCGCGTCGGCGAGCGCCTGCAGGTCGAGGCTGGCTGGGAAAACGCGGTCGAAGGTGCGCTGGGCCAGTTGATCGAAGCGGTGCTGGTCGATGCGCCGGAAGCCTTGGTCGATGCGCTCGGTGAACTCGGCGATGGTCGCCTGGCGCTGGTCGCATCGGCTGACGACGTCGATGGCGAAGCCTATGCGCCGACCTCGCTCGCGGCGAAGGTGCAGGGGCCGCGCGCGATCCGTCGCCTGCTGTCGCGCCTGCATGGTGCGGACACCCTGGCCGATGCGCGCGCCCTGCAGGCGCAGTTGGGCGATGGCGAGTCGGTCATCACCCGCAATGGCGAACGCCTGGGCGCCGGCTGGGTCCGCGTGGTGCGTTCGGGCGCGGCCAAGCAGGGCGCGCTGCTGCGCGAGAAGGAGATCCAGTCGCTGCGCGGCGAGATCGACGGCTTGGTCGATCGCGAGCGCGAACTGGAAGCGCTGCTGACGCGCCTGCGCGACCAGTTGCTGGCCGCCGAACAGCAGCGCGAGGACGCCCAGCGCGCCCTGTATCTCGCGCACCGTGGTGTTTCCGAGCTAGCCGGACAGTTGCAGAGCCAGCAGGGCAAGCTGGAGTCCGCACGCAACCGCATCGAACGCATCGACGCGGAACTGGCGCAGTTGGCCAGCACGCTGGAAGCCGCGCAGGCGCAATCGCGCGAGGCGCGCCAGCGGGTCGAGCATGCGGTGTCGGCGATGGGGGATCTGGAAACCGCCCGGCAGGCTCTCGACGCCGAGCGCCGCCAGTTGGCGGAGGCACGTGATGCCGCACGCCTGGCCGCACGCGAATCCCGCGACGCCGCGCACGCGCTCGCGCTCACTTTGGAATCGCAGCGGGTGCAGGTGGTCGCCTTGGCGCAGGCGCTGGAGCGCATGGGCGGCCAGCGTGGACAGCTGGATTCGCGCTTGGGCGACCTGGCCGCGCAGCTCGCCGAGGGCGATGCGCCGGTGCAGTCGCTGGAGAACGAACGCCAGGTCGCATTGACCGAGCGCGTGCGCAGCGAGCGCGAACTGGCCGAGGCGCGTTCGACCCTCGAAGGCATCGACAACGACCTGCGCGGCTTCGAACAGGTTCGCCAGCAGCGCGATGCGCAGGCGCTGGCGCAGCGCGAGGCGATTGGCCAACGCCGGCTCGACCAGCAGGCGCTGGCGATCAAGGCGGACCAGTTCGCGGCCGCCGTGGTCGAGGCCGGCTTCGCGATGGACGACGTCATCAACACGCTCACCGAGGACGCGGATGCGTCGCTCTGGGAAAAGGCCGTCGCCGACTTCGACGCCAAGCTGCGCAGGCTCGAGCCGGTCAACCTGGCCGCCATCGCCGAACATGCCGAGGCCGCGCAGCGCAAGGAGTACCTGGACGCGCAGGACGCCGACCTCACCACCGCGCTGGAGACGCTGGAAGAAGCGATCCGCAAGATCGACCGCGAGACCCGCGGGCGGTTCAAGGACACCTTCGACCGGGTCAATTCCGGCGTGCAGGAGCTGTATCCGCGCCTGTTCGGCGGCGGCCACGCCTACCTGGAACTGACCGGCGACGACCTGCTGGACACCGGCGTGGCGATCATGGCGCGCCCCCCCGGCAAGCGCGTGTCCAACATCTCGCTGCTGTCGGGTGGCGAGAAGGCGATGACCGCGGTCGCCCTGGTGTTCGCGATCTTCCGGCTCAATCCGGCACCGTTCTGCCTGCTGGACGAGGTGGACGCGCCGCTGGACGAAGCCAATGTCGGTCGCTTCACCGCGATGGTCAGCGAAATGAGCGAGCAGGTACAGTTCCTGTTCGTGACCCACAACAAGGCGACCATGGAAGCCGCGCAACAACTGTCCGGCGTGACCATGCGCGAGCCGGGCGTGTCGCGCCTGGTGTCCGTGGACCTCGCCGAAGCCGCGCGCCTGGCCGGCGCCGCCTGAGGAGGCTGTCCTGATGTCCGACATGACCCTGCTGCGCATCGGTATCGCCGTGGCGATGTCGCTGCTGTTCGGCGCGATCATCTACTTCGGCCGGGGCCGCAAGAACGCCCAGGGCCGGCGCGTCCCGCGCGATGGCGCGAGTGGCGAAGCGCGCACCGAACCCTCGCTGGGCGACCAGTTCGCCGAGGGCTGGGACCAGGGTCCGGCACGGCAGGAAGAGTTGGCCCTGGACGGCAGCCCCGCGCAGAGCGAACTCGGCAAGCGGGTGTCCGAGCAGTTCGACCGCATCGTCTCGCTGTACGTGGCGGCCAAGGCCGGCAACAAGCTGCGCGGGCAGGACATCGTGGTCGCCGCCGAGAAGGCCGGCCTGACGTTCGGGCACATGGACGTGTTCCATCGCCTCGTGGATGGCAAGCCGGAACTCGGCCCGATCTTCAGCGTCGCCAACATCATCAAACCCGGCAGTTTCGAGATGGCGCGCATCGCCGAGATCGAAACCCCGGCCATCGCGTTCTTCCTGACCCTGCCGGCGCCGGTCGCCGCACTGGATGCGTGGGAAACCATGGAGCCTGCCGCGCAGCGCATGGCAGACCTGCTCGACGGCGTGGTGCTCGACGAAGAGCGCAACGCACTGGGCCGCCAGCGCGTCCAGCACATCCGCGACGAACTCCGCGCCTATGATCGCCAGCACGCGGCGCCGCCGCTGAGCAAGTCGAATCGCTGGTGATGCCCATATCCCCTCTCCCGCGGGCGGGAGAGGGTTGGGGTGAGGGTGCGATCAGCCGACAATACCTGCGATGACCGATACCGCCACCCGCATCGCCGAACTCCGCCGCCGCATCGAGGACGCCAACCGGCGCTACCACGGGCTCGACGCGCCGGACATCACCGATGCGCAGTACGACGCGCTGGTGCGCGAACTCGATGCGCTGGAGCGCGCGCATCCGGAGCTCGCCAGCACCGATTCGCCGACGCGCAAAGTCGGTTCCGCACCGTCCGGCCGCTTCGCCGAAGTGGTGCACGCGGTGCCGATGCTGTCGCTGGGCAATGCCTTCAGCGACGACGAAGTGGGCGACTTCGTGCGCCGGATCCGCGAGCGGCTCGACCGCGATGCGCTGTCGTTTTCCGCAGAACCGAAACTCGACGGCCTGGCGATCAGCCTGCGCTACGAAAACGGCCTGTTCGTGCAGGGCGCGACCCGCGGCGATGGCGCCACCGGCGAGGACGTGACCGCCAACCTGCGCACCATCCGCGATATTCCGCGTGAACTTGCGGGTGCAGGCTGGCCGAAGGCCCTGGAAGTCCGTGGCGAGGTCTACATGGGCCGCGCCGACTTCGAACGCTGGAATGAACAGGCGCGCCTGCACGGCGGCAAGGTGCTCGCCAATCCGCGCAACGGCGCCGCCGGCTCGCTGCGGCAGATCGACTCGGCACTCACCGCGAAGCGCCCGTTGAGCTTCTTCGCCTATGGCATCGGCCAGGTCGAAGGCGGAACCCTGCCGGCCACCCATTCGGCCACGCTGGCGAAGCTGCGCGAATGGGGTTTCCCGGTCAGCGAACTGGCCACGGTGGTGCAGGGCGTCGAGGGATTGCTGGGCTACTACCGCCGCATCGGTGAGGCCCGCGACAGCCTGCCGTTCGACATCGACGGCGTGGTCTACAAGGTCGACGACTACGCTGCGCAGCGCGAACTGGGCTTCGTCTCTCGCGCGCCGCGCTGGGCCATTGCGCACAAGTTCCCGGCGCAGGAACAGGCCACGGTGCTGGAATCGATCGAGGTCAACGTCGGCCGCACCGGCGCGGTCACGCCGTGGGCGCTCATGCAGCCGGTGCAGGTCGGTGGCGTCACCGTCACCCGCGCCACCCTGCACAACGCCGACCATGTCGCGCGCCTGGACGTGCGCAACGGCGACACCGTCATCGTGCGCCGCGCCGGCGACGTGATCCCGGAAGTGGTGCAGGTCGTGCTGGAACAGCGACCGGCGAACACGGTGCCGTGGTCGATGCCGATGGCGTGCCCGGTCTGCGGTTCCGAAGTGGTGCGCGAGGAAGGAGCCGCGGTCTGGCGTTGCTCGGGCGAACTCAGCTGCCCGGCGCAGTTGGTGCAGGCGGTATTCCACTTCGCGTCGCGGCGGGCGATGGACATCGACGGCCTTGGCGAGCGCTACATCGAGTCGCTGGCGGACTTCGGTTACCTCCAGGATGTTTCCGACCTGTATCGGCTGACATTGGACGACCTGCTCGAAATGAAGCGTCGCGCCGAGGAGCGTGACGGCGCAGTCCCGGAAACCGTGAAAGCCGGAAAGGTCGCCACGAAATGGGCCGACAACCTGATCGCCGCGATCGACCGCAGCCGCGACACCACGCTCGCACGGTTTCTCTACGCGCTCGGCATCGAACATGTCGGCGAGAGCACGGCGAAGGCCCTGGCGCAGTGGTTCGGCGACCTCGCGTTGATCCGCCACCTGCCGTGGCCGTTGTTCAAGCGCGTCCCCGACATCGGCGGCGAAGTCGCGCGCGCCATCGGCCATTTCCTCGACCAGGCCGGCAACCAGCAGGTGATCGATCGCCTGCTCGAACGCGGCGTGCGCATCGGCGACGCGCATGCGCCCAACCCGAAACTGGGAGACGGACTGGACCTGGCCGCGCTGCTGGCCGATCTCGAAATCCCCAGGGTCACGCCGGTGCGTGCGGCGCAACTCGCAAGCGCGTTTGCCGACGCGGAGGCGCTGGTCGATGCGCCTGCGCACGCGATGGTCACGGCCGGCCTGCCGACCGACAGCGCCAACGCGCTTGCCGCCTGGCTGGAAGACGAGGCCAATGCCGGACTGCTGCTGCGCAGCGCCCAGGCAATGAACGCGTTGCGCGACCGCTTGCCGGAGCGCAGCGACGACGTCGCCGGCCCGCTCGAGGGCAAGACCGTGGTGCTGACCGGCACGCTGGCTGCGATGGGTCGTGACGAAGCCAAGGAAAAACTGGAAGCGCTGGGCGCGAAGACCGCCGGCAGTGTGTCGAGGAAGACCAGTTTCGTCGTCGCCGGGACCGATGCCGGATCGAAGCTGGCCAAGGCGGAGGAACTCGGCATCGACGTCTGGGACGAGGCGGCGTTGCTCGCGTTCCTGGCGCAATACGCATGACGTTCACGCCGGGTCCCGGCTGGCGCGACGGCCTCGATCCCGATGCCGCGTGGATGCCATCCGCGTCCCGCGACGCACTTCGCCTGCGTGCGTGGGTGAACCGGCTGGTGCGCGAGTTTTTCCATGCGCGCAACGTGCTGGAAGTGGAAACCCCGGCGATGTCGCTGGCCGGCAACACCGATCCCAACATCGCCTCGTTCTCGCTGGAATTCTCCGGCCGCACCGATGGTGGGCCGCGCGCCCGCTGGCTGCGCACGTCGCCCGAATTCGCCTTGAAGCGCCTGCTCGCGGCCGGCGTCGGCGACTGCTACGAACTCGGCCGGGTGTTCCGCGATGGTGAAGCCGGTGGTCGCCACAACCCCGAGTTCACCATGCTCGAGTGGTATCGGGTCGGCTGGAACCACCTGCGGCTGATCGACGAGACCGCGGAGCTCGTGCGTGCGGCGCTGTCGTTGCTGGGGCGCGACGCGGCACTGCGCGTCGTCCGTTATCGCGATCTTTACCATGACGCACTCGGCATCGATCCGTTCACGGCGAGCGATGGGGAACTGCGCGCCGCGCTTGGCGACCTCGAGATCGACCCCGCCGGTTTGACCCGCGACGATTGGCTCGACCTGCTGATGACCCATCGGCTGCAGCCCGCGTTCGATCCCGCCGGCTTGCTGGCGATCGTCGACTACCCGGCATCGCAATGCGCGCTGGCGCGCTTGCGCGACGACGGCAATGGCCACCCGGTGGCCGAACGCTTCGAGCTCTATCTCGGCGCCATCGAACTGGCGAACGGCTACCACGAACTCCTCGATGCCGGCGAACAGCGCGCGCGATTCCAGCGCGACGGCATCGTGCGAGAGGCGCGGGGCGATGTCGTCCCGCCGACGGACGAACGCCTGCTGATCGCGTTGGATGCGGGCCTGCCCAGCTGCGCCGGAGTCGCCCTGGGCGTGGATCGACTGTTGATGGCGATGCTGCAGACGCCACGCATCGCCGACGTGCTGGCGTTCGATTTCGCCCGCGGCTGACGATCCGACTGAACGGGAAGCGTGCGTTCGGCAGGCGTTCGGATTGCCTTCGCTTTTTGTTAATCCGGCATGCCTAACAGTACGCCCCAGGACAACGACCGGAGGGGTCACCATGCGTCGCCTGATCTTCGCTACCGCCATGTTCGCCGCGGCGTCCGCCGCACCCGCCATCGCCGCACCGCAGTCCTGGCAGGAGTACGGCCCGGGGACGGGAGTTGTGCGTTGCGAATCCAACGACGGCCGCATGAACCGCTGCCCGCTGCCTGGCGGCGGCCGCGTGGTGCTGGAACGCCAGCATTCGCGCACCGCCTGCATCGAAGGGCGGTCCTGGGGACAGGATCGCGGTGGGGTGTGGGTGGATGATGGCTGCCGCGCGGACTTCCGCGTTGCCGGTTACGGCGGTGGTTACAACGATGGTTACTCCGGTGGCGGTTACGGCAATGGCGGTTACAACGATCGATACGGCCAGACCTTCCGCTGCGAGTCGGACGATGGGCGCACGCGCCAGTGCAACGGCAACGGTCGCGGCCGCGCGCAACTCGTGAAGCAGTTGTCGCGCGCGGCCTGCATCGAGGGACGCACCTGGGGTTCGAACTACAACGGCGTCTGGGTATCGCAGGGGTGCCGCGGCGAATTCGCGATGGGCGGCGGGTACGGCAGCGGCCCGTATGGCGGTGGCTACGGTGGCCCCAACAACGGTTTCGGGCGTCTGTTCCGCTGCGAATCCAACGACGGTCGCACGCATGAATGCGCAGCCAATACCCGCGCCGGCGTGCAACTCGTGCGCCAGCTGTCGCGCGCCGCCTGCATCCAGGGGCGTACCTGGGGCTACGGCCGCAACGGCATCTGGGTGTCCGACGGTTGCCGCGCCGAATTCCGCAGCTATTGATGGCTCGCTTGATGTCCGAAACCGGCGCCCACGTGGCGCCGGTTCCGTTTCCGGATGGCGGATAATCCGAGCATGGACAACATCCTCGATTTCGACCGTTACGACCGAATCCGCCCGATCCGCTGGACCGGTGAATCCCTGGAACTGCTGGACCAGCGCAACCTGCCGTTCGCGGTGGCTTACGACACCAGCACGACCAGCGACGACGTAGCCGCGGCGATCCACGCACTGACCGTGCGCGGCGCACCGGCGATCGGCATCGCCGCCGCCTGGGGCGTGGTACTGGCGGCGCGCGAGGTGCAGGCCGCCACTGGCCGCGAGGCCGCGCTCGCGCTCGCACCCGCGATGGCCCGCCTCAATGCCTCGCGTCCCACGGCGGTTAACCTTGCCTGGGCACTGGCGCGCATGCAGCGGGCGCTGGAAACCGCCGGCAGCGATTGGCGCGCGGTGCTGGAGCGCGAAGCCCGCGCCATCGAGACCGAAGACCTGGCCGCCAATCGCCACATGGGCGCATTGGGCGCCGCGCTGATCGCGCCGGGCAGCGGCGTGCTGACCCACTGCAATACCGGCTCGCTGGCCACTGCCGGCTTCGGCACCGCGCTCGGGGTGATCCGCGCGGGCGTGGCGGCGGGCCGCATCGACAAGGTGTTCGCTGGCGAGACCCGCCCGTGGAACCAGGGCGCGCGGCTGACCGTGTGGGAACTGCAGCAGGACGGCATCGACGCCACCCTGATCGCTGACGCCGCGGCCTCGCACCTGATGAAGACCGGGAAGGTGCAGTGGGTCATCGTCGGCGCGGACCGCATCTGCGCCAACGGCGATACCGCCAACAAGATCGGCACCTATCAGTTGGCCATCGCCGCGCGCCACCACGGGGTCAAGTTCATGGTGGTCGCACCGTCCTCGACCGTGGACATGGCGACCGCCTCAGGCGAGCTGATCGAGATCGAGGAGCGCGATACCGCGGAGCTCCTGTCCTTCAAGGGCGCGCGAACTGTCTCCGAAGGGGTGCGCGCCTGGAACCCGGTGTTCGATGTTACTCCGCACGATCTGATCGATGCGATCGTGACCCAGCTGGGTGTGGTCGAACGCCCAGATGCGGCGCGGATGCAGGCGCTGTTCAAGCCCTGATCTCGTGCGTTCATTTTCCGGGGATGAGTGGGCGCGGCATGGCGCCTCCTCGACGCGTGCGAACGTCCTGTTCGACGCGTCGCCGCGGGCCATCCATGGCCCGCTCTGCGGCGCCACGCCACACCCACTCACTGCAGAATTTCGCTGCTGGATGAAAAGGCGGTTGGGCGATGTGGCGTTGGGTGCCAAAAAGTCCCGTAACCCATTGATTCTTCGTCGGAATCGACGGTACGGAAGCGTCCCGAAAATGCTATGATTTCACGTTGCTGAAAAGCCCCCCGGAAGTCCTGCGCGGAGTCGCCTCCGCTCGGTCGCCGCGGGTCACGAAAGTTGCTGCACCTTCTGTACGGAACCGGACGCACGATGGCCGAGCTCGCCAAGGAAATCATCCCCGTCAACCTGGAAGACGAGATGCGTCGCAGCTACCTCGATTACGCCATGAGCGTGATCGTGGGGCGCGCCCTCCCGGATGTCCGCGATGGCCTCAAGCCGGTGCACCGGCGCGTGCTGTTCGCCATGCACGAGCTCGGCGCGCACAGCAACAAGCCGTACTACAAGTCCGCCCGCATCGTCGGCGACGTCATCGGTAAATATCACCCGCACGGCGACCAGTCGGTGTACGACACCCTGGTGCGCATGGCGCAGCCGTTCTCGCTGCGCTACCTGCTGGTGGACGGGCAGGGCAACTTCGGTTCGGTCGATGGCGACTCCGCCGCGGCGATGCGTTACACCGAGGCGCGCATGGCGCGGCTCACCCACGAGCTGATGGCCGACATCGACAAGGAAACCGTCGATTTCCAGCCGAACTACGACGAGAAGGAAC
>DAOOCX010000081.1:0-10504 GCA_035408605.1 Thermomonas sp. | reverse complement strand
CCAGCACAACCCCACCGTCGTTGCATCGCCCAGCGCGGTATGCCGCCCGATCATCGGCACGCCGAGGCGCGTGGCGATGTGCACCAGGTCGAGGTCGACCGGCGCGTCCGGGCGTTGCGCACGCTGGCGCGCAGCGACTTCGTCGGCAAGATCGGTGGTGGGGTTGGGCAGCTCGAAGCCTGCCAGCGCGCGCACGTGCGGGCGGAGCATGTCGAGGTCGAAGCCGAGGTGGTAGCCGAGCAGGCGGCGCGGCCCGAGCCAGTGCAGGAATTCACGCACGACATCGGTGACCTGCTCGCCGGTGCTGGCTTCGTCCGGCGTGATGCGGTGATGGCGGATCGATTCGATGCCGAACGCGCGCGCGGTGTGCACGCGGCGTTCGAAACGTTCGGACAGGCCGACGCGGCCATCGCGCACCGGCACCGCGGCGAGGCTGAGGATGTGGTCGCGCGCCGGGTCCAGGCCGGTGGTTTCCAGGTCCAGGCTGACCCATTCGCCATCGGGGGCCGGTGCGAACAGGCCGCCCCATTCGCCCGCGCCGTAGCGGCGCCGCATCCACCAGCGCGACAGCGGGTGCATGTCAGTCGCCCAGGTGGAACACGACGCGCACGTGCTGCTGGAACGCCTTGACCACGCGCAGCGCGTCGCGCAGCAATTCGCGGTCCAGCCGGCGCAGCGCCGCGGGTTGCACCAGGTTGTCGGGCACGCCGCCGGCATCGAGCGTGGCCAGTTGCGCGTCGAGCCGCAGGCGCTGCAACACCGCCAGCGTCTGCGCGAGGTCGCGGGCCAACGTGGCATCCAGCCCGCCGGCCGGCACCAGCGCCTCGCAGCGGGCGAAGCTGTTGCGCTGGGCGATGCCATGCTTCAGCGCGAGGCAGCGCAGGCCGTGCACGATCGGGAAGATGCCGCTGCGCTTGAGGTCCACGCCGCGTTCGTCCTGGCGCAGCTGGCCGAACATCGAGATCGGGCTTTCGAACTGCAGCACCGCCGCGGCCATCGCGTGCAGCAGGCGCTCGTCGCCACCGAGCGCTTGCAGGCGCGCATCGAGCGGTGCGAACAGCGCCGCGTTGCCAGCCACTGGCCGCGCGTCGAGGGTGATCGCCAGGTCCATCGCCGCCTGCGCGGCGTAGTGCGAGCGCCACTGGTCCAGTCGCGCCCGCCATTGCGTCGCGCTCATCCGCCAATGCGGGTTGGACACCATCACCCCGCCCGGGCAGGGCGGATAGCCGACCTCGCCCATCGCCTCGGTGAAGCGCGCCATGGTCGCGTCCAGCTCGGGCCAGTCGAGGTCGTCGTCGACCACCAGCGCGTTGTCCTGGTCGGTCTTCAGCAACTGCTCGCGGCGGCCTTCGCTGCCCAGCACCAGCAGGCACATGCGGCCCTGCAGTTCGCGCGGTACCAGCAATTCGAACAGCCGCGCCATCACCCGGCTGTTGAGTGCGCTGACCAGCTCCATCAGCGCCGGCATCCGCGCGCCCTGCGCGTGCAGGCTGCGGACCAGCCGGGTCATGCCGCGCGCGGTGTCGGCCACTTCGTCCAGGCTGCGCGCACGCGCGAGGCGCAGGCTGATCAGGTGCGAATGGCTGGCGTAATGCGAGAGCACCTCGGCCATGCCGAGGGTGCCGACGATCGCCTCGCCGTCGCGCACGGCGATGCGCTCGATGTGGCGCTCGGCCATCGTCACCAGCGCCTGGAACAGGACGTCGGTGGTCTGCTGCGCGACCAGTGGGCGGCTGGCCAGCGGCCCCACCAGGGCTTCCAGCGGCTGGCGCGCGCGGGTCAGTGCCTCCAGCAGGTCGGTGCGGGTGACCACGCCGGGCTGCGGGTGCGCGGGATCGTCCACCAGCAGGCAGTCCACGCGCTCCTCGCGCAGGCGCTCGCTGGCATCGGCGATGCTCATCGTCGCCGGTACGCGGACCGCCGGCGCCAGCTGTGCGGCACCGACCTGGGTCACCATCAGTTCGGCCAGTTCGGAACCGCGTGCGCGATCGGCAAGCTGGCCCTTCACCGCGAGTCCTTCCTGGAACCACGCGGCGAACGCGGGTTGCTCCGACAACAACGTGCGGAACAGGCCCGCCGGAATCAGGAAGCTGACCACATCGGTGTCCGCGCGGTAGCTGTGGCGGGCGCGTCCGGCCATCACTGCCCACGCGCCGAAGATGTCGCCGGGGCCGTAATCGGCGAAGCGCTGCTCGTGGCCGGCTCCGTCCAGGTCGAAGGCGTGGACCTGGCCCTTCATCAGCACCACCACGTGTTCCGACGGCGCACCGGCGGCGATGATCACCTGCCCGCGCGGGTGGTAGCCCATGTCCACCCGCGCAGCCAGTCGCGCGCGGCCGGCATCGTCGAGCAGGTCGAACGGCGGCTGGCCGAGGTCGAGCCCGTGCACGGCGTCCATGGTCATCCTCCCGCGCGGCATCGCCCTGGCGATTCTGCCAGCGCGGCGCGGCGCGGGGCCATTCGACCTTCGCCGCAGCCGCGTGCTCAGCCCGCAGGCGATGACGCGCGGGTATCGCTGGCGATGCGCCCGTCGACCAGGGTGACCGTGCGGTCGCATTGCGCGGACAGGCGCGGATCGTGGGTGACCAGCAGGACGGCGCAGCCGAACTCGCGGTTGAAGCTGCGGAACAACTGGAAGACTTCCGCGGCGGACGTGCTGTCGAGGTTGCCGGTGGGTTCATCGGCCAGCAGCAGGGCCGGTCGCGACACCAGCGCGCGCGCCACCGCCACCCGCTGCTGCTGCCCGCCCGAGAGCTGGTCGGGCTTGCGCTGCTCCAGCCCGGCCAGTCCCACCTCCGCCAACAGGCCGCGCGCGCGCTCGACCTGCTCCCGCGTGGGCTTGCCACCGGCCACCATCAGCGGCATCAACACGTTTTCCAGCGCGGTGAAGGCCTGGATGAGGTGGTGGAACTGGAACACGAACCCGATCGCACTGCCGCGCAATGCCGTGCGGCGCGCATCGTCCATGGCGCTTGTCGGCTCCCCGAGCAGGAACAGTTCGCCCGCGGTGGGTTGGTCCAGCAACCCGATCAGGTTGAGCAGCGTGCTCTTGCCGGAGCCCGAGGCACCGACCAGCGCGGCGAAGTCCTGGCGCTGCAGGCGCAGGTCCAGGCCATGCAGCACCTCCACCTCGGTCGGCTTGCCCACGTTGTAGCGCTTCTTCAGGCCCTGCAGGCGCAGCACTTCCTGGCCGGCGTCGTGCTCAGACATGGCGGATCGCCTCCACCGGGTCCAGGCGCGCCGCCCGCCGCGCCGGCACCGCCGCCGACAGGATGCCGGTGACCGTGGCCAGCAACGAGGCGGCGACCAGCAGCCACGGGTCGACCGGGATGTAGAACAGCTTCGGCCCGAAGGTGTTGAACGCGCCCACCAGGCCATAGCCCGACACTCCGCCGAGCAGTGAGCCGGCCAGCCCGAACAACGCACCCTGCACCAGGAACACGCGCAGCATCTGCGGACGGGTCGTGCCCATCGCGCGCAGGATCCCGATCTCCCGGGTGCGCTGGACCACGCTCACCGACAGCACGCTGGCGATGCCCAGCGCCACGCTCAGCGCCACGAACAGGCTGATCATCTGCGTGGACAGGCTCTGCGAGCGCAGCGCGTTCATCAGCTGGCCGTTGGTTTCCATCCAGCTTTCCGCCTTCAGCCCGGTAAGCCGGGCGATGCGCGCCGCCACGACCTGCGCGGAGAAGATGTCGTCGACGGTGACATCGATGAGGGTGGCGGCGCCCGGCAGGTTGAGCAGCGACTGCGCCTGTTTCATGTCCAGGTACACATAGCGCGCATCCAGTTCGCGCACCCCGAGTTCGAAGATGCCGGCCACGTTGACCACGCTGTCGCGGCCCTGGCCGCCGTCGAGGCGCAGCTTGTCGCCCACCCGCAGGCCGAGGTCGGACGCGAGCTGCTTGCCGATCACCGCGTCGCCGGCACCGATCCGGAACACGCCGGCGATCACGTCGTCCTGGATCGGGATGATCCGCTGGTAGCGCGCGGCATCGATGCCGACCAGCGCCACCGACTCCAGCGCCTCGCCACGACGCGCGAACGCCGGACCCGAGATCACCGGCGACACCGCCCGCACCTGCGGCAGCGTGTCCAGCACATCGCGCACCTGCTGCCAGTTGTTGATCGAGCGCAGGCGCTGCGCGCGCTTGTTCTCCAGCACCAGCTGCACGCTGCCGGCCGCGGGCGGGAGGATGCGGTTGGCTTCCTCGGTGGGCATCACCTTGATGTGCGCCTGGGTGCCCAGGGTGCGATTGACGATGTTGCCCTGCAGGCCGGTGATCAGCGCGGTGAGGAACACGATCACCGCCACGCCCACCGCGATCCCGACCAGGATCAGCGTGCTCTGCGCCTTGCCCTCGCGCAGGAACCTGGTGGCGATGGTCCACTCGATCCACATCGGGCTCAGTCCAGCTTGGCCGGCAGTTCCTTGCGGGTCGCGGAATCGGCCGCGCCCCCCGGCAGCGCGCTGGCGGCCACGCGCACCCGGTCGCCGTCCTCCACCACGGCCTGTGCATCCGCCAGGATCCAGTCACCCGCCTCCAGGCCGTCGGTGATCTCGGTCTGGGTGAGTCCGCGCAGGCCCAGGGTCACCTCGCGTCGCTCGACGCGCCCCCCGGCAACCCGCCAGACCGTGGCGCGGTTGCCCTCCAGCGCGGAGATCGCGTCGTTGGGCGCGACGATGGCGCGTGCGCGGCGCCCGGTTTCCACGTTGACCGAGACGGTCATGTCCTGGCGCAGGAAGCCGGGCACCGGACTGACGGTGAGGCGGACGTCCACCGAACCGCGCTGCGGGTCGACGCTGGGCGCGATGAAGCCGACCGTGGCCGGGAACGGCCGCGCCGGATAGGCATCGGCGATGCACATCGCCGGTTGCCCGACCGCGAGCACTTCCAGGTTCTTCTCGTCCAGCGGCACCAGCACTTCGGTGGCGCCGGCGCGTGCGATCTCGAACAGCACGCGGCCTGGCTGCACCAGGTCGCCGGGTTCCGCGTTGCGGGTGAGCACGGTGCCGGCGACTTCGGCGCGGATCGTGGTCTTGGCCAGCAATGCGCGCGCGCTGGCCACGCGCGCCCGCGCCGCGGCCTCGTTCGGATTGCCGGCCCCCAGCGCGCTCGCGGCCAGCCGCGCCTGTTCGGCCGTGCTGCGGGCCACGGCCTCCGCCTGCACCGCCTGCTCCAGGGTTTCGCGGGCGATGAGCTGGCGCTTGAACAGCTCGCGCCGGCGCGTGACTTCGCGGCTGGCCTGCGCCAGGCGCGCCTCCGCTTCGCGCTGCGCGGCCTGGGCCTGCGGGCGCGTGCTCTGCTGGAGTTGCGCCAATGCCGCCTCGGCCTCGCGCACCGCGGCCTCCAGGTCATCCGCGCGCAGCACCGCGAGGACGTCGCCCGGCGCCACCACGTCGCCCTCGCGCACGCGGCGCTCGACCACCACCCCGGTGACCGGGCTGCCGACCTGCGCGCGCGACACCGCCACCACCCGCCCGGTGGCCACCACCGTCTGCACCAGCGGCCGCGCCTGCACCTGGTAACCGGCCAGGAGCGGTCCGCGCCGCGACTGCAGCAGCATCCACCCCGCCAAGGCCAGCGCCACGCAGGCAATGGCAACGATCACGGGGCGTTTCATGGGGGACTCCGGGGCAGGCGCGACGGCACACCATACCCATTGCCACGGACTTTGCGCGGCCCCGGCCCTGGGACAATGCGAGGGCGGCATGCAGCAGGCGGACACCGCGCCGCAATGACCTCCTGCACATGCCCCTGCCCCGAATCGGCGCAGGATGCGCAGGTCATCCTCGCGAGGCTCCTCCATGCACACGTCTTTCCGCCGCGCCGCCCTGGCGCTGGCCATCCTGGCCTCGCTCGCCGCCTGCGACCGCGGCACCGAACCCCCGAAGGCCACGACCGCGCCGGTCGCCGCCGAGGCGCCCGCAGCCGGCACCGGCCTGGGCATCGACCTGGCCGGGATGGACAAGGCCGTGCAACCCGGCGACGACTTCGACGCCTATGCCAATGGCACGTGGGCGAAGACCACCGAGATCCCCGCGGATCGTTCCAGCACCGGTACCTTCCTGAAGGTCCTCGAGCTTGCCGAGAAGCGCAACGCGGAGTTGGTGCAGGGACTGGAGACATCCAATCCGGCCGCCGGCAGCAACGAGCGCAAGATCGCCGACTACTACGCCGCCTACATGGACGAAGCCGGCATCGAGGCGCGTGGCCTGGCGCCGCTGCAGGCCAAGCTGGACAGCGTGGCCGCGATCACCGACACCGCCGGCCTGTCGCGCTGGCTCGGTGCCAGCCTGCGCGCGGACACCGACCCGCTCAACGCCACCAATTTCTACACCGAGAACCTGTTCGGCCTGTTCGTGGCGCAGGCGCTGGAAGATCCGTCGAAGAACGTGGGCTACCTGATGCAGGGTGGCCTGGGCATGCCGGACCGCGAGTACTACGTGGGCGCCGACAAGGACATGGCGGCCAATCGCGCCGCCTACCAGGCGTACATCGCCGCCGTGCTCAAGCAGGCCGGCGATGCCGATGCCGAGAACAAGGCGAAGGCGATCTTCGACCTGGAGATGAAGATCGCCAGGGCGCATGCCAACGTGGTCGACAGCCAGGACATCCACAAGGCCAACAATCCGTGGGCGACCGCGGACTTCGCCAAGAAGGCACCGGGCATCGACTGGACCGCGTTCTTCGATGCGGCCAAGTTGTCCGGCCAGCAGACGATCTTCGCCTGGCAGCCGGGCGCGATCACAGCGTTGTCCGGGCTGGTCGCCAGCGAGCCGCTGCAGACCTGGAAGGATTACCTGCACTTCCACGCGATCAACCACAGCGCGGCGCTGCTGCCCAAGGCGTATGCGGACCTCAGCTTCGCGTTCTATGGCACCCAGTTGCAGGGCACCAGCCAGCAGCGCGACCGCTGGAAGCGCGCGCTGGCCGCCACCGACGGTGCGCTGGGCGATGCCATCGGCCAGCTGTACGTGAAGCAGTATTTCCCGGCATCGTCCAAGTCCAAGGTGGAGGGCATGGTCAGCAACATCCTGGCCGCGTTCCGCGACGGGGTGGACAAGCTGGCGTGGATGTCGCCGGAGACCAAGGCGATAGCCAAGGCGAAGGCGGAAACCATGCTGGTCGGCGTGGGCTACCCCGACAGCTGGCGCGACTACTCCTCGCTGGAGGTCAAGCGCGATGATCCGGTCGGCAACGCGCTGCGCGCGGAAGAGGCCGAGTATCGCCACCAGACCGCCAAGCTCGCCAAGGCGCCGGACCGCAAGGAATGGTGGATGACGCCGCAGACGGTCAACGCCGTGCAGTTGCCGCTGCAGAACGCGATGAATTTCCCCGCCGCGATCCTGGAAGCCCCGTTCTTCGATCCCAAGGCCGACGATGCCGCCAACTACGGTGCGATCGGCGCGGTGATCGGCCACGAGGTCAGCCACGGCTTCGACAACCTGGGCTCCGAGTTCGATGGCGATGGCCGCCTGAAGAACTGGTGGACCAAGGACGACGCGGCCCACTTCAAGGCCGCCACCGACCGGCTGGTGGCGCAGTACAACAGCTACGAGGCACTGCCGGGACTGAAGATCAACGGCGAACAGACGCTGGGCGAGAACATCGCCGACGTCGCCGGCCTGCAGGCGGCGTACACCGCCTACCACGCATCGCTGGGCGGCAAGCCGGCACCGGTGATCGACGGCCTCACCGGCGACGAGCGCTTCTTCCTGGCCTATGCGCAGGCATGGCGCACCAAGATGCGCGATGCCGCGCTACGCGCCCGCGTGGTCGGCGATGGCCACGCCCCGGGTCGCTGGCGCGCACTCACGGTGCGCAACATCGACGCCTGGTACGAGACCTTCAAGGTGCCTGGCACCGCGAAGCTGTACCTCAAGCCCGAGGACCGGGTGAAGATCTGGTAAGCCGTCACGGCTTGCTGCAAAAGAAACGCCCGGCCTGTCCGGGCGTTTCTTTTGGCTGCGCTCGGGTGCGGTTCGTGGCTGATTGACAACTGAGATTATCTGTATATATTCGCTATATACAGTTGTTCGGGCACTGCATGCGCAACGAATTGCTCCTCTCCCCGCACAGCAGCGTGCCGATGTACGCGCAGATCGTGGAGCAGGTGGTCGCCAAGGTGATGTCCGGCGCATGGCAGGCCGGCGCTCCGCTGCCGTCGATCCGCGAGCTGGCGAGCGACTGCCAGGTCAGCGTGATCACGGTGAAGCGCGCCTACCTGGAACTGGAGCGGTCCGGGGTGATCGTCACCCGCCACGGCAAGGGTTCGTTCGTCGCCGATGCGCTCGATGCGACGCGCGGCCTGGCCACCGCGGAATTCGATTCGCAACTGCAGGGGCTGCTGGATGCGGCCGCAAGACTCGGGATGGCCCGCAACGAACTCCTCGACCGCGTGGGCGAGGCCTTCGATGCATCGCCAGGCGCATCGCAATCCACCACCACATCGACCGACAAGGGAACGACGGCATGACTCCCGCCATCGCGCTGACCGGCGTGCGCAAGCGCTACGACGACTTCGCCCTGCACGACATCGACCTCACGTTGCCGCGCGGCCAGGTGATGGGCCTGGTCGGCGTGAACGGCGCCGGCAAGTCGACCCTGCTGCGCCTGTTGATGGGCCTCATCCGCGCCGATGGTGGCGAGGTCGAAGTGCTCGGCCAGCGCCTGCCGCAGGCGCAGGTCGCGGTGAAGCGCGAGATTGGCTATGCGTCGGACGACATGCGCCTGTATCGCGGGCAGACCCTGCGCTGGCACATGGACTTCATCCGCAGCGTGTATCCCGAGTGGGACGAGGCGTATGCGCAGACCCTGCTCAAGCGCTTCGACCTGAAGCCGCAGCAGGCGCTGCGCGGGTTCTCGCATGGGCAGCGGGTCAAGGCCTTGCTGCTGCTGATCTTCGCTCGCCATCCGCGGCTGTTGCTGCTGGACGAGCCCACGACCGGACTCGATCCGGTCGCGCGCGGCGAAGTGCTCGACGCCATCGCCGACGTGCTCCGCGACGAGGAACGCTCGATCCTGTTTTCCTCGCACAACACCGCCGACATCGAGCAGATTGCCGATTCGATCACCTTCCTGCACGGCGGCAAGGTCGTGGCCTCGCGCGACAAGGAATCGTTCCTCGACAACTGGCGGCGCATCGTCTGCCGCGGCGCGATGACGGATGCGGTACGCGCCCTGCCCGGCATCGCCTCGGTGCGCGACAGCACGCCACTGGTCGAACTCAAGACCGGCGCGTTCGATGCATCGACGCTGCCTGCATTGCAGGCGCTGGGACTGGCGGTGGAATCGGTGGAACCGATGCCGCTGGAAGACATCTTCGTCACCACCGTGCGCGGGAGCCACAACGCATGAACGGGTTCGGTACAAACTGGTTTGCATCGGATGCCGCGATGGTCGGCAAGTTGATCGCCAAGGACTGGCAGGTCTACCAGAAGCAACTCGCCGGTTTCGTCGCCGGTCTTCTGCTGGCGCTGGCACTGGTGGGCATGGGCACCCCGCTGCTGGCCGCAGCCGGTTCGCTGCTGTTGCTGGTCCTGCTGCTGGTGGTCGGTTCCTACGCCATCCAGTCCTCGGTGATGCTCGAACGCAAGGAGCAGACCCAGCCCTTCGTCATGAGCCTGCCGGTCACGCCGATGGACGTGTTCTGGGGCAAGCTGCTGGCCAACCTGGTCATCTTCCTGGTGCCGTTCCTGCTGGTCAGCGGCGGCCTGTTGGCGCTGGTGCTGACCACGCCCAAACCGGATGGCGCGGTACCTTGGGTGATCGTGGTCGCGTTGTTCATGCTGGCCAATTTCTGCGTCTCGCTGTGCGTGGTGATCGCGGTGGATTCCGAAGGCTGGAATGTGTTCGCGATGCTGGCGCTGATGACCCTGATCGGCCCCTTCCTCTACTGGGTCACCTGGATGCCGGGCATCCGCGAGCACCTGCAGGGCGATGCCATCGTCTGGAGCCCACAGGTGCTGGCGCTGATCGGCGGCGAACTGGCGGTGATCGGCATCGGTATCCTCATTGCCGGCTGGCTGCATGCGCGCAAGGCCTCGTTCCTCTGAGCGCGACGCGATGCAGACCGGCGAACGTTTCCACCACATGGACAACCTGCGCGCGCTGGCGATGCTCGCCGGCGTGGTCTTCCATGCGGCGCTTGCATACAGCCCGCTGATGCATCCGATCTGGCCGCTCGCCGACGCCGGGCGGTCGATCGCGGTCGATGTCGTCGCGTGGTTCCTGCACCTGTTCCGGATGCCGCTGTTCTTCGTCGTCGCGGGGTTCTTCGCGGCATTGCTCGTCGCGCGTCGCGGCATGGCCGGCCTGTTCCGCAATCGCATTGCGCGCGTGCTGCTCCCGCTGGTGCTGTTCCTGCCGCTGGTATTGGTGAGCATGCACTGGTTGACGATGCAGGCCGTCGCCAACGCCACGCATCCATCGCCCGCACTGGTGTGGATGCGCGATTGGATCGAACAGCACGGCGCGCTGCCCTCCATGCCGGGCTG
>DAOOCX010000080.1:0-10549 GCA_035408605.1 Thermomonas sp. | reverse complement strand
GCTGTGGTCTAATTCGCCCTGAAGCGGGGGTACCGCGGGGCGCTTCGGCCCGGCGGTTGAGACAGACCCTTCGAACCTGATCCGGTTCAGACCGGCGTAGGGAAGCTTCGCAGGCAATGTGGGAGGGGCTTCAGCCCCGACTGCCCCGGCGTCGGGGCTGAAGCCCCTCCCACATTCAATCTCCTGCGCCGCCGCTTCGTCCCCTGAGCCACCCTGGACGATGCCGATGAATGCCATTCCCAAGCCCGCCGCCGACCTGCTGCAGCAGACCGGGCAGTTGTCCGAATCCGTGACCCGGCCGATCCCCGGCTCGCGCAAGATCTTCGTCGAAGGCTCGCGGCCCGACCTGCGGGTGGCGATGCGCGAGATCGCGCAGACCCAGACGCCGACCCTGTTCGGGGGTGAAACCAATCCGCCGATCACCGTCTACGATCCGTCCGGTCCGTACACCGATCCCGACGCCCGCATCGACCTGTCGGTCGGCCTGCCTGCATTGCGCGCCAAGTGGATCGAGGAACGCGGCGACACCGAACTGCTGCCGCAGCTGAGCTCGGCGTTCGGTCGCGGCCGCGAGCACGATCCGAAGCTGGCCGGCGTGCGCTTTCCCAACCGCACCTTGCCGCGTGTGGCCAAGGCCGGCGCCAACGTCAGCCAGATGCACTATGCGCGCAAGGGCATCGTCACGCCGGAGATGGAGTACGTCGCGATCCGCGAGAACCAGCGGCTGGATGCGGTGCGCGATGCGTTGCTGCTGAAGCAGCATCCGGGCGAATCGTTCGGTGCCAGCATCCAGAAATTCATCACCCCGGAATTCGTGCGCGACGAGATCGCCCGCGGCCGCGCGATCCTCCCGAACAACATCAACCACCCGGAAAGCGAGCCGATGATCATCGGCCGCAACTTCCTGACCAAGATCAACGCGAACATCGGCAACAGCGCGGTGTCTTCCGGCATCGCCGAGGAAGTGGAAAAGCTGGTGTGGTCGATCCGCTGGGGCGGCGACACGGTGATGGACCTCAGCACCGGCAAGCACATCCACGAAACCCGCGAGTGGATCATCCGCAATTCGCCGGTGCCGATCGGCACCGTGCCGATCTACCAGGCGCTGGAGAAGGTGGACGGCCGCGCCGAGGAACTCAACTGGGAGATCTTCCGCGACACCCTGATCGAACAGGCAGAGCAGGGCGTGGACTACTTCACCATCCATGCCGGCGTGCTGCTGCGGCACGTGCCGCTGACCGCGAAGCGGGTCACCGGCATCGTGTCGCGCGGCGGTTCGATCATGGCCAAGTGGTGCCTGGCGCATCACAAGGAGAATTTCCTCTACACCCATTTCGAGGACATCTGCGAGATCATGAAGGCCTACGACGTGGCCTTCAGCCTGGGCGACGGCCTGCGTCCCGGCTGCATCGCCGACGCCAACGACGCCGCCCAGTTCGGCGAGCTGGAAGCGCTGGGCGAACTGACCAAGATCGCGTGGAAGCACGACGTGCAGACCATGATCGAAGGCCCCGGCCACGTGCCGATGCAGATGATCAAGGAGAACATGGACAAGCAGCTGGCCGAGTGCGGCGAGGCGCCGTTCTACACGCTCGGGCCGCTGACCACCGACATCGCGCCAGGCTACGACCACATCACCTCCGCGATCGGCGCGGCGATGATCGGGTGGTTCGGCACCGCGATGCTCTGCTACGTGACGCCGAAGGAACACCTTGGCCTGCCGAATCGCGAAGACGTGCGCGACGGCATCATGGCCTACAAGATCGCGGCGCACGCGGCCGACCTCGCCAAGGGCCATCCGGGTGCGCAGGTGCGCGACAACGCGCTCTCCAAGGCGCGTTTCGAATTCCGTTGGGAAGACCAGTTCCACCTGGGCCTGGATCCGGAGAAGGCGAAGTCCTTCCACGACGAAACCCTGCCGAAGGAGGCGCACAAGGTCGCGCATTTCTGCTCGATGTGCGGCCCGCATTTCTGTTCGATGAAGATCACCCAGGACGTGCGCGACTATGCCGCCGAGCATGGCGTGGACGAAGCCGTTGCGCTGGAGGCCGGCATGGCGGAGAAATCCGCGGAGTTCCGCGAGCAGGGTGCCGAGGTCTACCGCGAGGCCTGATCCATCGGACCGCAGCCCGTTCATGGTTTGGCTGGTCGCGTTCGCCTCGCGTTGCAGGGCTGCATGCTAGTGTTCCGGCTCGTCCGCATCGACCCCGGGAGTGCTTCCATGCGAGCCCTGCAGCGCACCAGCCAATGGTTGTTCGTCCTCCTCGCCACGGCCATGCTGGCGGCATGTGCCACCGGTCCGCAGGTGCGGACCGACCAGGATCCAACGGCGGACTTCAGCAAGTACCGGACCTGGTCGTTCTACAGCCCGATCGCGATGGAAGAGTCGGGTTATTCCACCTGGATCTCCGACCGGATCAAGGACAACGTGCGCAAGGAAATGGAGGCGCGCGGTTATCGCTACGTCGAGTCGTCCCCCGACCTGCAGGTGAATTTCCAGGGCGTGGTGCAGGATCGGACGGATGTGTTCTCGATGCCGCGCAGCGGCGTGCAGTTCTTCTACAACTACCGGCGCAATGCCTATGTCGGGGTGCCGGTCTGGTACGACGAGACCCAGGTCAGCCGCTACCGCGAGGGCACCCTGACCGTCGACTTGGTCGATGCGCGCCGCAACCGCATGGTCTGGACCGGCGATGCGATCGCCCGGGTGGTCAAGCGCACGCCCGAGCAGAAGATGGCCGAGATCGACCAGGCCATCAATGCGATCTTCCTGCAGTACCCGCATCGCGCGGGCACGCCCTGATCGCTTCCCGCATCGCCTGAAGCAACCGCCATGTCGGTCGAGGATGTCGCCCTGCAGACGCAGCGCCTGCGCCGCGTCGCGCGCCGCCATCCGTCGGCGTTCCTGCTGGCGGCGCAACTGCTCAGCCTGCTGGTCTATCCGTTGATGGACGACGGCACGGGCGGCCGCATGCTGTTCGGCGCGGTCGCCCTGGTGGTGGTTCCGCTGGCGGTGTGGGTGGTCAATCGCAGTTCGTTCGTCAACACGGTGGCCTGGCTGCTGGCGATCCCGGCGATGCTGCTGACCGTGATCGCCGTGGCCTTCGGCAACGATGCACTGCTGCCCTATTCGGCATTGCTGGAAGCGGCGCTGTATTTCTACGCCGCGGCCAGCCTGATCTCCTACATGTTGCACGACCACAAGGTGACCGCCGACGAACTGTTCGCGGCGGCCGCCACGTTCACCTTGCTGGCCTGGGGCTTTGCATACGCGTATTACGTCTGCCAAGCCTGGTATCCCGGCAGTTTCACCGGGTTCGAGCCGGGGCGCCCACGCACCTGGATGGAGCTGCTGTTCTACAGCTTCAGCAACCTCTCGGCGACCGGCCTGGGCGACGTGTTGCCGGTCAGCGCGCCGGCACGCGTGCTGACCATGCTCGAGCAGTTCGCCGGCGTGGGCTACATCGCCACCGTGGTCTCGCGGCTGATCGGGTTGACCATCGTCCGCCAGGAGCGCGGCTGAAGCCGCAGCGTGGGGCCGCTACAATGGCGGCCTCGCCGATGCATCGCCCGGATCCACCGGAATGAAGCTGCCACGTCCGTTCATCCAGTTGCCGCTGCTGTTCGACGCCGGCGTGCTCGCGGCCGAGATCGAGGCGCTGGGCGAAGGCGTATGGCGCGACCACCCGCAGAAATTCCCCGGCAATTCGATGCTGCCCTTGTTGGCCGTCGACGGCGAGCCGGCCAATGAATCCTTCGCCGGCACCATGGCGCCGACGCCCGAACTGCTGCGCTGCCCCTACCTGATGCAAGTGATGGCCAGTTTCGGCGCCACCCTCGGGCGCACGCGCCTGATGCGCCTGGCCGGGCAGGCCGAAGTCACCCCGCACGTGGACCAGGGCTATTACTGGGCCGAGCGCGTGCGCGTGCACGTGCCGATCGTGACCCAGCCGACGGTGCGTTTCGAGTGCGGGGAGGTGGCCATCCACATGGCCGCGGGCGAGTGCTGGATCTTCGATACGTGGCGCAACCACAACGTCATCAACGATGCCAGCCAGAGCCGCATCCACCTGGTCGCCGATACCGTCGGCGGCGAAGCGTTCTGGGATCTGGTCGCCGCGGGGCGGGGACACGACGCCGACCGCGGAGCGTGGAAGGCGATCCATGTCCCCCCTTCATCGGCGGCGGCAGCGCTGGTGTGCGAGCACTACAACATCCCCCGGGCGATGACACCATGGGAGGCGGACTACCACATGCGCCGCCTGCTGGACGATGCCGATCCGCGCGATCCGAACCTGGCGGCCGCGCATGCGCAGGTCGAGCGCTTCTTCCAGGCCTGGCGAGGCCTGTGGGCCCGCTACGGCGATTCGGGCGAAGGTAAGGCGGAATACTGGGCGACGCTGGAACGGTTCATCCAGCAGGTGCCGGAGCCGGTCGCGATGATCAGGCTGGCCAATGGCACGCGCTGGATCGATGGCGTGCTGGCGCGCGTGGCCAAGATGGCGGTCAGGCGATCCTGACCGCGCCCGCCCCGCATGCACTGCGGGGCGATGCGGCCTGGCTCAGAAGTTCGGCTTTTCCGCGCTGGCTTCGTAGCGCTCGATCGACTCGACCAGCAGCTGGCGGGCCTCGTCGCGGCCGCCCCAGCCGTCCAGCTTGACCCACTTGCCGGCTTCCAGGTCCTTGTAGTGCTCGAAGAAGTAGCCGATGCGGTCGAGCCAGTGCTTCGGCACGTCGTCGATGTGCTGGATGTGGTCGTAGCCGGGGTAGACCTTGCTGATCGGCACCGCCAGCATCTTCTCGTCGGCGCCGGCCTCGTCGACCATGCGCAGCACGCCAACCGGGCGCACCCGGATCACCGAGCCGGGGATGAGCGCCAGCGGCATCAGCACCAGCACGTCGGCCGGGTCGCCATCGCCGCACAGCGTGTGCGGGACGTAGCCGTAGTTGCACGGGTAGCGCATCGGCGTGGACAGCACGCGGTCGACGAAGATCGCCCCGCTGGCCTTGTCCACTTCGTACTTGACCGGCTCGGCATCCTTCGGGATTTCGATGATGACGTTGAGTTCGTCCGGCGGATTCTTGCCGGTGGGGACGAGGTCGAGGCCCATGACGTGGTCGTTCCTGGAGGTGGGTGGGGCCGTTCGGCCGCTCTGGCCCGGCATTCTACGTCGGCCGGTGCTGCGTTGCAGCACGCCGCGATCGGTTACCGGTTCGGTGCGCCGCCGGCGGGCGTGGCGTCGTCGGATTCCAGCACCGGCTGCAGCGCTGCGGAAGGATCCGGCCGCACCGCCGGCAGGTCGGTGAGCAGCAGCGTGGTGCCGGGCTTGAGGACGTCGTAGAGGCGGCGCGCGAAGGCGTCATCCACCCGCAGCGGCATCGATTGCAACTGCAGTTGCAGCATGGCCAGCGATTCGCCGTCCACGCCCAGGATCGGGTATGCGGTCCAGTCGTGGCGTGGGCGGTCGGGGGCGAGCAGGCTGGGACCAGCGGTGTTCTCGCCGCCGATCACGATCAGCACCGAGCCGCCGATGGCGAAGCCGTCGCGGATGTCCAGCGCGGCTTCGGCGAACACCACGCCGTTGCGCATCGCGAACACGCGCTTGTCCGCCAGGCTGACCAGCACGCTGACCGGGCCGGTCGGGTTGGTGAGGGCGTCGTTCCAGGTGTAACCGGCCAGGATGTTGCCGGTCGAGACCGCCGAGCCGTCTTTCGCCACCGGCGCCAGTACCGCCGGGTACACCGCGCTGGCGGCACCGGCCTTGGCATTCGCTACCACCACGGTGTCGCCGGTGCGGGTTTCCGCGAAGAGCTTTTCCGCGAAGGCGTGCGGCAGGCGAACGCAGCCGTGCGAGGCCGGGTAACCCGGCAGCGCCCCGCCATGCAAGGCGATGCCGTCCCAGGTCAGTCGCTGCATCCACGGCATCGGCGCGTTGCTGTAGAGGTTGGACCGGTGGTCCTTGTTCTTCTGCAGGATGGTGAACACGCCGGTGGGCGTTTCCTTGCCCGGCTTGCCCGAACTGATCGTGGACACGCCGATCGCCAGGCCGTTGCGGTACACGTAGGCGCGTTGCTCGTCCAGGCTGATCACCAGCACCATCGGCCCGCTGGGCGCGATCTCCGGGTGCCACAGGAACTGGCCCGGCGCCAGCGTGACCTGCGTGGCGGCGGGTGGCTTGGCTTGCGCGATTGCGGCGGGCGCGCAGGGCGCGAGCATGAGGGCGGCGAGCAGCGAGAGGCAGGCGCGGCGCATGGGGGTTCCACCGGCGGGGACGCCGCGGAGTATGGCGGATGCCGGAAACGAAAACGGCGGCCGAAGCCGCCGTTCCGTGGATTCCCCGCCGGCTCGTTACTGCGCCGGCACTTCCGCCACTGGCGCATCGGCCGGGGCGGCGGTCGCGCCTTCGGCCGTTGCCGGCGCTTCGGCAACCGGCGCAGGGGCCTCGACGGCTGGGGCAGGCGCTGCCTCCACCGCCGCGGCCTCGACCGCCACCGGGGCAGCCGTCGCATGGTTGTCGCCGCTGGCGCTGGAGACCGGCAACAGCGGCACGATCAGCAGGGCCACGATGTTGATGATCTTGATCAGCGGGTTGACCGCCGGGCCGGCGGTGTCCTTGTACGGATCACCGACGGTGTCGCCGGTCACCGCGGCCTTGTGCGCCTCGGAGCCCTTGCCGCCGAAGTTGCCATCCTCGATGTACTTCTTGGCGTTGTCCCACGCGCCGCCACCGGTGGTCATCGAGATCGCCACGAAGATGCCGGTCACGATGGTGCCGATCAGCAGGCCGCCAAGCGCCTCCGGCCCCAGCAGCAAGCCGATGATGATCGGCACCGCCACCGGCAGCAGCGACGGCACGATCATTTCCTTGATCGCGGACTTGGTCAGCATGTCCACGGCCTTGTCGTACTGCGGCTTGCCGGTGCCGTCCATGATCCCGGGGATGTCGCGGAACTGGCGGCGCACTTCCTCCACCACGCTGCCGGCCGCGCGGCCCACGGCTTCCATCGCCATGGCGCCGAACAGGTACGGGATCAGGCCGCCGATCAGCAGGCCGATGATCACCCGGTGGTCGGACAGGTCGAACGCGAACTTCATGCCGCCGTTGGCCGCTTCCAGGTTGTGCGTGTAGTCGGCGAACAGGACCAGTGCCGCAAGCGCCGCCGAGCCGATCGCGTAACCCTTGGTCACCGCCTTGGTGGTGTTGCCCACCGCGTCCAGCGGGTCGGTGATATTGCGCACTTCCGGCGGCAGCTCCGCCATCTCGGCGATGCCGCCGGCGTTGTCGGTGATCGGGCCGTAGGCGTCCAGCGCCACGATCATGCCAGCCATCGACAGCATCGACGTGGCGGCGATGGCGATGCCGTACAGGCCGCCATGCAGGTAGGAGAACCAGATCGCCAGGCAGACCGCGATCACCGGCAGCGCGGTGGACTTCATCGACACGCCGAGGCCGGCGATGATGTTGGTGCCGTGCCCGGTGGTGGAGGCCTTGGCCACGTGCTGCACCGGCTTGTACTGGGTGCCGGTGTAGTACTCGGTGATCCACACGATCACGCCGGTCAGCAGCAGGCCGATCAGCGCGCAGATGTAGAGGTTCATCGCGCCGTGGGCGTTGTCGCCCATCAGCTGGGTGGTGATCGGGTAGAACGCGATCGCCGCCAGCACCGCCGAGATGATCACGCCCTTGTACAGCGCGCCCATGATGTTGGGCTTGTCGCCGCTGACCTTGACGAAGGCCGCGCCGATGATCGATGCGAGGATCGACACGCCGCCCAGCACCAGCGGATACAGCACCGCGTTCTTGCCGGCGAAGTCCGCGCTGCCCGGCACCATCGTCATCATGCCGCCCAGCAGCATGGTGGCGATCACCGTGACCGCGTAGGTCTCGAACAGGTCGGCGGCCATGCCGGCGCAGTCGCCGACGTTGTCGCCCACGTTGTCGGCGATCACCGCCGGGTTGCGCGGGTCGTCTTCGGGAATCCCGGCCTCGACCTTGCCGACCAGGTCGGCACCGACGTCCGCACCCTTGGTGAAGATGCCGCCGCCGAGGCGCGCGAAGATCGAGATCAGAGACGAGCCGAACGCCAGGCCCACCAGCGCGTGCAGGTTGTCGGCCTGCGACAGGCCCATCTTCTGCAGCACGAAGTAGTAGCCGGCCACGCCCAGCAGGCCCAGCCCCACCACCAGCATGCCGGTGATCGCGCCGCCCTTGAAGGCGACGTTCATCGCCGGGCCCATGCCGCTGCGCGCGGCCTCGGCGGTGCGCACGTTGGCGCGCACCGACACGTTCATGCCGATGTAGCCGGCGGCGCCGGACAGGATCGCGCCGATGGCGAAGCCGATCGCGGTATGCCAGTTCAGGAACACGCCGATGAGGACGAACAGGACCACGCCGGCGACCGAGATCGTCATGTACTGGCGATTGAGGTAGGCGCGCGCGCCTTCCTGGATCGCCCCCGCGATCTCCTGCATGCGTTCGTTGCCGGCGGGTTGCCGGTTGATCCAGCCGGCGGCCCACAGGCCGTAGGCGATCGCGATGACGGCGCAGACCAGCGCCAATACCAAACCGTATTGCTCCAGCATGAAACCCCTCCCCGGAGTGTTCGTATGGAAGACCGTTGGGTGTGCACCCGCCGTCGGCGGGCGACGCCCCGACTATCGCACAGCGCGGCGCCTGCCGGATGCGCGCGGAAGCAGGGATCGCGCCATGAATGCCCGATTCATCGAACGCGTGGCAGCCTGCCGCTCCCAGCCGTCCCACCGGAGCCATGCGATGCTGCGACCGCACATACTGTTGAGCCTGTTGCTGGTGGCCACCGCCAGCGTCCAGGCTGCCGATCCGGTGCCCGAAATCCGTCGCGACGTGGCCAGCCCGCAAGCCACCGGCGTCGTCCATACGTTGCGCACCATCCCCGAAGCCTGCGCGCGCCTGGAGGGCCGGTTCACCGGCAATGCCGGCAAGCCCTACGAGTTCGCCGCGGTCCGGACCAGCGATCGTTGCGCCCCGCGCGCGAAGCTGGTCGATGCCGCCAATGCCAAGGCCTCGGTCGCCAACGGCTGGGTCCTGAACGACGTGATCCGCGTGCCGAGCGCGAGCTGCCCGTCGCGCCAGGCGGTGGTGCGCGTCTGGCGCAAGGATGCGAAGGTGGCCCCGCCCAAGTTGGATGCACAGGGCCGTTCGCGGATCTACCTCAAGGACAGCATGGACGCCGCCCGCGCCGGCGACCTCAAGCCAATCCCGGTGTTCGCCGCGGCGATGACGCTGGAAGGCCTGGCCTGCAAGTGATTGCGGCCCGCGTCAGTCCGGGATTTCCACCCGCTTGAGCTTGCTGCCCGCGCCGGTCCTGATGCTCACCGAGGATTTGGCGCAGCCGAAATGGCGAGCGACCAACCCGATCAGTTCCGCATTCGCCTTGCCATCCACCGGCGCCGATTTCAGCTGCGCCAGCCAGGTGCCGTCGTCCTGGCGCGTGAGCGAGGAGAGGCGGGCATTCGGTTTGGCTTTCACCAGCAGGGTCGGCATCGCGGCAGCATGGCATGCGATGCGGGGTCCGCGGAAACAGGAACGCCCGGCGATGCCGGGCGTCCCGGGGTGGTGCGGGGCAGGGACTCAGTTGCCGACTTTCAGCTTGCCGCCCTTGCCCAAGCCGCCTTCGACTTCCTGTGCCTCGTAGTTGCGCAGGGCGCGCACCAGGTTGTTGTAGGCATCCGCGAAGGCCGCGGCGAGCACCTTGCCTTCCGGGGTATTCGTGTAGCCGCCCAGCGCGCCGTAGCCCGAACCGCCCCAGCCGGCGATACCGCCGCCGAAGTCGGTCTTGCGCGCCTGGCCCTGCGCCGCCGCCAGCTGCACGCCGGAGCGGTTGTCGATCATGGTCAGGATGGTTTCCGCTTTCTTGAACTTCAGCCCGCCGACCACCGCGCCGATCGCACCCAGCTTGCGGCCACCGAAGGCACCGAGCACCCCGCCGATGCCGCCGGCATCGCTCTGCGAGAAGTTGATGGTGGGATTGATGGTGTAGTCGGCGGCGACCATCTGGCCCTTGCCGAAGTTGCTGCCCTCGCGGATCTCGCCGCTGTCGGCCAGGGCGCGTTCCTGCATCATGTTCTGCATCGCGCGGCCACGCTCGACCACCACGAAGCAGTTGGACTGCTGGATCATCATCCGGATGAGCGGAATCGTGGACGGCAGGCGCAGGTCGGAGGTCAGGTAGCGATACCAGTCGCCGTCCTGCTCCTCGACCACGCCGACCGTGCCCAGCGGCGCGTCGCAGTGCTCGAGCGTTGCGGAAGCCCCCGACGAATTGGCGCCGGCCGCGGCGCCCTTCGGGTCGTTCTTGTTGCGCTGGGCCAGGGCCGGTCCGCTCAACAGCAGGCAGGCGCCCGCGACCAACAACAGCTTCTTCATCGATATCCCCTCAGGTTGTGTCTGGATCGTTCGAAACGGCGGCTCGGCCGGATCTGCCCCGGTGCTCAGCCGGCCCAGGCGGGCAGTTTGCGCCGTATCGTGGCTTGCGGGAGTACTACGTAATCGGGCAGTCCGTTCCGGCC
>DAOOCX010000079.1:0-10787 GCA_035408605.1 Thermomonas sp. | reverse complement strand
GTCGACGAAACGCCGCTGCCCGCCGAGTCCCCACGCGCACTGGCGAACCGCCTGGCCGTTGCCAAGGCCCGCGACGTGGCGCACGGCCTGCCGGACGATGCGTGGGCGTTGGGTTCCGACCAGGTCGCCGACCTCGATGGCGTGCCCTTGGGCAAACCGGGCGGACGCGACGCGGCGATCGGGCAACTACGGACGATGTCCGGGCGCACCGTGCGTTTCCATACCGCGTTGTGCCTCGCCCACGCGGACGGCCGGGTGTTCACCGACATCGACCTGACCGAGGTGCAGTTCCGCCTGCTGGACGATGCTGCGATCGAGCGCTACGTCGATGCCGAGCAGCCCTACGACTGCGCTGGCAGCTTCAAGTCGGAGGGCCTGGGCATCACCCTGTTCGAGGCGATCGACAACCGCGACCCGAGCGCCCTGGTCGGCTTGCCGCTGATCGCGACCTGCCGGTTGCTGCGCCAGGCCGGCTTCGTCCTCCCCTAGCGCACCACGACGAGCTGCGACGGCCAGTCCTCGCTGCTGCCATCGGCCCCATGCAGGCGCAGGCCCAGCCAGTGCCGGCCAGCCGGGAGGCCGGCAACCTGCGCACGGAAGTACACGCGCGGATGATTGGGATCGGTGCTCCCCCTCCAGAAATCGGCCACGCCCGTGTTCGCCTCGCCATAGCGTGCATGCGCAACGACGTGGCCATCGACCAGCACATCGACACCGCGCAGGCCCACGCCATCCTTGAACGCCCAGCCGGCCACCTGGAAGGCACCGCCGACGCGCGCCGATGGCGCGGGCGCATCCAGGAACGCGATCGCCGGCGTGGTGCACGGACCATCGCGCCGGCTCGTCCCCAGCTCGAACAGCAGGAAGCGCTGGCGGCCATGGTCGATGTTGAGCACGCGCGGCGGCGGCAGCGGCCCGACCTGCTCGCACAGCCGGTGGTAATGCGCGAGCAGGTCGCGGAAATCGACGTCGTTGCTGCTGGCGACCAGCAATAGCGGCGTGTCGCCAAGCGAGTCGCGGGTGTCGTGCGCGAGTCCCCACAGCGCAAGCTGCGGCGCGCGTCCGTGCTTGTGGTTGAGCGGGTGGTCGAGCACGGCGATGTCGGCGTCGCCGCGGGCGAAGCCCAGCTCCGCGCCGATCTTGAAATTGCCGGCCAGCACGCGCGTGCCCTCGGGCATCGTCGCGAGACGGGCATCGACCTCGCGCGCCAGCACGTCCCAACCGGCGAAATTGGTGGGATGGAAATTGCGCGATGCCGCCTGCTCGCGCAGCGCCGGCACCGACGCGGCCACGTAGAACGCGAGTACCGTCGCCAGGCCGAGCGCCGCGATGGTCCATGCGGCGATGCGCCAGCCGCGATGCCAGCGTCCAAGCACCGCGGGCACCAGCGGCAGCAAGGCGATGTAGCCCGGCAAGGGCCAGTGGAAGCTGGCGCGCTCGCGATCGGCGAAGAAGCCCAGCGCAAGGAAGCCGAGCACGATCATCGCGCCGGAGAGCGACAGGTAGCGCACGCCCGGACGCGCATCGCGCATGCCGCGCCAGGCCGCGACCACCATCGCCGCCAGCAGCAGCGGCGTCGCAAGCAGCAACTGCATCCGGCCCAGCCGGAAGCCCTCACCGCTGAACTGCCAGGGATGGCGATCCACCAACTGGAAACGCAGGCCGGCGTCGGCGTTGTGCAGGTTCCACAGCAGCAGCGGCAGCCATGCCAGCGCTCCGATCGCGACCGCCGCCCACGTCCAGCGACTGCGCAGCACGGCGCGGCCTTGGCGCACGGCCAACAAGGCGAACAAGCCGACTGCGATCACCGCGACGAAGCGGTAATGGGTGAGTCCGCCGACCACCAGACCCAGCGCCAGTTCGCCGGCGGCGAAGGCATCCACGCGACGCAGCAGCCGCAGCCCGGCATCCAGGCACAGCACGCTGGCCAGCAACATCGGTGCGTCGGGCAGGGCCAGCAGCCCCAGCGTGCCCGCCAGCGGCAGCAGCAGGGCCAGCGATCCCGCCCACCAGCCGCTGCGCGCGTCGAGTTCGCGCATCGTCATCCGCGCCACCAGCCACGGCACCGCGGCACCGACCAGCAGGAAGGGCAAGCGCAGCGCCAGCACATTGCCGGGTGCAATCGCATCACCCACGGCGGCCAGCCACGCACTCAGGCCCGGCAGGTCCGAGTACGCCCACGCCAGGTGGCGGCCTTCCTGCCAGTAGAACGCTTCGTCCACGAACAGCGGCAGCCGCGCAGCCAACGCCAGCTTGATCGCGAACACCACCAGCCACAGCGCGAGGAACCCGCGTCTTGCGGTCGTCGCGTCGTTCGCCTCCCGCATCCACCCGACCTCGCTACACTCGCGGCAACCTACCGAGGTCTCCAATGTCCACATCCCCGGCACCCGACGCGATCCTACCCGAAGCCCTGGGCGCGGCCTTGCGCGATGCGCAGGCGCAGGTCAACCGCCTGGTGCTGGGCAAGCCGCAACAGGTGCGGCATGCCTTCGTCGCCCTGCTGGCCGATGGCCACCTGCTGATCGAAGACCTGCCCGGACTGGGCAAGACCACCTTGGCGCATGCGATGGCCGCGACGCTCGGGCTCGGGTTCGCCCGCGTGCAGTTCACCTCCGACCTGCTACCCGCCGACATCCTCGGCGTCTCGGTGTACGAAGCGCAGGCGCGCCGCTTCGAATTCCATCCTGGCCCGGTGTTCAACCACGTGCTGCTGGCCGACGAGATCAACCGCGCGCCGCCGCGCACGCAAAGTGCCTTGCTGGAAGCGATGGCCGAGCACCAGGTCAGCATCGACGGACGCACGCATGCCCTGCCCGATCCGTTCCTGGTGATCGCCACCCAGAACCCGGTGGACCTGGCCGGCACCTACCCGCTGCCGGATTCGCAGCTCGACCGCTTCCTGCTGCGGCTGGCGCTTGGCTATCCGGACGAGGCAACCGAGCGCGCCCTGTTGGCAGGCAGCGACCGCCGCGAATTGATCGCGCAGGCGCAACCGTTGCTGGATGCCGAACGCATCCTGGACCTGCGCCGCGCGGTACAGGCGGTGCATGCCAGCGATCCCCTGGTGGCCTACGTGCAGGCGCTGGTCGGCCGCAGCCGGCGACACCCGGGCGTCCGCGTGGGCCTGTCGCCACGTGCCGGCCTGGCATTGCTGCGCGCCGCGCGCGCGCACGCGCTGCTGCTCGGCCGCGGGCACGCGCTGCCCGAAGACGTGCAGGCCCTGTTCGGGGCGGTCGCCGAGCACCGCCTGGTCGGCGAGGCCGATGCCTCGACCACCACGCTGGCGCGCGAGATCCTGCACGCGGTGGCCATCGACTGAGATGCGCGACGCGTTGCGCCGTCGCCTGCAGGCATGGATGCGGCCCCGCCAGCCGGAGCCGCTGCCGGTGTTGTTGCGGCGCAGCCGCATCTACGTCCTGCCCACCGCGACCGGCCTGTTCTTCGGCCTGTTGCTGGGGACGATGGGCCTGGGGGCGCTGAACTTCAACAACAACCCGGCGCTGTTGCTGGCCCTGCTGCTGGCCGGTGCCGCGCAGGCCAGCCTGATCGCCGCGCACATGCAGTTGTCCGGCCTGCGCCTGCTGGCGGTCTCCGCCGACCCGGTCGCCGCCGGCGAAGACCTCCGCCTGAAGATCGCCCTGGACACCGTCGATGCGCGCATCCGGCGTGGACTGCGCGTGGCCGCGGCAGGCGACGCCCTGCACACCACCCTCGACAGCCACGGCACCACCGTCGAGTTGCACCTGCCCACGCAGCGTCGCGGCTGGCTGGCCTTGCCCCGGCTCGAGCTGGGCACCGTGCAGCCGCTGGGCCTGGCCCGTGCGTGGTCGTACGTCTGGCCGAACCAGTCGGTGCTGGTGTATCCGGCGCCGGAGGCACAGGCACCGCCGCTGCCCGCCCCCGCCGGCGGCAAGGGCCGGCCACGGCCCGCGCGCGCCGGCGACGATGTCCACCACCTGCGCAATTACCGCGCCGGTGACACCCCGCGCTCGGTGGCGTGGAAGGCGTCGGCCCGCCGCGACGTCCTGCTGGTCCGCGAATACGAGCAGCAACTCAGCGGCGAACTGGTGCTCGACTGGCAGGCGACCCACGGCCTGCCGCACGAACAACGCATCCGCCGGCTCGCCCGCTGGGTGGACGATGCCGAGCGCGAGGGTCGTCGCTACGGCCTGCGCCTGCCGGGCCAGCCGGTGATCGCGATGGGCCTGGGCGCGCTGCAGCGGCATCGCTGCCTGCGCGCACTCGCCCTGCTGCCGGGCGAGCCCACGCATGGCTGAGCGCACGCCCTCGCCGCCGATGCAGGCCACGGCGCGGCGCCATGTACTGCTGGCCACCGCGACCTGCCTGATGCCGCTGTTGCTGCAACTGCCGCCCGAACTTGGCTGGGGCTTCGGCGTCGCTGCCGTGCTGGTCGCGGCGGCCTCCTGGCGGCGACCGCTGCAGGCCGTCTTCCGCATCCTGCTGGGCATCGGCGTGCTGCTGGCCGTGGTCGCGGTGTCTCCCGGGATCGGCCGCGATACCGCCTGCGCCCTGCTCGCCGGCATGCTGGCGCTGAAGCCATCGGAAACCATGACCCTGCGCGATGGCCGCAGCCTGGTCGGCTTCGCCCTGTTCGCGCCATTCGCCACATTCCTGCTCGACCAGGGACCGCTCAGCCTGGCACTGGCGCTGGCCGCCGTGCTGCTGGCCCTGCTCGCCCTGCAATGCCTGGCCCGCGACGAAGGCGAGGTCCGCGTTGCCGATGGCCCGCGCTGGTGGTCGGGATCGACCGGCGTCCTGCGCCTGCTCGCGCTGGGCCTGCCACTGGCACTGGCCGCGTTCTGGCTGTTCCCGCGCCTGCCTTCGCCGTTGTGGGGCCTGCCCGAGCGTGCGCTGGCCAAGCCCGGCCTGTCCGACAACATGACGCCCGGCGGGTTCCTGGACCTCATGACCGACGACAGCCCGGCGGCACGGGTGCAGTTCTTCGGCGCGGAACCTCGGCCGCAGGACATGTACTGGCGCGGACCAGTGCTGTGGAACTTCGACGGGCGTGCCTGGACCCAGGCGCACTGGTTGCAGCCGGCACCCGCCGCGCCGATGCGCCCGGCGGGGCCAGGCTGGGACTACCAGCTCGACCTGGAGCCCACCGAGAGCCGGCAGATGATCGTGCTCGACCTGCCCACGGCGGTGCCGGCGAATGCGCATGTCAGCATCGATTTCAGTACCTGGAGCGACACCCCGCTCAACAACGTCTCACGCTGGCGGATGCGCTCGGCCCCCCCCGCCGCAGCGGAACCCGACCTGCACCCGATGCTGCGCGACCGCGCGCTGCGGCTGCCACGGGGCTTCAACCCGCGCACCCTGGCGCTGGGCAGGCAGTGGCGGCGCGAAGCCGGCCGCGATGCCACCGGCGTAGCCGACGCACGCATCGCCGACCGCGCGCTGACCTGGATCCGCCGCGACTTCGCGTACACCCTCAAGGTGCCACTGGCCGGCCGCAACGAAGTCGACGATTTCCTGTTCGATCGCAAGCAAGGCTACTGCGAGCATTTCAGTTCCGCCTTCGTGGTGCTGATGCGCGCGTCGGGCGTGCCGGCGCGCGTGGTGACCGGGTTCGCCGGCGGCTATCGCAACCCGATCGGTGGCTACTGGCTGGTACTGAATTCCGACGCGCATGCCTGGGCCGAGGTCTGGCTGCCGCGGCGCGGCTGGGTGCGGGTGGATCCGACGGCCGCGGTCGCGCCGGAGCGCGTGTACGACACCCTGGCCGACCGCCAGCCGGGTCGGATCGGTGCGTTTGACGGGCTGGTGCCGATGTTCAATGCCGGCGACTGGCTGCGCCGTGGCTGGAACGACTTCGTGCTGGGCTTCAACGCGCAGCGCCAGCAGGACCTGCTGAAACCCTTCGGGTTGGGCAAGCTGAAGGGGCAGCACCTGATCCTGCTGTTCGCGCTGCTGGCTGGCCTGGCCCTGGCCTGGATGGCGTGGCTGATCGCCCGCGGCGAACGCGAACGCGACCCGCTGCTGCGGGCCTGGCACCGGCTCGACGCACGCTACCGCCGGCTCGGGCGTGGCCGCGCGCAGCACGAACCGGCGCAGGCGTGGGCCGAGCGCGTCGCCGCCGACCAACCGCGTGCCGGCGAGCATCTCGCCATCTTGAGCCGGCGCTTCTCGGATGCGCGCTATGCACCGCAGCCGGCCGAACTGCAGGGGTTGCTGCGGGATCTCGGACGCCATCGCCCGTGACGCGGCCTTGATCGATGCCTGTTACGGTGCCGGCCTGACGCCGTCGTCCATCGCACCTGCCTCCCCGGAACCGCCATGACCTTTCGCCCGATCGCCACCGGCATCGCCGCCATCCTGCTGGCCGCCTGTGCCGCCACCCAACCGAGGCCGCTGCAGGGCCAGTTCGATGCGCTGACGCCGCACCAGGCCGTCGTCGGCGACCACACGGGCGCCAGCGTGCGCTGGGGCGGCCGGATCCTCCGCACGGAACCACGCACGGACCGCACCTGCTTCGAAGTGATTTCCACCAAGCTCAATGCCGATGGCCGCCCGGTCTGGGCCAGCGACGACACCTGGGGCCGCTTCATCGCCTGCCGCACCGGCTTCTACGACCCGGCGCTGTTCGAACCCAACCGCGAAGTGACCTTCACTGGCCGGATCGAAGGCTACGAAAAGCGCAAGGTCGAGGGTTACGTCTACGACTTCCCGCGCGTCGCCGCGGACGTGGTCTACCTGTGGCCCAAGCGCGAACGCGTGGACGTGGTCACCCGCCCCTCGCCTTGGCCGTGGGCCTGGAACTGGTGAGCACAGGCGCGATCCGCGACCTGGACCGGTTGCTGGCGAGGATGCATCCGTCGCTGCACCCGGGACGCTATGTGTTCACCACCTTGCCGCGCGGCCAGGCGATCGATCCGACATCCATCGTGGCGTCCATCCGCGAAGCGGAAGGCCTGTCCGTCGTCGTGACCGAAACGGATGCGCTGGCGCTCGGCCTGCCGATGGCGTTCACCGCTGCGTGGATCACCCTGGAGGTGCATTCCGACCTTGCGGCCGTCGGCTTGACTGCTGCGTTTTCGCAGGCGCTGGCGAAAGCCGGGATCGGCTGCAACGTGATCGCCGGCACGATCCACGATCACCTCTTCGTCCCCTTCGATCAGGCGAACGACGCGATGGCCGTGTTGCACGGGCTGCAGGGGCACGCTGCCGCCTGATCGCCCTCAGGTGGCCTGCGTGCCGAAGCGCCCCAGCGGCGCGCCGGCGAGCAGGTGCAGGTGGATCTGGAACACGGTCTGCCCGCCGTCGCCATTGCAGTTCATGACGATGCGATAGCCGTCCTCGGCGAAGCCCTGCGCGCGTGCATAGCGCGCTGCTGCGGTCGCAAGCCGACCCACCACGATGGCCTGGTCGTCCGGCACGTCGTTGAGCGTGGCGAAGTCGGTCTTGGGAACGAACAACACGTGCACCGGCGCCTGCGGGGCGATGTCGCGAAAGGCGAACAGGTGTTCGTCCTCGTACACGATGTCGGCCGGGATCTCGCCATGGCGGATCTTGTGGAAGATGGTGTCGCTCATCGGACGTTCCTCAGTTGTGTTCGCCATGGGCGCGCTCGCCGTTGCTGCGTTCGTCGGGAATCTCGCTGCGGCTGCCGAACGCATGCGACAACGTCCCGCGATCCACGTATTCCAGCTCGCCGCCCAGCGGGACGCCGTGGGCAAGCCGGCTCGGGTGCACGCCGCGAGCCCGCGCCAGCTGCGCCAGGTAGTGCGCGGTCGCCTCGCCTTCCACGGTGGGGTTGGTGGCGACGATGAGCTCCTGCACCTCCCCTTCCTCCAGCCGCTGCGCCAGCCGGTCCAGCCCGAGTTCGCGCGGGCCGATGCCGTCGAGCGGACTCAATCGTCCCTGCAACACGAAGTACAGCCCGCGGAAGCCGGTGGCCTGCTCGATGGCCAACCGGTCGGCCGGCGTCTCCACCGCGCACAGCAGGTGCACGTCGCGCGCGTTGCTGGCGCAGGTCGGGCACACCGAGGTTTCGCTGAAATCGCGGCAACGCTCGCAATGCCCGATGTGTTCCATCGCCTCGGCCAGCGCATCGGCCAAGCGTCGCCCGCCGTCGCGCTGGCGCTCCAGCAGGTGGTAGGCCATGCGTTGCGCCGACTTCTGGCCGACGCCGGGCAGCACGCGCAATGCGTCGATGAGTTGTTCGAGGAGGGAGGTCGTCATGGGCAAAGGTTCGTCATTCCCGCGACGGCGGGAATGACTTGAAAAAAATCAGGACGACGGCAAGCACATCAGAACGGCAGCTTCATGCCCGGTGGGATCGGCATGCCCGCGGTGGCGGCCGACATCTTCGCCTGCGATTCGGCATTGATCCGGTTGACCGCGTCGTTGAACGCGGCCGCCACCAGGTCCTCCGCCATCTCCGGATCGGAGAACAGCGACGGGTCGATGCGCACCTTGCGGCAGTCCATGCGCCCGCCCAGGGTCACGCTGACCATGCCGCCGCCGGCATTGCCGGTGGCCTCGAGCGCGGCGATCTCGTCCTGCGCGCGCTGCATGTTTTCCTGCATCTTCTGCGCCTGCTGCATCAGCTGGGCGATGTCTCCACGCATGTCGTCGTTCCTGTCGTCGTGTATCGGAATGGAGGGATCAGGTGTCACCAAGCGGCCGGATCGACTCCGGCAGCAGCTGCGCGCCGTGCACCTGCACCAGTCGCTGGATCGCGGGATCGGCGGCGAAGCCCTGCTCCGCGCCCGCCTGGCGCAGCTCGCGTTCGCGGCTGTTGCGCACGCTGGCGGTCTCGCCACGCGCCGGGCCGGACTCGAAGCGCAGTTGCACGTTGCCGCCCAGCAGGCGGGAGACCGCATCGCCCAGTTGCAACACCAGGCTGGGCGATTTCAGGTGTTCGTGCTCGGTGGCCAGCGAGAGCCGCAAGACCCCATCGCCATGGGCCACGAAGGCCGCGTGCTCGGCCAGCATCTTCGCCGGCCCGCGCAGGCTGCTGCGCGCCACCAGGTCCAGCCAGTGTTCGCTGTCGGTGACCAGCAAGGTATTCGCGGGAAGCGGCGTGGCGGCCACGACCGACTCCACACTCCGTGGCGGCGGCGGTTCCGCCACCCGCACGGGCGGCGTGGACTCGCGACTCGGCTCGGGCTCGGGCACGGGTGCAGGCGACGGTTTTGCGGCCTTCGGCAGGCTCTCGGCCATCACTGCGCGCGCGCGTTCCGCGGCGGCGCTGCGCTCCTGTGGGGACGACGGCGGCGCGACCGCCGGTTTCGGCACCGATGGCTGCGCCCCCACGCCGGCGGTTTCCGGCCGGAACGCCAGCATCCGCAAGAGGCTCATCTCGAAGCCGCTGCGCGGGCTGGGCGCGTAACCCAGGTCGCGACGACCATTCAACGCCATCTGGTACCAGAGCTGCACCAGTTCCGGTCGCAGTTGCGTCGCCAGCGCTTCGATATCGATCGCATCGCTGGCGACTTCGACGGCAGGCACCAACTGCTTGACCTGGATCCGGTGCAAGGCCTCGGACACCGCGTCCAGCACGCTGCCCCAATCCGGCGAGAACTCCGCGAGTTGCGTGGCCTCATCGAGCAAGCGCGCACCATCGCCGTCGGCCAGCGCGGCAAGCAGCGCCTGCACGCGGCTGCGATCGACCGTCCCCAGCATCGTCGCCACCGCGGCGCCCTCGAGCTTCCCGCCGGTGTAGCCAATGGCCTGGTCGAGCAGCGACAACGCATCGCGCAGGCTGCCGTCGGCGGCATGCGCCAGCTGCCGCACGGCCGCGTCATCGGCCTCGATGCCTTCCGCACCCAGGATCTTGACGATCTGCCCGCGGATCTGCGCCTCGTCCAGCCGCTTCAGGTTGAACTGCAGGCAGCGGCTCAGCACCGTCACCAGCAGCTTCTCCGGATCGGTCGTGGCGAACAGGAACTTGACGTGGCCCGGCGGCTCTTCCAGCGTCTTCAGCAGCGCGTTGAACGCCGGCTTCGACAGCATGTGCACTTCGTCGATCAGGTAGACCTTGTACTTGCCGCGCGACGGCATGTACTGCGCGTTCTCGATCAGCTCGCGGACGTTGTCCACGCCGGTGTTGGATGCCGCGTCGATCTCCAGCAGGTCGATGTAGCGGCCGGCGTCGATCGCCAGGCAGGTCTCGCATTCCCCGCACGGATCCGCACTGGTGCCCTGCTCGCAATTCAGCGACTTGGCGAAGATCCGCGCGATCGTGGTCTTGCCGACCCCGCGCGTGCCGGTGAACAGGAAGGCATGGTGGACCCGGCCGGTCTGCAGCGCGTTGGTCAACGCACGCACGACGTGCTCCTGCCCGACCAGTTCGGCGAAACGCTTGGGCCGCCACTTGCGGGCGAGGACGAGGTAGGACATGCCTGCATTGTCGCATGCACGCGCGTCCCGCTTCGATGAATCCGGAGCCGGGAGTCGGGTGCCGCGATGTGCTCGCTCTTGATGTTCAACCCCCTTGAGTCAAGGGGGTGGCGCGCAGCGCCGGGGGTTCTGGAAGTAGGAGCCGGGGCCCGAAGTTTGCGAAGCAAACTTTGGGATTCATGGGCGGAGCCCATGAATGGCGATGGCCCCGCCGGCTGACCTCGGCGCCCGCATCAGTCGATACCGTTGCTGCCTTCCGGCCCTGGCGGAGTTTTCGACCTAGCGTCGCGAGGGGCCGACGGGGCCACCATGGAGACGAACTGGTGCGACGGTGGAACTTGGAAATGGCGGAGAGAGGGTCCGCGACTTAGCGTACCAAGCGCCCCCAACCCCTCACAATCCGATCATGTAACTCA
>DAOOCX010000078.1:0-10926 GCA_035408605.1 Thermomonas sp. | reverse complement strand
CAGCACCCAGAGGCTGCCGAAGGTGCTGGTGAGGTACCAGAACGCCATGATCACGCCCTTCATCGACTGCGTGGCCTGGCTGTATGCGAACTCCAGCGCAGTGGCGGAAACCAGCACCTCGGCGAAGGTGAGGATCAGGTAAGGCCACACCTGGGTCGAAAGCGACACCGCTTCGCCACCGTCGATCCGCAATTGCAGCAGCGCCGCGATGATCCAGGCAACACCGGCCACTGCGATGCCTGTGCCCATGCGGCGCAGCGCCGTCGGCTCGAATCCCCAGCGGCGCAGCGCCGGATACAACAGCAGGTTGTTGAACGGAATGATGGCCATGACCATGATCGGGTTGAGCGCCTGCATCTGTCCGGCGGTCTGGACGATCCGGCTCGGCCACCACCAGGCCTCATGCGGGATCACCATCGCCTTGCCCTGGATCACCCAGGTGCTGGCTTTCTGGTCGAACAGCGACCAGAACGGCGTGGTCAGCGCGAACACGATCAGGATCCGCAGCACCGTACGGACAGCGTCCACTGCGGGATCCGGATGCTGGCCGCGAGCACGCTCCAGTTGCATCGACACGCCGATGCCGCCGAACGCGATGAGCGAACCCAGCGCCAGGCAGGCGGTGATCACGAAATGGAAATCCTCCGGCCAGAACGGCAGGCTGACCCCGAACCATGCATGCAGCGCCCAGCAGATCAGCATCGCCACCGCCAGCACCACGCCGAAGCCGGCGACCAGCAGGCCGGGCCGCCCCTGTCCCGCCACCTGCGCCTTCAGCGCGGTGCGGGCCACGTTGAAGAACGAATCCGGATCCTCACCGCGGGTGGGCGGGACCCGGACATATTGCCGACGGCCCAGCCAGAAAATCAGGGTGGCGATGAACATCAGCACGCCCGGGATGCCGAAGGCCACCGCCGGTCCGTAGTTCTGCAGGAACAAGGGCATCAGCAACGAGGCGAAGAAACTGCCGAAGTTGATCACCCAGTAGAAGGCGTCGAACACGATCTTGGCGAGGTGCTTGTTGGCGGTGGTGAACTGGTCGCCGCAGAAACTGACAACCAATGGCTTGATGCCGCCGCTGCCCAGCGCGATGAGGAACAGGCCGGTGTAGAACCCGTTCCTGTTGTCCTCGAACAGCGCCAGGCAGGCATGGCCCGCGCAATAGATCAGCGAGAACCAGAGCACCGTGTTGTATTTTCCGAAGAACCGGTCGGCCAGCCAACCGCCGAGCAGCGGGAAGAAATACACGCCAATCACGAAGCTGTGGAACACATCCTTGGCCGCGCCTTCGCGCTGGGCCTCGGGGATGTAGGCCAGGATCACGCTGCTGACCAGGAACTGCACCAGGATGTTGCGCATCCCGTAGAAGCTGAAGCGCTCGCAGGCTTCGTTGCCGATGATGAAGGGAATCTGCCGCGGCATGCGCGCGGTCGGGGCGGTCTGGTTCATGCAAGGCCTTGTCGTGCGAACCCGGCAAGCCTAACCGATCGAACGCTCAGGCCCATTCGGCCAGGCCTTCACGCTCGTAGAGCGCCTTGAAGGAAGGGCGTGCCTTCAGGCGCTGCGCCAGCGCGGCCAGGTGCGGCCATTCGGTCGCCGGCTTCGGCATGTTGCGCGACCAGCGCATCAACATCACCAGGTAGAAATCGGCAACGCTCAGGCCCTCGCCCAGCAGGTGCGGGCCGTTCGCCGCCAAGTGGTCGTCGATGCGCTGCCATTCGGCCTCGATGCGGGGCGCGCAATGCGCGCGGATCGCGTCCGCATTCGCTTCGCCGGCCGGCTCGCCCGGATACCACCACTGGCGGAACAGCGGTTGCACCATGTTGGCCAGGTTGAACATCCACTGCAGGTAGTCCGCACGGCGCGGATCGTCGAACGCCGGTGCCAGCCCGGCATCCGGATGACGTTCGGCCAGCAGCATCGCCAGCGCCGCGGCCTCGTAGTGCGGCCTGCCATCGACGACCAGCGTCGGCACCACCCCATTCGGATTCAGCGCCAGGTACTCGGGCGACTTCTGCGCCCTGGCGGCGGTATCGACCAGGTGCAGCGCATGCGGCGCGTCGAGGTCGATCAGCAGCCAGTGCACCAGGAAGCTGGCGGCGCCGGGGGCGTAGTACAGGGTCATGCGGGTGTTCGACGCGCTCATGCGAATGGGCTCCGTGGCGATGGCGCATGTTCGCATGCGTGGCCGGCGGGATGCGGCATGACCATGGGCAGGCCCGTGCCCACCGGCACCGCGGTTACCATCGGCCAATCCCGCCGGAGAGCCACCATGCGTCGTGCCCTGCTTGCCACCGCCCTGCTCGCCTGCCCGCTGCTGATGGGCACCTCGCCCGCCTTCGCGCGCAGCGTCGCGCTGACCACCACCGCCGAGCGCAGCGGCTTCAAGCAGACCGGTCGCTACGACGAGGTCATCGCGCTGTGCGATGCATTCGAGCAGGCCTACCCGCAGTCGGTGCGCTGTTTCACCTTCGGCACCACCCCGGAGGGCCGGCCGATGAAGGCGATGGCGGTGTCCACCAGCGGCGCGCTGGATCCCAAGGCGGCGCAGGCGCGCGACCTGCCGGTGGTGCTGGTGCAGGGCGGCATCCATGCCGGCGAGATCGATGGCAAGGACGCCGGGTTCTGGCTCATCCGCGACCTGCTGCAGGGCAAGGTCGGAGCAGGCCTGCTGGACAAGGCGGTGCTGCTGTTCGTGCCGGTGTTCAACGCCGACGGCCACGAGAACTTCCGTGCGTGGAACCGGCCCAACCAGCGCGGCCCGGAGCAGATGGGCTATCGCGTCACGGCACAGCGCTACAACCTCAACCGCGATTACGTGAAGGCCGACAGCCCGGAAATGCAGGCGATGCTGGGCTTGGTGAACCAGTGGGATCCGCTGGCGATGCTCGACCTGCACGTCACCGATGGCGCCAAGTTCCAGCACGACATCTCGATCACCGGTGAACCCACCAACTCCGGCGACATCGCCCTGCGCGAAGCCGGCAACGCGCTGAAGGACGGCATCATCGCGAAACTCGCCACCCAGGGCTCGCTGCCGGTCGGCTTCTACCCGAGCTTCGTGGAGGACGATGATCCGGCCTCAGGCTTCATCCATGGCGTCAGCACCCCGCGCTTCTCCAACGGCTATTTCCCGCTGCGCAACCGGCTGGCCATCCTGGTCGAGACGCATTCCTGGCGCACCTATCCGGAGCGCGTGCGCAGCACCTACAACACCGTGCTGGATGCGCTGGAATTGACGGCCACGAATGGCACCCGCTGGCTGCAGCTGGCGCGCGATGCGGATGCGCGCGCGGCGGCACTCGGCGGGCAATCAGTGCCGGTCGAGTACAAGGCCACCGACAAGGTGCGCACCATCGATTTCCTGGGCTACGCGTACACGCGCACGCCATCGGACATTTCCGGCGGCACGATGACGCGCTACGACGAAACCACGCCGCAGGTGTGGAAGATCCCTTTGCGCGACGAGATCGTGCCGGCGACGAGCGTCGTCGCACCGAAGGGCGGCTACCTGGTGCCGCAGTCCTACGCAGTCGCGGTGGCCCGGCAATTGCTCACGCATGGCATCACGTTCCGCGTGCTGACCGCGCCGTTGCGCGATCCGAATGCACAGGCCTTCGTCGCCGACGCCGTGCAGTTCTCGCCGACCTCGGTCGAAGGCCACCAGCGCGTCACCCTGAAAGGCGCGTGGACGAAGCATTCGGCGGAAATCGCCGCGGGCGGCCTTTACGTGCCGATCGCGCAGGCGAAGTCGCGCTTGCTGGTGAACATCCTGGAACCGACCGCCGGCGATGCGATGGCCGCCTGGGGCGACTTCAACAATGCGTTCGAGCGCAAGGAATACATGGAAGGCTACGTGGCCGAGGAACAGGCGCGGCTGATGCTGGCGCAGGATCCCGCGCTGAAGGCCGAATTCGAACGCAAGCTGCGCGAGGATGCCGAGTTCGCCAGGAGCCCCGGCGCGCGACTGGACTTCTTCTACCGCCGCCATCCCGCCTGGGATGCCGGCACCAATCGCTATCCGGTGCTGCGCACGGACACCGTGTACTGATCACTGCATGCATTGCGTGCGCCGACGCGATGCACCAACCGGGTTCAACAGTTCTCGTACTTCCAGTTGCGACGCTTGCCTTCGGCCAGCCATTCCACGGCCTGTGCCAGCCGCTTCGCGCGGGTGTCCTCGCGCTTGGCCTCGACGATCCATTCGATGTACTCGCGCTTGCAGCTCGGCGGGAACGCATCGAAGGTCGCCTGCGCCGCCTTGTCCTGCTTAAACGCGGCGAGCAGGTCGGCCGGCGTTTCCGGTGCCGGCCTTGGCGCGGCCTTGCGCGCAGCCGGTACCTTCACCCCGTCCTCGTTGAGCTTCATCGCCTTGTGGATGTGCGCCAGCAAGGCCTTCTTCGCCGGCAAGTCGTCCAGCGAGGTCAGCTTGCCGTAGCTGCCCATGCCATCGCGCGGCTTCTCATCCGCACGTTCGCCCTCGCCGACCACCATGGCGTGCTTCCAGAACCCGAACGAGGCGTGCTGCTTGAACGCCGCCATCCCGCACAGGATGCCGCCGGCATGCATGAAGGTCGGCATGCCCCATTTGATGGTTTCCTCCACGCCAGGGCAGGCCTGGTGCACCAGCGCACGCACGTGGACCAGGATCGGCCGCGCGAACGGCGCGGCGCGTTCGATGTAGGCATCGATGCGGGGATCCGTGGGCATGGCTTGCGTCCCGGGAGTGACCGGGCGCATTCTGCGCCCGCAACGCATCGTCGGACAGGGGGAACCCATGGCCCAGACCGAACGCCGCCATTCGCCGCACCATTCCTGCCGGGAATTGCGTCGCGAACTCAATGAAGCCCAGCGCGACACACTGGGTGAGCTGGAACGCTACGGCTGGGAACTGAAGTTCGTGCGCCACCCACTGTTCCAGCCGCTGGTGCCGGTCCTGTACGACCCGGACCGCCGCGGCTACGCCATCCTCGAGGAGGACGGCACGCTCAACGAGCATCCGCCCTTCGTGATACGCCCGCATTGACCATGCGGGCAAGTCGCAGGCGCAATCCGCTGGCATGGGTGCTGCTCGCCATCGCGCTGGTAGTGGCATGGAAGCTGTGGCCCGCCAACGGCGAAGCCCCTGCCGCAGCGCACTTGCCGACCACCGGGCCAGCGCCGGTGGCGACGCCGTCGCCCAGCGGAATGCGCGAGGCCGCATCGCCCGCGCTTCCCGATTTCCTGCCGGCGCAAGCGCATCGCACCGTCGACCTGATCCGGCGCGGTGGTCCGTTCCCGCACCGCCAGGACGGCAGCGTGTTCGGCAATCGCGAAGGCCACCTGCCCCGCCAGCCGCGCGGCTGGTACCGCGAGTACACCGTCGATACACCCGGCCTCGACCATCGCGGCGCGCGCCGCATCGTCACCGGCGGGCAGCCACCGCGCGAGTGGTACTACACCGACGACCACTACGACAGTTTCCGCCGCTTCGAGGTGCCTGGAGGCATGCCATGAGCGATCCCGGCGTCGAGCTGGACCTGGGCGACCCGCTGCTCGCCGGGGTGTTCTTCGTCACCGGGGATGACCTCGCGACCCTAGACGTCGCCGCGCGCGATGCCGGGTTGCTGGCGCGTCGGATCGACCTCGGCGACTGCGCTGGCAAGGCCGCCTTGCTGGCGCGCATCGCGGAGGTACTCGCCATGCCCGACGGCCGCGCCCGCAACTGGGACGCTCTGGGCGACAGCCTGCGCGACCTGTCCTGGTTGCCTGCACCTGGCTACGCCGTGCTGTTCGATGGCGCGCAGCACCTGCGCGATGGCGACGAAGCGAGTTTCGACACCCTGCTCACCCTGCTCGAAGAAGCCTCGGCCGAATGGGCCACGCAGGAGGTTCCCTTCTGGAGCTTCCTGGCCCTGCCCGAGGACGAATTCGAGGGTGCCGCCCCCTGACCTTGCGGACCGCCGCGCATCCAGGGCGTGGCGGCTAGCCGTAGGCCAACGGGAGCGGCTTGCCGAACAGGTAGCCCTGTCCGTAGGGAACCCGCAGCGCCGCCAGCGTGTCGCGCTCGGCTTCGGTTTCGATGCCTTCGGCGACGAGCTCGATCCCGGTGTCGCGGCTGAAGCTGATGATCGCCGCAGCCAGTTGCTGGTGCTTGACGATCTTGTCGATGTCGCGGGTGATCGAGATGTCCAGCTTCACGATGTCAGGGGAGAGCCTGAGCACGTGCCGCAGGCTGGCATACCCGGCGCCGGCATCGTCGATGGCGATGCGGAAGCCCGCGCGCTGCAGCGCCTGCACGCGCCCCGCCAGTGCCGTGTAATCGTCGACCTCGGAATGCTCGGTGATCTCCAGCACCCAACCGCCGTGTGCGCTGCGGTCGGGCAGCAGGCCGAAGTCGTATTCCATGAGCGTCATCGGCGAGGCGTTCAGGGAAATGTAGCCGTGGCGCTGCGGGCCGCGCGACACGGCCGCCACGATCGACGAGATGCAGGCAGTCTCAAGGTCCAGGCACATGCCCACGCGCGTCGCCGCCTCGAACCAGCCGTCCGCGGGTGCGTGCATGCCCGCAGCGAACCGGCTCAATGCCTCGAACCCGACGATCCGGCGGGACGCCAGTTCGACGATGGGCTGGAACACCGGGGACACGCCGCCGCCGTGGATGAGGTCGGAGATGCGTGCACGCTCTTCGTCCAGCGAAGGCTTCGCATCGGGCTCCGCGTGGGAGCCCCTGGACAGGGCGTCGCGCAGCTTGGCGTGCTCCAACGCCGAGTTGAGCGTGGACCCGATGAATGACGCCAGGGTCTCGAGCATTGCCACGTGTCGCTGGCTGTAGGCATCCGCCCGGTTCGAGAGCACCTTCAGCACGCCGACCAGTTCGCCCTCGCAATGCAACGGCGTCACCAGGGCGGAGCGCAGTCCCACCCTGCGGCACGCGGCGATGTTGACCCGCGGGTCTGACTCGCTGTCGGTGCAGACCAGTAGCGCTCCCTTCGCGACGCAAAGCCCGGACAAGCTGCCGATCGCCGGGATCCGGACCCCGATGTGCTCGCGAACACTGCCGCTTCCGGACCAATACACCAGGTCGGGTCCGTGGAGCATCTCCACCACCGCCCCGGTCGAGCCGGTCAGGACCTGCGCCTTGCGGGTGATCGCATCGACCACGCGATCGAGGTCCAGGCCGGCGTTCGCGATCTCCGATTGCGCGGCGATGATGTCCCACAGGTCGGACATCGCATTGCGTTCGGCATCACCCGCCGACTGCCGGGCCTTGCCGCGGGAGCGGGCGACGATGTTGCCCGTTGCCGTCGACGGCTCGTCCATGCCAACCCCCTCCCTTCTCTTCGTCGGGCGGCCCCACGCAGGCCGCGCAGGGAATCGGGACCAGCCTAAACGATGGGCCTCATCGGCATGTGTTCATATTTCACAAATGCCCCTTCCGCGGCCTCCGTGTTCCATCATCGCCACCGCACCGCTTATAACGGCAGCGTGCCCCGCGACGATTGGACGAGATGAGCGATACCCGCAACCAGATGACCCATGATGTATTGGCCAGGATGGCCGGCCACGGCGACATCCGGTATTTCGAGAAGGGCGAGATCCTGTTCGAGGAGCACGATGCGCCTGATGGCGTGTACATCCTGCTGGAAGGCGAATTGAAGGTGTACGTCGATGGCCGGCAAGGTCGCGAGGTGGTCTACGCCACCCTGAAGCCGATCGAACTGTTCGGCGAGATGCTGCTCGACGGCGGTGCGCGTTCGGCCTCGGTGAAGGCCCTCACCAGGGCGCGATGCGCGGTCGTTCCCGCCGATGCGCTGCGCGCGCTGGTGCGCTCGGAGCCAGACTTCGCTGAGCACACCATCCTCGGGCTCATCGCAAGGTTGCGGACGCTGTCGCAGAGCACCCGCCGCCTCGCCACCCACCAGGTCCGCGAGCGCGTGTTCGCCCTGCTCGACGACGCCGCGGTCGATGAAGGAAACGTGCGCGCCATCGCGCGTCCGCTGACCCAGCAGGAAATCGCCAACCGGGTCGGCGCGAGTCGCGAGATGGTCAACCACGTCCTGCGCGACCTGCGCACCGCCGGCCACATCATGCGCGACGACGGCGATCGCCTGCTCATCCTGAAGCCGCTTCCCGCCGCCCGCTAGCCCGCCCCCGGTCCTGCGGAGACCGGCATCCGGATGACGCCAGGGCTGATCGCCGGCTGGAACGGCGCAGCTCGCATGCCAGTCGGTGGTGCCTGGAACGGCGCCTCGCCACTGGGCGCGGGGAACCGCTGCTTCGATCGCCGCGCGGGGAATGCCTACTGCATGGAGGCGAGGCGCTTGGCAGCCTCGCGCTTGCCAATACCGCGCATGGCGACCAAGGCGGCCCGCTGCGAGGCACGAGGAACAGCCTTGCCCGCCTCCCACTTGTAGATGGATTGCCCACTTGCGCCCACCAGTTGGCCGAACTCGGCAGCAGACAGTCCCAGCTTCGCGCGCAGGGACTTCAGGCCCTTGGCCGAGAAGCGCTGGCTCCCGGGGGATGCGTCCCCCTCGGGTTCCCGCACCTTCGCCGGCTTGGACGATGACTTGAGATCCCGCTGCAGGGATGCGACCTGGCGCTTGAGCTCGGCGATCTCCCTTCGATGGCCTGCGTTCGCCTTGCGGACCGGATCGACAGCCGCCTTGATTTCCTTGCGGGCCAGGCGGGTGATCTCACCCTTGAGGATCGTGCTGAGGTTGGGCATGCGTCGCTCCGGTGGGTGGGTGTAAATATTTCACATCGTAGCAGCGGGCGACCGGAATTCCGGGCACAAAAAACCCCGCCGGAGCGGGGTTTCGTGTTTTTCCTTCGTGGTGCCCAAGAGGGGACTCGAACCCCTACGACCTAAATCGCTACCACCTCAAGGTAGTGCGTCTACCAATTCCGCCACCTGGGCAAATCTGTTGCGGCCTGCGCCGCGGCCCGCATTGTAATGCCGATCAACCGCCTTGGGCGGGTGCCGCGGGTGCCGGCGCGGGAGCCGGAACCTGCGTGGCGGGCTGCGGCTGGGCCGCCTCCGGTTGCGCGTACTGCGGTGCGGCCACCGGGATCGCAGGAGCCGGAACCGACGGTGCTGGCTGCGCCGGTGCGGTCGGCACCTTCGGCGCGGGCTTCGCCGAGGCCGGTGCCGCCTGGCCCATCACGCCGAGGTCAGGCTTCGCATCCAGGGTGCCGGTGGCGCTCTTGCTGGCGTACATCGCCATGCCCATGGCAATCACGAAGAACAGGATGCCCAGCCACTTGGTGCTCTTGGTGAGGAAGTTCGACGAGCCGCGCGAGCCGAACACGGTGGACGAGGCGCCGCCGCCGAAACCCGAGCCGGCCTGCGCACCCGCGCCGCGCTGCATCAGGATCAGCACGACCATCGAGATCGCGACCAGCACGTACACCACATTGATCAGTTGAAGCCACATCGTGAATCGTTTCCGTAGTCGGTCAGGCCGCCGCAGCGGTTGCGATGGCCAGGAAATCCGCGGCGACCAGCGAGGCGCCACCGATCAGTCCGCCGTCGACGTCGGCCTGTCCGAACAGGCTGGCCGCGTTCCCGGGCTTCACGCTGCCGCCATACAGGATGGGCAGCGAGCCGGCGATTGTAGCATCGTGCGCGGCGACCTCGCCACGGATGAAGGCGTGCACGGCCTGCGCCTGCTCGGGGCTGGCGGTGCGGCCGGTGCCGATCGCCCAGACCGGCTCGTAGGCCACCACCGCCCTGGCGAAGGCGGCCACCCCCACCCGCTCCAGCACCGGGTGCAATTGCGCGGCGATCACCGCTTCGGTCTGGCCCGCTTCGCGCTGCTCCAGGCCCTCGCCCAGGCAGAGGATCGGGCACAGCCCCGCATGGATCGCGGCCTGGAATTTCAGCGCCACCAGTTCGCTGCTCTCGGCATGGTACTGGCGGCGCTCGGAATGCCCGACCAGTCCATAGCGCGCGCCAACGTCGACCAGCATCGAGGCCGACACCTCGCCGGTATAGGCACCCTGCTCGTTGCTGCTGACATCCTGGGCACCGAATGCAAGCGGCGTACCCTCGAAATCCTCGATGAGGTCGCCGATGTACGGCAGCGGCGGCAGGATCACCAGTTCGACGCCGGGGACGGGGGTGGCCGCGATCTCCGCGACCAGCGCGGTGGCGAAGGCACGGGTGCCGTGCAGTTTCCAGTTACCGGCGACGATCTTGCGGCGCATGGGTCCAGCCTGTCGGTTCGGGCCCGGAGTTTACCAACCCGGGCCGGGCGACCGTATAGTCGCGCGGATGAACCGGCCATTCCCGCCACTGCGCATGCTGCCCTACCGCAAGCCCACCGAGGGCCGCGACTACTGGGTCTTCGATGATGTCCTGCCGAATGCGGGCGACGTGCGCGAACGCTGCATCGGCAAGCAGGACTGGGCGCTGGGCTTCCCGCATACGGCCGAAAGCTGGCCGGGCCGACGCGCGCTCCCCGCACTCGACGCCGACGAGATGGCCCTGGTCGAGGGCAAGGTCCGCCAGGCCACCGGCATGAAGAAGCTCTGGGTCGCCAACACCCCGGACGGCAAGACGCTCAACCACAATTGCGTGCAGGTGGTCGGCGAACGCGAAGCCGGCCCCCGTCCGCACACCGACTCGCGCGCGCTGTGCCGCTACGCCGGGGTGCTCTACCTCACCCCCGACGCGCCCGAGCATTGCGGCACCAGTTTCTATCGGCAGCGCCTGCCCACCGGCCAGCTGGGCGGCAACACCGTGAATCGCCCGCACAACACGTTGGTGGAAGCGATGGGCACCCGGTTCGTGCCGCCCGACAGCTTCGTCGAGGATGTCCGCGTCCCCAATCGGTTCAATCGCCTGCTGGTCTACAGCGCGGCGATGATCCACAGCGCAAGCGCCTACTGCGGCAACGTGCTGGCCGACGAACGGATGGCAGCGGTGTTCTTCTGGATGGG
>DAOOCX010000077.1:0-10951 GCA_035408605.1 Thermomonas sp. | reverse complement strand
GTCAAGCAACGCATCAGCGCGCTCGAAGGCGTGAAGTCCGCCGACGTGCAGGTGCAGCTGCGGATCTGGCCGCATTGCGAGGTGGTGAAGATCCTGGAGCCGTTCGAGGCGCGCAACAAGGATTCGGGCTATGGACTCACGGTGACGCCCAGCACGGGCCATTCGGACCGCTTCATCGAGGGCGAGAAGGTCACCATCAAGGTCACCCAGGCGAATTTCGACGGATACCTCTACGTCGACTACTACTTCGTCGACGGCAACATGGCGCATATCTTCCCGCACCCCAACGAGCCTGACAGCGGGCGCCTGGTGAAGGCCGGCGAGACCCTGGTGATCGGCAACACGCCGGAAGGCTGGGAAGTGGGCGCGCCATTCGGCCAGGAGCTGATCACCGTGATCAGTTCGCCCACGCCGCTGTACGACGGGGCACTGCCGACCTTCGACAAGGCCGAGGACTACCTGCCCAAGCTGCGGCAGATGCTCGACGCCAACCGCGGCAACACCAAGCTGGTCGCGACCTACTTGTTCATGCAGACGGAGCCCGCACGATGAATCCGCTGGACTTCGTGGAACGCCTGTTCTCGAACATCGGTTCGGTGTTCACCCGGATCGGCTACCTGTACGAGAAGAGTTCCGACACCGCCAAGAAGCCGTGGCTGCGCCGCATCGTGGTGACCCTGGTGCTGCTGGTGGTCGTGGTCGGCCTGGTGTTCCTGGGCCTGGCCCTGATCCCGATGGTGCCGATGCGGTTCTGGCAGGTCCTGGCGATCTGCCTGGTCGCCCTGGTCGTGCTGTGGTGGTTCACCGCCGGCCAGCGCAAGGCCTCGCTGAAGGGACGCACGCGCAAGCGCATTGGCGACCTTGGTCCTGGCAACGCGGAAGACGAGAAAGTCCCGACGCAACGGATGACAGCGGCGATCGCCGAGGCCAAGCGCACCATCGCGCGCTCACCGGAAATCGAGAAGGGCCGCAATCCGCTCTACCGGATCCCGTGGATGCTGTTCGTTGGCGACCAGCCCGCGGACGTGCTCGGCATCCTGCGCGCCGGCAGCGAGGTCTCGCCGTTCCCCGCGTCCGACAAGCCGGCGATGGACGCGGACGATGTCTGGCGCTGGTGGTTCCACAAGTCGATGATCGCCATCGAGATGCACCCGCGCGTGGTGGCGGATGCCGGCGCCCGGCTGGATCGCGGCCTCTGGTACCAGGCGCTGATGCAACTGGCCAACGAGCGCGAAAAGCTGCCGTTGAACGGCATCGTGGTGACGGTGGCCGCGCAGACGCTGATCGGCCCGGCCGACAAGCTCAAGGAAACCGCCACCCGCCTGCGCCGGCTGGTGGACGAGGCGATGGAGCACCTGCAGGTGCAGATGCCGGTGTACTTCGTGGTCAGCGGCCTGGATCGCCTGCCGGGTTACGCGCAGGTGCGCGCCACCCTGCCGGCCGAGGCGTTCTCGCAAGCGCTCGGCCATCGCTTCGCCGACAACGAAGTGGTCAGCGCGGCCAGCAGCGGGCGCATCGAGGAAGTATTGCGGCCCATCGAGGAGCGCCTGCATGCGCTGCGCATGACCGCCATGCGCGCGCAGCACACGCCGCAGGCGCGGCGCGCGGTGTTCGAGTTCATCGAGGCGCTGCGCCAGGCGGGGCAGGGACTCAACCTGTTCGTCGGCCTGATGCTGGAAGACAATCCGTTCCAGCGCACCCCGCGCTGGCGTGGCCTGTACTTCGCCGGTGGTGCCGATGCGAACAACCGCGGTGGTGCCTTCGTCGCCGACCTGTTCACCCGCTTCCTGCCCAGCGACCAGCCGCTGGCCGGCACCAGCTTCAAGGGCAATGCCGGGCGGATGGCGATTGCCGGCGTCGGCGTGCTGGCGATGCTGGGGTTGTCGGCGTCCATTGCCTATGGCTTGTCCTCCGCGCGCCGCGATGACACTGCGCTGCTGGCACAGACGCGCAGCGCCTGTGCCGAGGTAGCGGATCGCACCTCCAATGGCCGGATCACCTGGGTGGCCGGATGCGGGCGCACGGTCGAAGCCTTGGACGCCGCCGCCAGCGAAAGCCTGCTGAGTTTCGGCATCCGTCGCGCCGATGCCGACATCGAGACCCTGCGGCAACGCGTGATCGACGATTTCAACAACCTGATCCTCGCGCCCGAGGACCAGATGCTGGCGACCGACATCGAGCAGCGACGCGCCGGCATCGAACACGCGCTCGCGATCACCCAGCGCCTGCGCCTGCTCGACGATTGCCGCGACGGCAACGACGACTGCCGCAAGCGCGAATTGCCGAACAACGTCAGCTTCGACGCGCGCTCGCGCCTGTTCGCGCCCTTCGTCAGCCCGGACCACGACACCCGACGAGACCGCGACAACGCCGATGCCCTGTTCGCCACCTACCTCGGCTACCTTCGCTGGCAAAAAAAAAACGTCCTTGACGCAGAGCGTGAGCGACTCGAAGGCCTGCTGACGAAATTGCTGGCGAATTACACACCGCGCGCCGCCGACCTGCAGAAATGGGCCGACACGCGCGGGCAGGGCGTCACCCTGGCGACGTTCTGGCTGCCCGAAGGCGCGGTGGTGGGCACCGAGGGCGACGAGATGCCCGGCGTGTCCCGCGCTTACACCCGCGATGCCTGGGAAGGGATCGTCGAGCCCCTGCTGGTCACGTTGCGGGCACAGGCGCCGGCGCAGCAGGCACGGGTCGACGACCTGCGCACCAGCTACTTCCGCGACTACTTCGCCAGCTGGGCCAAGTTCCAGTCGCGCTTCCAGGACGGCATCGGCCTGTGGCGAGGTCGCTACGGCGACCTGCAGGCGCGCGCGGCCAGCCACCAGAACCCGTACGCGCTTTTTTTTCAGTCCGCCCAGCGCAACCTGCATGAACTGCCGCTCGACTGGCCGTTCTCGTCGCGCTGGGCGGCCACGTGGGCGCGGATGAAGAGCGACTGGATGTCGTCGTGGCGGCCGTTCGGGCGGTTCGTGGCGGACTCCTTCAAGTTCGGTGGCGAGAAGGTGACGCCGCCGGTGTGGCTGCTGGCGATGCACGACACCGAGACCCGGGTCCTTGCCCCGGCGCAGGCCGACTACGCGCGCGCCTATCTGCGACTGCAGGCGGAGGGTTCCGGCGAGGACGTCTACCAGTTGGCGTCCGACCTGTTCGCCAGCAAGGGCAAGGCGGACAAGCCCCCGGCATCGGACTACACGGCGATGCTTGACGCCGTCGACAAGCCGGGTGAGAAGTTCGCCACTGCGTTCAAGGGCAACGACCTGGGGGCATGGTCGGTGGTGCAGGGCCCGGCAAGGCTGATCCTGTTCCTGACCGTGCATCGTGCCGGCGAATACGTGCAGGAGCGCTGGCGCGACAGCGTGGTCAAGCCGCTGGCGGCGTTGCCGCAGGAGCAGCAGATCGAAGCGCTCTATGGCGAGCAGGGCAAGCTCGGTGCCTTCGTCAACGACTGGCTCAAGCCCTTCATCACCGAGAAGGAACGCCTCCCGGTGAAAGTCGGCGGCGTCGCGATGCCGCTGACGCCGGGCTACCAGAACATGGTCGCCGCGCAGCGCAAGTTCCTGCCGGTGCTCGACAATGGCCCGCCGTTCCTGGCCGGCAGCTTTACCCTGACCCAGCCCAGCCAGCTTGGCTCACTGGACGAAGGCGATGGTGGCACGGTCTTCGAGGTCGAATGCCGCGAGCGCGTGTATCGCGCCAGTTCCGCCGGCGAATCGCTGGCGGATGCCACCGCCCAGGTGTTCTGGTCGGCGGGCAGCTGCCTGCAGGCACGGATCCGCCTCAGCATCGCCGCGCCGCCGGTGGAAGGCGCCGAGGCCGTGCAGGAATTCGACCCGGCCACCAGCCAGATGGTCGATGCCGCGCCAGCCGGCGAGCCGATCAGCCTGACCCGGATCTACGCCGGCCCGGACGGTTTCGCCAAGCTCATCGAGGAATTCGCCGGCGGCTCGCGCGTGTTCGCGGTGGAGGACTTCCGCGAGAGCTACAGCCCGGCGCAATGGTCCGAGCTGCGCCAGCGCCTGGCCGAAGCCAAGTTCCGCAGCGCCCGCGTGTTCCTGAAGGTCGAACTGTCCGACCAGATGAAGCAGTACCTCGGCGCCAGCACCGCGCGCGCCGAAGTCCCGAGCGTGATCCTCGAATAATCCCGACCTCCGGAGCCTGTCATGCCGATCGACGTCAACGAACTCCTCGCCCCGATTCCGGGCAGCGACCCGGCGGGCAGCGATGCCAGCTTCTCCGACCAGTTCGACCGCATCCGCGAGGCCCGCCGCGCGGACGATCCCAACCTGGCCCAGGGCGAGTGGCAGACCGAACTCAAGGTGGCCGACTGGCGCGAGGCGCAGAGCCTGTCCGAGGACATCCTGCTGCGTACCAGCAAGGACCTGCAGGCAGCAGTGTGGCTGGCGGAAGCGGCGATCTCGCGCGACGGCCTGGAAGGCGCGCGCGACAGTTTCTCGCTGCTGGCAGGCCTGCTGGAGACGTATTGGGAAGGCCTGTATCCACGCGCCGACGACGGCGACCTGGAAGAACGCGCGGGCAAGCTCGCCTGGTTCGCGACCTATGGCGCGCGCGCACTGCAGGCGATGCGGTTGAACGACGATCCGCAGGCACCGCTGACCCTCGCAGGCTGGATCGATTCGCGCGAAGTCGACAACCTGGGCCGGCAGAACGCGGAGGCCTACCAGGCGGCGCTGGACGAAGGCCGCATCAATGGCGAAACCTATGACGCGCGGATGGTCGCAACGCCAGAAGCCATGCTGATGGAGCGGCTGGTCCAGGTCCAGGCCGCGCGCGATGCCTTCATCCGCTTCAGCAGCACCTCCGATGCCAAGCTGGGGCGCGATGCCCCCAACCTGGCCGCGATCGACGATGGCCTGAAGAAGATCCAGCAGATCTACGCCAAGGTCGCCACCGCCAAGGGGATCGGCGGGGTGGCCACGGTCGCCGACGACGGCGCAGGCGAGCAGGCCGCCGCCAGTGGCGGTGTCGCGACCGGCGGGGCATCGGGCGGTACGGTGGCGCTGGACCTGGGCGGTGGCAGCCTGGCCTCCAAGCAGGCGGCCTTGCGCGCCATCGGGGAAATCGCCGGTTTCTTCCGCCGCACCGAACCACACAGCCCGGTCGCCTACCTGCTGGAGCGCGCCATCGTCTGGGCCGACATGCCGCTGGAACAGTTCCTGGCGGAACTGATCCGCGACGAAAGCACCCTGTCCTCGATCCGCGAACGGGTCGGCTTGCCGCCGTCCTACTGACATGGGGCACCGACGCATTCGCGGGTGCGCGACGGCCACCGTGCCGCTCAGGTCGAATGGCATATGCCCATTTCTGGCCGTCCGGCGGATTCTGCCGGGCGGTCGCGGTTCCTAGACTCGTTTGCATGATGAGCGGAGGCCGCCTTTGGCGCGCAGCTCCGTTCCAATCAAGAGCAACACCCACCAACACCACGCGCACGGGGAACGTCATGGCCAAGAAGGAAAGCACCCAACACAAGCTCGACCGCGTGCGCGCACCGCGCGTGCAACTCACCTACGACGTCGAAGTGGGCGATGCGATCGAGAAGAAGGAACTGCCGTTCGTGGCGGGCGTGGTCGGCAACTTCACCGGCCAGCCGGCCGAGCCGCTGGCAAAGCTGAAGGACCGCAAGTTCGTCAACGTCGACAAGGACAACTACGACGACGTGCTCAAGGGCATGAAGCCGCGCGTGCAGATGCAGGTCGACAACAAGCTGGCCGACGACGGCTCCAAGCTTGGCGTCGAACTGACCTTCCGCAGCCTGGAGGATTTCTCGCCGGAGCGCGTAGCCAACCAGATCGAACCGCTGCGCAAGCTGCTCGAGGCGCGGCAGAAGCTCGCCGACCTGCGCAACAAGGCCGCCGGCAACGACAAGTTCGAGGACCTGCTGAACGACGTCCTGCAGAACACCGACAAGATCGCGCAGCTGTCCCGCGAAGTCGGCGGCAAGTCCGAGGAATAAGCGCCCCGTCGGCAGCGTAGTCGCTGCCTTCGATCCACACGCCCAGACCAAACGAGCAGAGACCTCATGGCCAATACCGAAACCCAGGCGGCGGGCGCCGCAGCAGCAGAAGCAGCCGATGGCGGCCTTCTGGACCAGATCCTCACCCAGAGCAAGATCGCCCGTTCCGACACCGAGCGCACCCGCGCCCGCGACCTGATCGCGGAGCTCGTTTCGCAGGTCAGCGACGGCGCGATGGTGGTGTCCAAGGACGCCATCGGTGCGCTGGACGCGCGCATCGCCGAAATCGACCGCGTGCTTTCCGAGCAGCTGTCCTCGGTCATGCATGCGCCGGAATTCCAGCAGCTGGAAGGCAGCTGGCGCGGCCTGAAATACCTGGTCGACAACTCCGAGACCAGCACCAACCTGAAGATCAAGGTCTTCAACACCACCAAGAAGGAACTGGTCAAGGACTTCAAGAGCGCGTCCGACTTCGACCAGAGCACGCTGTTCAAGAAGCTCTACGAAGAAGAGTACGGCACCTTCGGCGGCGCGCCGTTCGCCACCCTGATCGGCGACTTCGAGTTCGGCCGCCATCCGGAGGACATGTACCTGGTCGAGGAAATCTCGCACGTCTGCGCCGCGGCGCATGCGCCGTTCCTCAGCGCGGCCTCGCCGGAGCTGCTGGGCTTCGACGACTTCACCGAGCTGTCCGGCCCACGCGACCTGGCCAAGATCTTCGACACCGTCGAATACGCGAAGTGGAAGAGCTTCCGCGCCTCCGAGGACTCCCGCTACGTCGGCCTGGCGATGCCGCACGTGCTTGGCCGCCTGCCGTACGGCCCGGACACCGATCCGGTCGAGGCGTTCAACTTCGTCGAGCGCACCGACGGCACCGACCACAACAAGTACCTGTGGATGAACGCCGCGTATGCGCTGGGCACCAAGGTCACCGACGCGTTCGCCAAGTACGGCTGGTGCGCGGCGATCCGCGGCGTCGAGGGCGGTGGCCTGGTCGAAGGCCTGCCGACCCACACCTTCGCCACCGATGACGGCGAAGTGGCGCTGAAGTGCCCGACCGAGATCGCGATCACCGACCGCCGCGAGAAGGAACTCGCCGACCTCGGCCTGATCCCGCTGGTGCACTGCAAGGGCACCGACTACGCGGCGTTCTTCTCCACCCAGTCGGCGCAGAAGGCCAAGGAGTACAACACCGACGCGGCCAACGCCAATGCGCGCCTGTCCTCGCAGCTGCAGTACATCTTCGCGGTCAGCCGCATCGCGCATTACCTGAAGTCGATGATGCGCGACAAGATCGGCAGCTTCGCCAGCAAGTCCAGCGTCGAGCTGTTCCTCAACAACTGGATTTCGCAGTACGTGCTGCTGGACGACAACGCCTCGCAGGAAGCCAAGGCGCAGTACCCGCTGCGCGAGGCACGCATCGAGGTGACCGAAGTCCCCGGCAAGCCGGGCGCCTTCAAGTCGGTTGCCTTCCTGCGCCCGCACTACCAGTTGGACGAACTCAGCGTCTCGTTGCGCCTCGTCGCCGAGCTGCCGAAGTCCGCCCGCTAAAACCGCATTCCCTTTCCAACCTCTGAGGAGATACCACCATGGCTTCCGATTACCTGCTCGAGCTCGAAGGCATCAAGGGCGAATCGCTCGACGAAAAGCACAAGGACAAGATCGAGATCGACTCGTTCAGCTGGGGCGTGTCGAACGACGGCAACATGGGTCGCGGCGGCGGCGGCGGCACCGGCAAGGCCAACTTCCAGGACGTGCATTTCACCAAGCAGACCGACAAGTCGAGCGCCCTGCTGGTGAAGTCCGCGGCCAGCGGCGATCACATCAAGAAGGCGGTGTTGACCGCGCGCAAGGCCGGCGGCAAGGGCGGCCAGGTCGATTACCTGGTCATCACCATGGAAGACGTGATGGTGAGCTCGTTCCAGACCGGCGGCAATGCCGGCAATTCCTCGATCCCGATTGACCAGTTCGCCCTGAACTACACGAAGATCAAGTACGAGTACAAGCCGCAGAAGGCCGATGGCGGCCTGGAAGGCGCGATCATGGCGCAGTACGACCGCGCCCTGAACAAGGCGACCTGATCCGTCCGTTGCTGAAACAGGCCCGCCGCGCACCACGCGGCGGGCCGTTTTCGTTCCGGGATCGCGACTGAAACGGAGCCTGTTGCATGCGTGGATTGATGGATCGCCTGGTCGATGCGCCGTTGCCGGAAGACGGCGGGCGGCGGGTGTCCGTTACCGACATGCGCAATAGCGTGTCGCGCGACCTCGAGAACCTGCTCAACACGCGTTCCGAAGGCGCGCGCCTGATCAGCGACAGCTTCAAGGAATGCCGGGCGTCCTCGTTGACTTACGGCATCCTGGATTTCTCGTCCTACAGCTTGCTCAGCCCGCACGATCGCGACCGCATCCGGCGTTCGCTGGAACTGGCGATTGGCTTGCACGAGGGCCGTCTCACCCGCATCCGGGTCACCCTCGAGCCGCAACGCGAACTCGATCGCGCCCTGCGCTTCCGGGTGGACGCATTGATGGAACTGGGGCCGGACAACGAGAAAGTGCAGTTCGATGCCGTACTGCAATTGAACACCCAGACCTACGTGGTGCGTTGAGCGGCATCGCCCGCGCGTCAATCCGCTTCCAGCAAGCCCATCCGCGCGGTCTGCGACAACCCCGCTTCCAGTTGTCCGGCCAGCGCCGCGCGCCACCAGGCGGCATCACGCAACGCATGGTCGCCACCAACACTCGCGTCGACCGGCAATGCCGCCATGCGTTCGGCAAGGTCGTGCATGAGTGTGGCGCGATCGCGACTGCCGTCGAGCAAGCGGATCAACTCCAGCGCGAGTGGGCTGTCGATGCGGATCATCGACGGACGCAGGCTGGTGATGAGGTCGGAGCCGGCCTCCACCTGCATGCGTGCCAACGCATTCGCCTTCGGTGTTGCGCCGGCTTCGGTCGCGAAGCCGGGCGGATCGCAATGCAGGATCATCAGTCCCAGTTCGAACGCGGCCAGCCACGTGTGGGCGAGCGCATCGGCATCCGCCTCGATCGTGTTCTGGCTCTGGCTGGCCTGTCGCGCGGCGATCAGGACCTCATCGAAGGCGGGTGCCGCCGGGAAGGCATTGCCGACCATCGCCAGGGCGGCCTTGATCACCGGGTGGTCGGTGGTCAGCATCGCGCCGTCGCCGCTGTGGAAGCGCACGGCCACGCCTTCGGCGAGATCCAGCGCATTGCCTTCGGCATCGTCGGTGCGCAGGTGCCCGACCGCTGACAATCCGCGCGCCATCGCCGCATCCGCCAAGTCCTGCATCGGCGCATCGGCCCGGCAGAGCAGGGTTTGCCGGAAGCGGCGTCCCTTCAGGTAGTCCAGGTATTGCTCGCGTTGCAGGCGATCGCCGCCGGCGCGCGCGTCCAGGCGCGCGCGGGCATCGTCGGTCAGCCCGGCATCGCTCATCTCGTGGTAGTCGGTTTCACCGAGATAGCGAAGTTGATGCTCGCCTGCGCGCGTTGCGAACTCGCTGATCGAAAACGGCTGGTTGGTGTCGGCCAGGTCGTCGTGGAACAGCACCGAGGTATCGGTGCGGCGCAACAGGTCACGGGCTTCGCTGCGGATCACGTCGGCATAGACCCGCGAGCCGATGACGTCGGATTCCAGTGAGGCCAGCAACTCGCGCGCTGCCGCGATGCGCGTGCGCGGGTCGTCGATGCCGCGCACATGGTGGCGCAGCATGTCCCACATCAGTCGCCGCAGGTGGCAGCCGGGCAGGGCGTTGTAGCTGACATAGGCGATGCCGGCGGGCGACAGTGCCTGTCGGCACAGCCCGAGCAGGCAGTCGCGCACGACGTCCGGCACCCACGAGAAGAAACCGTGGGCGACGATATAGTCGAATGGATCGAGGCCCGGATCCCATGTGGTCAGGTCCGCTGCGACCAACTGCAGGTTTTCGAGGCCGAGCCTGCGTCGTGTCGCTTCGCCGCGGGCGATCGCGGCCTGCGACAGATCCACGCCGACGAAGCGGCTCTGCGGATACACCATCGCCAGGGTCAGCAGTTGCAGGCCATCGCCGCAACCGACTTCCAGCAGGTGGCAGTCGCGCGGCGAGGCGGCATCGATGCCGTGCAGTCGGCCGATCGCGGCCAACCGCGACGGATGCGCCTGCGGATGCACATGCGAGGGATATTCCAGGACGTCGTAGGCGAAGCCGTCGCTCATTCTTCGGATTTCATGGGCATGACCCGGGACGCCAGCACGGTGGCCAGCATCGCCTCGCGCAGCCGGGATGGGGAGACCGGCTTGAACAGCACCGGGATGCGATTGGCGGCGATTTCGCCGATCCGGTCGGGGCGGGTTTCGCCGGTGACCAGCAGGCGCGCGAACGGCGGGCGCTGTGGATCGGCACCGTAGTGGCGGGCCAGCGTGCGCAGCACGTCCAGGCCGCTGCGGCCCTCGCGCAGGCGCAGGTCGCTGATCACCAGGTCGGGCGGCTGCCGCCAGCCGGCGACCGCGGTGGTGGCGCTGGCCTCGTCGTCGGCGATGCGGATCTCGCAGCCCCATTCCTGCAGCAACGCGCGCAGGCCTTCGAGGATGCTGGCTTCGTCGTCGACCACCAGCACCCGCAGGCCGCTGATGTCCAGCGGCATGTCCGCCGGTTCGTCGCCCGCCCCGGCACCGACCTGGCCCGCATCCAGACGCAACGAGACCACGGTGCCGCGGCGCAACCGCGAGGCCAGGCGCACCTCGCAACCGACCAATTCGGCGAGCCGGCGCACCGTCGCCAGTCCCAATCCCAGGCCGCGCTTGCGTTCACCGGTTTCGTCGCTGCACTGGCTGACCTGGTAGAACTCGTCGAACACCTGCGCCTGGTGTTCGGGTGCGATGCCGCTGCCGGTATCCCAGACGTCGATCCGCAGGCGGCCATCGTGCTGGTGGCGCACGCCGACCAGCACGCCGCCCTCGTCGGTGTAGCGCAGCGCATTG
>DAOOCX010000076.1:0-10987 GCA_035408605.1 Thermomonas sp. | reverse complement strand
ATGGGCGGGATGTTCATCTACCTGTTCTTCGGCATCCACATGCTGATGTTCGGCCTGTCAGGCTTCGTCATGGCGTATTCGTCCGACGCGCCGGACCTGACCTTCCTGTACATGCATGGCGGTATCGCCATCACCGTGTACATCGTGTTCTACCTGGTGATCTTCGGTCGCGACCAGGTGGGCTGGATGCTGGTCAACGCCGCGCTCGGCATCCTCGGCATCCATGCGCAGATCGGCTGGATCCTGGCGCGCTTCGACAAGCGCATCGACGACTACCCGTGGCAGGTCCACGTCATCCCGTTCCTGTACTACATCCTCTATACCTTCCTGCTGCGCCAGTTCCTGCTCGACGTGACCCGCAGCCGCAGCGATCCGCGACGCAAGCGCCTGGTCGATGCCGCCTACGTGGTGTTCTCGCTGCTGGTGTACGGAGTCATGCTGTGGCGCCTGCAGCAGGCGGCGTGAACCGGTGCGTCAGCGCGCCATGCAGGCGTTCCAGCGCGACTCCACCCGCCCGGCGAACCACGCGGTGGTCAGCTTGCGGGTGATCTTGGGACTGGCCAACGCGATGTCCGGCACCCGCGCGCGCGGCACCGGCTTGCCGCTGCCCTTGCGATCGGCGATGGCGAACACCGCACGGTACAACGCAGTCTGGTCGAAGCCGGCCTGGTTGCCGCGCTTGAGGTCCGCGCGGATCGCGGCGGCGTCCATGCCCAGCAACATGTCGATGCTGCGCAACGCGGCTTCGGTCGCCCCGGGATGTTGCATCGACGCACCGGGGGTGAGCAGGTCGCCATCGAGCACCAGCTTCCTGCCACTGGCGATTGCCGCCGCTTGCTGGAACGCGGCATTGCGGCTGGCATGCCGGCCCGCGTTGAAATCGGCGAAGCGGTAGAGCGGCCTGTCGTAGTCGGCCGGATAATCCAGCAGGTGCTTGATGCCGAAGTACAGCCCGCCGCGACGGCTGAACACTTCATGGCGGATCGAGCCCTCGACGGTGTACGGGTAACCGCGTGCGTGGCGCTCCGCGAAATCCACCCGGACCTGCATCGGCCCGCCGGTGCGCACCGGGTTCAGGCCTGCCAGCAGCCTGCCGCTGCCCAGCGGCAGGCGCGCCACCATCTGCTCGAACAACTCGCTCATCTCGCGCTCGCTGCGCAGGGCTTGCAGGCGCTCCGCGTAAGTGCGGCCATCCGGCCCGCGCAATTTCAACGCGGCATCGATGGCGAATTCGGGGACGTGCTTCGCGGCGGCGCGGCGCTTGATCTCGGCGATGGCGATGCCGCCCAGCCCGGGTACCGGCGGATCGGCGCGGTAGGTCGATTCCTGCTCCACCACCGCAAGCACGGCGCACAGGTTCGACGTGTTCGGATCGAGGTCCTGCGAGGTGAAGGCGGTCTGGATATCGCGTGCCCAGCCCTCGCGGTCATGCAGGGTGGCCGGCAACTTGCGCAGCAACTCGGCATGCACCTGCTCCGGCGTGCGCTGTGGTTCGCATGCCGTCAGGCCGGCGATGCCGATGCACAGGCCGAGCAGCGCGGGGATTCGATGGCGTCGAGTTGCGGGCGTCATGCGGCGCTGCCGGCGGGGTTCGGCAGAGGCTAGCAGGCCACGCTGAATGAAGCGGGAGTGTCGTTAGACCTGCGCGGCTTTCCAGCGCCCGCGAGAGAACAGCCACAGGGTGAACAGCCCCACCGACGTCTCCGAGACGAATACCGCCCAAAACACCCCGGTCTCCCGCAGGTCCAGGTGCAGGGCAAGGTACCAGGCCAGCGGAATCTGGATCAGCCAGAAGAACACCACGTTGATCCAGGTCGGCGTGGTGGTGTCGCCGGCACCGTTGAACGCCTGCACGCTGACCATCCACCAGCCGTACACGAACAACGAATACGACAGGATTCGCAGCCACTCCGCGCCGATGGCGATTACATTCGGGCCCGCGCTGAAGATACCGAGGATCGCCCGCGGGAACAGGAAGAACAGCACGGCGACCAGCACCAGGTAGGCCATGTTGTACCAGCCGATCTGCCAGACCGAGGCCTCGGCGCGCTCGGCCTGCTGCGCGCCGAGGTTCTGACCGACCAGGGTCGCCGCCGCGTTCGACATGCCCCAGGCCGGCATCATCGTGAACATCATCACCCGGATCGCGATGGTCGCCCCGGCCACGGCCTCGCTGCCGATGCTGGCCAGGATCCGCATCAGGAAAATCCACGAGGTCATCGCTACCAGCATCTGGCCGACACCGCCCAGCGAGGTGCGCACGATGTTCCACAGCACCGCGCCGCGCCACGCGAGTTGCGAGCCCAGCACCCGGATGTGCTGGCCGCCGCGGAACAGGATCCACAACTGCATCGAGACGCCGACGCCACGGCCGATGTTGGTGGCGATCGCCGCGCCTTCGATGCCCATCGCCGGCACCGGGCCCCAGCCGAAGATCAGCAGCGGATCGAGCAGGATGTTCAGGCCATTGGCGACCCACAGCACGCGCATCGCGATGGCGGCATCGCCGGCACCGCGGAAGATCGCGTTGATGACGAACAGCAGCATGATCACCGCGTTGCCGCCGAGCATCCATTGCGTGTAGCGGAAGCCGTGCTCGATGGCCCACGCATCCGCGCCCATCAGCTGCAACAGCTCGCGTGCGTAGGCGATGCCAATGATCGCCGGCAGCAGCGACACCAGCAGCGCGACGATGATCGCCTGCACGGCGGTCACCGCGGCCTCCTCCTGCTTGCCTTCGCCGACGCGCCGCGCGATCACCGCGGTGACCGCCATCGCCAGGCCCATCGCCAGCGAATACAGCAGGAACAGGTAGCTCTCGGTCAGCCCGACCGTGGCCACCGCCGACGCGCCCAACTTGGCCACGAAGAAGATATCGACCACCGCGAAGGTCGACTCCAGCACCAGTTCCAGCACCATCGGCACCGCCAGCAGGAACACCGCGCGGCGCAGCGGGATCCTGGTGTAGTCCGCATTGGTGCCGCGGATCGCGTCGCGCAGGCTGGCCCACAGCGATTGCCCGACGAGGTCGGTCGAGGGCGAGTCCTGCGAGGGTGTCGACTGCATGGTGCCTCCTTGCGTTCGGGCGGATGTTAGCTGCGACGAACGGCCGGGCGCAGGATCGACACGACGAGGAATGCGATCATGCGCGCATGACCACGCCCATCACCTTCGCCGACCTCGCCCTCGATCCGTCCCTGAAAGCCGGCCTCGACGCACTCGACTACACCACGCTGACGCCGATCCAGGCGCAGGCGCTCCCGGCCGTGCTCGAAGGCCGGGACCTGATCGCGCAGGCGCCGACCGGCAGCGGCAAGACCGCGGCATTCGGGCTGGGCCTGCTGCAGGGCGTCGATGCCACCGCGACCCGCACCCAGGCCTTGGTGCTCTGCCCTACCCGCGAACTCGCCGACCAGGTCGGCAAGCAGTTGCGCAAGCTGGCCACCGGCATCGCCAACCTCAAGCTCTCGGTGCTTTGCGGCGGCATTCCGCTGGGGCCGCAACTCGCCTCGCTCACGCATGCACCGCACGTGGTGGTCGGCACGCCCGGCCGCGTGCTGGAACTGGTGCAGAAGGAGGCGCTGGACCTGCGCAAGGTGCGCACCCTGGTGCTGGACGAAGCCGACCGCATGCTCGACATGGGCTTCGACGAGCCGATCCGCGCGCTGGTCAAGCGCACGCCCAAGGAACGGCAGACGTTGCTGTTCTCGGCGACGTTCCCCGACAGCATCCGCACGCTGGCCAAGGCGATGCTGCGCGAGCCACTGGAAGTCAGCGTCGATGGCGGCGCGCAGCCGGCCGCCATCCGCGCGCATTTCTTCGAGGCCGATGCCGCGCGTCGCGCGCCGCAACTCGCCGCGCTGCTGTTGCAGTTCAAGCCGGAATCGACGGTGGTGTTCTGCAACATGCGCCGCGACACCGAGGAAGTCGTCGGCTCGCTGGCGCACTACGGGTTCACCGCGCTGGCCTTGCATGGCGACATGGAACAGCGCGACCGCGACGAAGTGCTGGTGCGCTTCGCCAACCGCAGCTGCAGCGTGCTGGTGGCCAGCGACGTCGCCGCACGCGGACTCGACATCGACGACATCGGCGCGGTGGTGAACTACGAACTGCCCACCGATGCCGATACTTACCTGCACCGGGTCGGCCGCACCGGTCGCGCCGGCCGCGATGGCTTGGCCCTGAGCCTGGTCGCGCCGGGCGAACGCAACCGCGCTGCATTGATCGAGGAACGCCAGGGTGCGCCGATCCGCTACGAGCGCGTTGCCCCGCTCGAAGGCCAGCCACGCGACGTGCCGCAGGCCGCGATGGCCACCCTCCGCATCGACGCCGGCCGCACCGACAAGCTGCGCCCCGGCGACATCGTCGGCGCGCTGACCGGCGACGCTGGTTTGCCGAAGGAGGCGATCGGCAAGATCGACGTGTTCGCCACGCGCAGCTACGTCGCCATCGCCCGAACGCATGCGAAGCACGCGCTGGCGCAATTGCGCGCGGGCAAGATCAAGGGGCGGCGGATGCGGGTGAACCTGCTGTAGGCCGTCGGGGTCCGTCCAATGACGCCCTGCGGGGCACGCTGCGTCCCGGCCGTGCATCCCGCAGCGGTGCCGCGCGACGATGGCCCGTGGCCCTGTTTGCCAAGCGCCGTTTCCCGGTGGATCAACCTGTCTTGCGGGGCTTCGCCGACTTGGTGGTCTTCGTCGTCTTCGACGCCTTCTTGGCCGCGGCCTTCCCGGTCGCGGCCGCCTTGCCACCCTTGTTGCCCAGGCTCTTCTGCAGCAAGGCCACGAAGTCGACCACGTTGGTGGCGGCGTCCTCCCGCGGCTCGTCGCCCTCGTCCAGCACCGTGGTGGTCTTGCCCTTCTGCTTGATGCGCTTGCGGATGATCTCGGACAGGCGGGCACGGAACTCGTCGTGGTAGTCGTCCGGCTGCCATTGGGTCGCCATGGATTCCACCAGTTGCGTAGCCATCGCCAGTTCCCTGGCGGTCACCCGGTAGTCCGCGGCCTTGCCCTGCGGGAGCTTGTATTCGGACGGGTCCACCAGTTCCTGCGGATAGCGCATCATCATCAGCACCAGCGCGTCGCCCTGCGGCATGACCGCGGCCAGGTATTCGCGGGTGCGGATGACCACGCGCGCCACGCCGATCTTCCTGGCCTTGAGCAAGGTCTCGCGCAGCAGGACGTAGCCCTTTTCGGCCTTCTTGCCGGGGACCAGCACGTAGGGCTTCTCGAAGTAGCGGACATCGATCGCATCGGCATCGACGAACGCCTCGATCTCGACGGACTCGTGGGTCTCGGGCGCGGCGGAGGCGATGTCCTCCTTCTCGATCACCACATAACTGCCCTTGTCGTACTCGAAAGCCTTGACGATGTCCTTCCAGGGCACTTCCTCGCCGGTGTCGGCATTGACGCGCTCGAAGCGGATCGGCTTACGGTCGCGTGCGTCCAGCATGCGGAAGGACAGGTCCGTGCTGCGGGTTCCCGACATCAGCGACACCGGGACATTCAGCAGGCCGAACGACAGGTTTCCGGTCCAGATGGGGCGGGCCATGGCGGCGGACTCGATGGAGGAAGGTCGAGCCTGCACCGCGCGATGTCACGAGCTTGTGGACAAGGTCATTCCGGCAGCGACTGGCGCAATGCCTCCATGCCGTGCCACGGGTGCGACTTGAGGCGCTTCAACCGGGCCGGCGTGTTGCGGATATCGTAGGCATCGCCGCCTGCGACCCTGCCGAGCTCCCCCCAGCGCAACGGCATCGCCACCGGCGCACCGGGCCGCGCCCTCGCGGAGAAGCTGGCCACGCTGGTCGCGCCCCGCCCGTTGCGCAGCCAGTCGATGAAGATCTTGCCCTTGCGCAGTCGCTTGGAAGCGGTAGCGACGTAGCGCAGTGGCTCGGCCTCGCGCGCCGCGTCCGCGACCGCTTGGGCGAAATCGCGGGCCTGGTGCCAGGGCACGGCCGGCGACAACGGCACCACGAGGTGCAATCCCTTGCCCCCGCTGGTGCGGACGAAGGATTCGAGGCCGGCCTGGCGGAGATAACCGCGCAACTGCCTCGCGGCGGCGACCACCTCCGGCCATGCCACCGCCACGTCGGGATCCAGGTCGAATACCAGGCGATCGCAACGTTCGATGTCGTCGGTCGTCGCGCCCCACGGATGGAACTCGATGCTGTTGAACTGCACCAGTTCCATCACGCTGGCCGCGTCGGTCACCACCAGGTAGTGCTCGCTGCCGCCATCCGATTCGGTCACCGGCACCCGGGAGACAAGTTCCAGTCCGGGCGTGGCGTGCTTCTGGAAGAAGCACTGCGCGCCGATCCCCGCCGGGCAGCGTACGAGTGACAGCGGCCGTTGGCGGATGCCGGGCAGCAGCCAATCCATGACCGCGGCGTAATAGTCCGCGAGTTGGCGCTTGGTGATGCCCTCCCCCGGGAACAGCACCTTGTCGGGACTGGTCAGCGCCGGCGCGACCCGGCTGATCTTGCGAGGCTTGCGTGGCTTCATCGTCGTTTCCCCGGCCGCCTTGTCGTCGTCGCGCAGGTCGGGCACCTGCTTGTCGGGCCTCAGGGCCTTGAAGCTGGCCTGTCGCAACAGCCCACGCCCGCCGGTCCCCCGCTCGAATACTTCCACCACGAAGGCCGGCATGGGCAACCACTTTGCCTGGCGCAGGTCAGTCCCGTTTTCAGGGACATGCACGGTCGGCCTGTTGCCGCCTTTCCCGTGCAAGGCCTGCCCCAGCGCCTCCAACTGTGCATCATCGAAGCCGCTGCCAACGCGACCGACGTAGCGCCAGCCGTGTTCGGCATCCGGCGTCGCCAACAGCAGCGAGCCGATGCCGCTGCGGCTGCCCTTGGGGGGCGTGTAGCCAACCACGGCATATTCCGCACTTGCCTGTGCCTTGCACTTCCGCCAGTCATCGCCGCGGCCCGGATGCGATGCGCCATCGAGGCGCTTGGACACGATGCCTTCGAAACCGGCATCGACGGCCGCCTGGAAGGCGGACCCGGCATCGCCAATGCCGTGCGAGCTGTAGGCCAGCATTGGCAGCGCATGCCGGAGCAGGCGTTCCAGCAATGCCTTGCGCTCGACCAGCGCGACGCTGGTGAGATCGACGCCGTCGACATGGAGCAGGTCGAACAACATGCAGCGCAGCTGGCCCTGGCGTTCGCCCGAGAGCACCTGCTGGAGCAGGTTGAAATCCTCCCGGCTCCCCCGCCCTGCCACCAGCTCCCCATCCACCAATGCATCCCGCACGCCCAGCATGGCCAGCGCATCCCGCACTTCCGGCACGCGGTTGGTCCAGTCCAGCCCGTTGCGGGACCACAGCGTTGCCTTGCCGCCGCGGATCGCGCCAAGCAGGCGATACCCATCCCATTTCAGCTCGTGCAACCAATGCTCGCCGGGAGGGGGCGACGACACCAGGCGCGCGAGTTGCGGCGCTGGAAGCCGCACAGGCATCGCGCGCTTGCGCGCGCCGGACAGCAGGGCGGCCTCGGCCGCCCAGTCGAGGGCTGCGGTGCGCGTCTTGCGCTGCGAAGACTGCTTCGTCGCTACCGCGCCTGGGCTCGCATGCATGCCCGGACGACGTGCGCGTCGCGCAGCGGCAACCGGCGCGGCGGTGACGCCTTCCAGGAGGTCGTCGGCCTCGATCGCTCGCGCCCAGGCATCGTCCTGCTTGAACAGCAGCCACTGCGGTTGTCGCGACGGCTTGCCCGACCGCACCAGGTGCCAACCGCCCTTGAGCCGCTCGCCCTGCAACTCGAAGCGAAGGTGGCCCTTGGCCAGTTGCGCCGCCACGTCGCCTGCGCTGGTCCATGTGCCACGATCGAACAGGGCGACATGGCCAGCGCCGTAATGGCCCTTGGGGATGTCTCCCTCGAAGCCGGCATAGTCAAGCGGATGGTCCTCGACTTCCACCGCCATCCGCTTGACGGTTGGATCGAGGCTGGGCCCCTTCGGCACGGCCCAGCTCTTCAGCACATTCCCGACCTGCAGCCTGACGTCGTAGTGGCGATGGCTGGCGTGGTGCAACTGGACCACGAAGATCGGTCGCCCACCCTTCCGCCCGCTCGCCGTGTGGCCGGACGGTTCGGGAGTCGTGTCGAAGCGCCTTTTCCGCGCGTACTCGTCGAGCGCCATGGTCAGCGGCCCAGCCCTACATGGCGCGCCAGGGGAACCGGGGCACCCGCGAGCGCCAACCGGGATCGGCTAGGACAGATACTGCTGGCGGGCGTGTTCGGCACGCGATGCGCCGATCGCGGTTTCGACCTGCTTGATCTCCTCCGGCGGCGGGAGCACGGCCGGCATGCCCAGGCTCTGGATCCACAGCTCCCGGCACCAGCCCATCGTGTGGTAGAGGTGGTGGTCCTCGTCTTTTTCGACGGCGTCGTGGGCGCCTTTCAGCACCTTGGCGTGCGGACCTCCCTGCTCTGCCACCTTGCCGATCAATTCCCAGTTCTGGTGGTCCTTGGTTTCGGCCAGCACGACGCACTCCGCGGCAACCAGCTCCGCGGCGGCGGGCTCCGCAGTGGCCATCGCCATCTCGATCGCGGCGACCAGTGAGGCGGCCTGGTGGGCCACGACCGCGCGACCCGGGCTCTGCGCTTCGGTATCCAGGCCCAACTCGCCGAAGACCCGCGTCAGGATCGCTTCATGCGTGCGGGTCTCTTCCAGGTATTCCTTCCATTCCTTGCGCAGGTCTTCATTCACCGCCGCACGGATCGCGGCGGTGTAGACCTTGATGCCGCCACGTTCGGTTTCGATTGCCTGCAGCAACAGCTCGGTGACTTGCGCGTTATCGATCTTCCTGGCCATGGGGATACCTCCTTGGGGGAGCGTCGTTTTTAGCGCAGGCAGGCGAAAAGGACGCGTGACGAAAGTGGATCGAAGGTGCCCGCGACGCATTCACGATGCGCCACAACGAGCGCCTCGCCCGGCCAGCTCCATGCGGGTGCCAAGCGCTGCCATTCCGGGTGCAACGATTGAGCATGCCCCCGACTGCTGGCGCCACGAGGCCCCGCGTTACCCGCCGGCCTGGCGCGTGGGCTTGCCCCGCTGGAGGCGAATCGCGTCGATGAGCAGGTCTTCGCCGGCTGGCTCCTCGTCGTTGAGGAATACGCTGAACTCACCCGTCATCTCGAGGATGGCGTAGCGCACCTGTGACAACGAGCGCGCGCCCGCCACCCGCAACTCCGCATTCAACTCGCGCAGCGTCGTCCGCTCCCTGCGCAGCGCCTCGTGATCGATCACCCCGTCCTCCACCATCACCGTCGGGCGGGACTCGGCGAAATCGCCGACGCGGCGCGACCGCTGGCTCCATGCCTCGAAGCCGACCGTCAGCAAGGTGATCCCGACCAACACAAGCGCCGCGTACGACAGCGCTACCGACGGGTACAGCAGCACGTCCCCTGCGGCAGAACCCAGCGCGATCAGCAGCATTTGCTGCATGGGCGAGAGGCTGTTCTGCGCACGTTTCCCGCTCAGTCGCATGACCAGCAGCAGGAGGCAGAAGACCAGGAGGCATTTCAGCGCGACTTCGAGCAGGTATGCCGGCGGTTGCTCGCCGACGAAGATGCGAAACCAGTCAAACGGGACGAAATCGGTTTCCATCGACAAGCTCCGACCTGGCGTGGCCGGCATTGTTGCCGACTGGCGCGCCAGCTCGCGGTGAAGGGATCGCGGCACATCGGCATGATGGGGACATGGATCTCCGGGTCGGGCGAAGCGCGGCACCTCGCCCGGCATCGCAAGCACCCGTTGGATCGCCGGCGCCGGTCGGGCCAGCCCACGCCTGCGCTCTCACGCCATTGCGCCTCGAACGGCGCATTGGCGCATGCCCCTGGCAGCGTCCAGCCATGACCGTTTGCAATTATTCGATACTTCTGGAATTATCGAATCATTGACACCGACACCGCCCTTTCCGCACTTCGTGCGCTCGGCCACGAATCCCGCCTTGCCGCGTTCCGGCAACTGGTGCAGGCCGGCCCCGAAGGCCTGTCGGTCGGCGAACTGCGTGAGCACCTGGATTTGCCGCCGGCCACCCTGAGTGCGCACCTCAACGTGCTGCGCGCCGCCGGCCTGGTCGGCGACGAACGCGAAGGACGGGTGATCCGCGTGCGCGCGGACTACGCCAGCATGGATGCACTGATCGCCTACCTCACCGAGAACTGCTGCGCCGGTGCCGCGAATTGCGGGCCGGCCTCCAATTGCACACCCCGCCAGCCAGGAGCCAGGCGATGAAGCGCTTCCATGTGCATCTCAATGTCGCCGACCTTGCCGGCAGCATCCGCTTCTACCGCGAGCTGTTCGGCGCCGAGCCAAGCGTGCTCAAGCCCGACTACGCGAAATGGATGCTCGAGGATCCCCGCATCAACTTCGCGATCTCCGCCACCGGCCGCCCCCCCGGCATCGATCACCTGGGCCTGCAGGTCGACAGCGGCGAGGAACTCGTCGCGCTGGGGCAGCAGTTGGAAGCCGCCGGGGGCACCCTGGTGCCGGAACACGCCACCGTCTGCTGCTACGCGCGCTCCGACAAGACCTGGACGGAAGATCCGCAGGGCACCCGCTGGGAAACCTTCCACACCCTCGCCGAGGCCACGACGTATCACGCGGGCGATGCCGCCTGCGCGACCGATGGCGCGTCGTGCACCCCCGACGTCCGCGCGATGCAGCCACTGGCCGAAAACACCGCCTCCTGCTGCGCCCCGCGATCCGGCTGCTGCTGACACCCACCCCACGACGACATCCCCATGCATATGCCGTACAACATCCTGTTCCTCTGCACCGGCAACAGCGCGCGCAGCATCCTGGCCGAAGGATTGATGAACCATCTCTCCCAAGGCCGCTTCCGTGCCTTCAGCGCCGGCAGCCAGCCTTCGGGCCGGGTCAATCCGCTGGCGCTTGAAACCCTCGAGACGCTCGGCTGCGATGCGACCGGCATGTCCAGCAAGAGCTGGGATGTGTTCGCCGCGCCCGATGCGCCGAAGATG
>DAOOCX010000075.1:0-11026 GCA_035408605.1 Thermomonas sp. | reverse complement strand
GTCGGCCTGGACCGGCCGCTGTTCCTGATCGCCGGGCCCTGCGTCATCGAAAGCGAGCAGTTGCAGCTTGACGTGGCCGGCCAGCTGAAGGAAATCACCGCGCGGCTCGGCATCAACTTCATCTTCAAGTCGAGCTTCGACAAGGCCAACCGCACCTCGATCGGCAGCTTCCGCGGCCCGGGCATGGAGGAGGGCCTGCGCGTGCTGGCCGAGGTCAAGCGCCAGCTCGGCGTGCCGGTGCTCACCGACGTGCACGAATACACGCCGATGGACGAAGTGGCGTCGGTCGTCGACGTGCTGCAGACGCCGGCCTTCCTGGTCCGCCAGACCGACTTCATCACCAAGGTTTGCGCCACCGGCAAGCCGGTCAACATCAAGAAGGGCCAGTTCCTGTCGCCGTGGGACATGAAGCCGGTCGTCGAGAAAGCCAAGTCCACCGGCAACAGCAACATCATGGTCTGCGAGCGCGGCGCCAGCTTCGGCTACAACAACCTGGTGTCCGACATGCGCAGCCTCGCGGTGATGCGCGACACCGGCTGCCCGGTGGTGTTCGATGCCACCCATTCCGTGCAGTTGCCGGGCGGGCAGGGCAGCAGCAGCGGCGGCCAGCGCGAATTCGTGCCGGTGCTGGCGCGGGCCGCGGTCGCCGTCGGCGTAGCCGGCGTGTTCATGGAAACCCATCCCGATCCGAGCAAGGCGCTGTCCGACGGCCCGAATGCATGGCCGCTCGGCAAGATGGAAGCCCTGCTTGAAACCATGCTGGAGCTCGACGCGATCACCAAGCGCGCCGGCTTCGCCGAATCCACCCTCTGAGCCGACGACCCCCTCGATGACCACCACGATCACGTCCGTCCACGCCCGCGAAATCCTCGACAGCCGCGGCAATCCCACGCTCGAAGCGGAGATCACCCTGGCCGACGGCAGCTTCGGCCGCGCGCTGGTGCCCTCGGGCGCCTCCACCGGCACCAAGGAAGCGGTCGAACTGCGTGATGGCGACAAGACCCGCTACCTCGGCAAGGGCGTGCTCAAGGCTGTCGGCAACGTCAACGGCGCGATCGCCGACATGCTCAAGGGCTTCGATGCGCAGGACCAGCAAGGCCTGGACCGTCGCCTGATCGACCTCGACGGCACCGAGAACAAGGGCCGGCTCGGCGCCAACGCGCTGCTGGCGGTGTCGATGGCGAATGCGCACGCGGTCGCGGCCTCGAAGAAGCTGCCGCTGTGGCGCCACCTGGCATCGATCAGCGAGCATCCGGCCGGTTGGCAGGCCAGCCTGCCGGTGCCGATGATGAACATCATCAACGGCGGCGCGCATGCCGACAACAACGTCGACCTGCAGGAATTCATGGTGCTGCCGGTGGGCTTCGATTCGTTCTCGGAAGCGCTGCGCAGCGGCACCGAGATCTTCCACGCGCTGAAGTCGGTGCTGAAGGGCCGCGGACTGAGCACGGCGGTCGGCGACGAAGGCGGTTTCGCGCCCGACCTGCGCAGCAACGAGGAAGCGCTGGAAACGATCCTGGAAGCGATTGGCAAGGCCGGCTACAAGGCGGGCGAGGACGTGCTGCTGGGCCTGGACTGCGCGGCCAGCGAGTTCTTCGAGAACGGCAAGTACAACCTCACCGGCGAAGGCAAGCGCCTGACCTCGGAGCAGTTCGTCGACTTCCTCGCGAACTGGGCCGCGCAGTACCCGATCGTCTCGATCGAGGACGGCCTGGCCGAGGACGACTGGGCCGGCTGGAAGCTGCTGACCGAGCGCCTGGCCGGCAAGGTGCAGCTGGTCGGCGACGACCTGTTCGTCACCAACCCGCGCATCTTCAAGGACGGCATCGACCAGGGCGTGGCCAACGCGATCCTGGTCAAGGTCAACCAGATCGGCACGCTGAGCGAAACGCTGGAAGCGATCGCGATGGCCGAGCGGGCGAACTACGCGGCGGTGATCTCGCACCGTTCCGGCGAAACCGAAGACACCACCATCGCCGATATCGCGGTGGCGACCACCGCGACCCAGATCAAGACCGGCTCGCTGTGCCGCAGCGATCGCGTGGCCAAGTACAACCAGCTGCTGCGCATCGAGCAGCAGTTGGGCAGCGAGGCCCGCTATGCCGGCCGCGCCGCCTTCGTCTCGCTGAAGCGCTGAGAGGCAACGCGGAGGTGAAGCCGGTGCGCGTGCTGCTGCTGTTGCTGGCATTGCTGCTGGCCGGCCTGCAGTACACGCTCTGGCTGGGCAGCGGCGGTCACCAGGAAGTGGCCGGCCTGCGTCGCCAGGTGGCCTCGCAGCAGGCGGAAAACCTGCGCCTGCAGGAACGCAACGACGCGCTCGCGGCTGAAGTCGAAGACCTCAAGTCCGGCGAGGCCGCGGTCGAGGAGCGCGCGCGCAGCGAGCTGGGCATGGTCAAGCCGGGCGAGACGTTCTATCGCGTGGTCGAGGACGCGCCGGCCGGTGTTGCCGCGCCTGCACCGGCACCGGCTGCCAGTCCGTGAGCTGGGCGCTGGTGCCGGCCGCCGGCAGCGGCCGCCGCTTCGGTGGCGAGGTGCCCAAGCAATATCTTCACGCCGCGGGAAAACCGTTGCTCGAACACGCGCTGGAGGCCCTGCTGTCGCATCCGGGGGTCGAGGGCGTGGTGGTCGCGCTTGCCTCCGATGACGCACGCTGGCCGGGCTGGACGTCGCTGCAGGGCAAGCCCGTCATCGCGTGCATCGGCGGCGGTGAGCGCGCAGATTCGGTGCTGGCGGCATTGCACGCATTGCCGACCCGCGTGGCTGGAGACGAACTGCTGTTGGTCCACGACGCCGCGCGCCCCAACCTGCAGGCCGATGACATCGGCAAGCTGATCGACGCCGCGACGGCCTGCACCGATGGCGCGATCCTGGCCGCACCGGTGCGCGACACCTTGAAGCGTGCGGGCAACGACAAACGCATCGCGCGGACGGAATCGCGCGATGGCCTGTGGCGCGCATTGACCCCGCAGGCGTTCCGTCGCGACCTGTTGCTGCGCGCGCTGCAGTCGGCCGAGGACGACGGCGTCGTGGCGACCGATGAAGCGATGGCGGTCGAACGCCTGGGCCTGCATCCCGCGCTGGTGGAAGGCCGCGAGGACAACCTGAAAGTCACCACGCCCGCCGACCTGGCGCTGGCGGAATTCCTGTTGGGGCGCGCATCGCGATGAACATCGACTTCCGCATCGGCCAGGGCTTCGACGTGCATGCCTTCGGCGACGGCGACCACGTGATGCTCGGCGGCGTGCGCGTGCCGCATGCGCGCGGGGTGCTGGCGCACAGCGATGGCGACGTCGTCCTGCACGCACTCTGCGACGCCATCCTCGGTGCGCTGGCGCTGGGCGACATCGGCAAACATTTCCCGCCTTCCGACGCGCGCTGGAAAGGCGCGGACAGTCGTGCCTTTGTCCGCCATTGCGATGCACTCATCCGTGAGCACGGTTGGAAGGTCGGCAACTGCGACCTCACCGTGGTCTGCGAGCGACCCAAGGTCGGTCCGCATGCCATGGCGATGCGCGAAACGATCGCGGCGGACCTCGGCATCGACATCGACCGTGTCAGCGTGAAGGCCACGACCACCGAGACACTCGGCTTCACCGGCCGCGGCGAGGGCATCGCCGCGCAGGCGGTGTGCCTGCTGGTGCGCGCATGAGCGAGGTCGCGCGCGCGCACGGTGCGCCCGCGCTGTCGGCGCGGATCCGCGCGACGGCGGAAGATTTCTTCGTCGAGGAACTGCCGGCGTTCGACGCCAGCGGCGCGGGCGAACACCTGCTGCTGACCATCGAGAAGCGTGGCATGAACACCGCGTTCGCGGCCAGGCGCATCGCGGCGTGGGCAGGCGTGGACGAATCCGCGATCGGGTACGCGGGGATGAAGGACCGCCATGCGGTGACCCGGCAGCGCTTCACCGTGTGGCTGCCGAAGAAGGTCGCGCCCGACTTCGAGGCCCTGCAATCCGACGACCTGCGCGTGCTCGACCATGCCTGGCATGCGCGCAAGCTGCCGCGCGGCGCGCTGGCGGGCAATCGCTTCGTGCTGGTGCTGCGCGAGGTCGAAGGCGAACGCGAAGTCGTCGAAGCGCGGCTCCGGACGATCGCCGCCCAGGGCGTGCCGAACTACTTCGGCGAACAACGCTTCGGCCGTGGCGGCAACAACGTGCAGCAGGCGGTGGCGATGTTCGCCGGTCGCCGGGTCAAGCGCGAGGAGCGCTCGATGCTGTTGTCCGCGGCGCGTTCGGAGCTGTTCAACCGGGTGCTGGCCGTCCGCGTCGAGGCCGGCACCTGGAACGTCGCGCTCGATGGCGAGGTGTGGATGCTCGACGGCAGCCGCAGCGTGTTCGGGCCGGAGGCGTTCACCGACGCACTGCAAGCCCGGCTCGATGCGTTCGACATCCATCCCACCGGGCCGTTGTGGGGCGAGGGCGACTTGCGCAGCAGCGGTATTGCACGCGATGTTGAACTGGCCGCGATCGGAGGCGACAGCGCGACACGCCTGCGCAACGGGCTGGAGCGCGCGGGCCTGAAGCAAGAGCGACGCGCGTTGCGCATGCGGCCGCAAGCGTTCGCGTGGGACTGGCGGGAGGACGCTGCGCTGGAACTTCGCTTCGAGCTGCCGCCCGGTTGCTATGCGACCACGGTGTTGCACGAGCTGGGCGAGGTCGCCGACGCCGCCGCGGTCTAGCGCTTCTCCAGCAACGCCAGCACCGCGCCGGTCCCGCCCTGCGCCGCCGGGGCCGAGTGGAAGGCGAGCACGTCGGCGCGATGGCGCAGCACGCGGTCGACCAGGTTCTTCAGCACCGGCAGCCGTTCTTCCGAGTTCCGCCCCTTGCCATGCACGATCCGCACGCAGCCCACGCCATGGGTGCGGCAGTCGCGCAGGAATTCGCGCAGCAAAGCTTCGGCGACGTGGGCCGGCAGGCCGTGCAGGTCGAGTTCTTCCTGCGGCGAGTACTCGCCGCGCGCCAGCCGTTTCAGCACCAGCGGCGGGATCTCGTCACGCCGATGGCTGAGTACGTCGCCGGCTTCCAGTTCGGCGATCACCGCGTGGCGGAACTCATTGCGCGCGGCATCCTCGTCGCGGCGCGCCATCTTCGCCGATGGCTTCGGCTTGGGCGGCGAAGGAGGTAGCGGCGCCTCCGGCAGGGCGCGGACCTTGCCCCTGTCGGCACCGATCGCGGCGCGGAACAGTTCGGCGTCGTCGCGGTCGTCGATCTCGGGCGGAGCCTTGCGCATCGGTGCAGGTTACCGCGAAGCGCGGGCGATGCCGGTGATCGATCCGGTATCATGGCCACATGCAGAATCCAGCGATGTCGTAGCGCCATGCGGGTCCTTGTCAGCAACGACGATGGCGTCGACGCCCCCGGCATCCACGCGCTTGCGCAGGGCCTGCGCGATGCCGGCCACGAGGTCATCGTGGTCGCGCCCGACCGCGACCGCAGTGGCGCCAGCAACTCGCTGACGCTGGACGCGCCGATCCGGGTCGTGCAACTCGATGCGCACAGGTGGAAGGTGTACGGAACCCCCACCGACTGCGTGCACGTGGCGCTGACCGGCATGCTGGAGGCGCTCGGCCTGGAGCCGGACATCGTGGTCTCCGGCATCAACAACACCGCCAACCTCGGTGACGACGTGATCTATTCCGGGACGGTCGCGGCGGCGATGGAAGGCCGTTTCCTGGGGTTGCCCGCAGTGGCGATGTCGCTGGTGACCGCCGACCACAAGGGCCGCCACTACGAGACCGCGGCAAAGGCGGCGGTGGAGATCATCGCGCGCCTGCGCACCGACCCGCTGCCAGCCAATACCATCCTCAACGTCAACGTGCCGGACCTGCCGTGGGGCGAGGTCCGCGGCTTCGAGACCGGTCGCCTCGGCAATCGCCATCGCGCCGAGGCCTGCACGCCGCAGCAGGATCCGCGCGGCCGCCAGTGGTGGTGGATCGGGGCCGCGGGCATCGAGCAGGACGCCGGGCCCGGCACCGATTTCCATGCGGTGCGCACCGGCCATATCTCGATCACCCCGATCCATGTCGACCTGACCCGCTACCAGGCGCTGGAACAGGTGGCGAGCTGGGTCGGTGGCCTCTCGACCACGCTGGAGCCCGCGAAGTGATTGCAAGGATGCGCCTGCAGCCGGCCGACATCGGCAGTGGCCTCACCGGCCAGCGCGTGCGCGACCGCCTCATCGACTGGCTGCGTGCCGGTTCGCCGGGCTACGACGCGATCACCGACGAGCGCGTGCTCAACGCGATCCGCACGGTGCCGCGCCACCAGTTCGTCGACGAGGCGCTGGCCACCCGTGCCTACGAGAACACCGCGCTGCCGATCGGCCATGGGCAGACGATCTCGCAGCCGTGGGTGGTCGCGCGCATGACCGAAGTGCTGTTGCAGCAGGGCATGCCCAAGCGGGTGCTGGAGATCGGAACGGGTTCCGGCTACCAGGCCGCCGTGCTCGCTGCGCTTGGCATCGAGGTCTATACCGTCGAACGCATCGGCGACCTGCTGCGCACCGCGCGCAAGCGCTTCCGCACGTTGGGCCTGCAGGTGCGCAGCAAGCATGACGATGGCCGCATCGGCTGGCCGGAGGAGGCGCCGTTCGACGGCGTCATCGTCACCGCTGCTGCTGCGTCGCTGGTGGATGCCTTGAGCGCGCAGCTCGCACCGGGTGGCACGCTGGTCGCACCGGTTGGTGGTTCCAGCGCACAGTCCTTGCTGCGCCTGCGCAAGACGGTCGATGGCGACATCGAACAGGACGACCTGGGCCCCGTCGTCTTCGTGCCGCTGCTGTCGGGAGTGGCCGACCGATGAAACTGTTCGGGCCGATGTACGAACGCACCCTGCGCTGGGCACGCCATCGCAATGCGACGTGGCTGCTCGCATTCCTGAGTTTCATCGAGGCGATCTTCTTCCCGATCCCGCCGGAAGTCATGCTGGCGCCGATGTGCCTGTCGCAGCCGCGCCGGGCGTTCTGGTTCGCCACCGTCAGCCTGGCCAGCGCGATGGTCGGTGCGGTGATCGGCTATTACCTCGGGCATTACGCCTGGCAGGCGGTGCAGCCGCTGCTGGGCAAGCTGGGCATGCTGGAATCGATCGAGCACGGCATCGAGGTGGTGCGTGCGAAGAGCGTGGAATCGCCGTGGGCGGTGTTCTGGTTCCTGGTGCTGGCCGGCTTCTCGCCGATCCCGATGAAGGTGTTCACCTGGGCCAGCGGCATCGTCGGGGTGCCGATGTTGCCGTTCATGCTCAGCATGCTGGTCGGTCGCGGCAAGCGCCTGTACCTCGTCGCCGCGGCGATCCGCATCGGCGGCGAACGCGCCGAGCGCGCCCTGCACAAGTACATCGAACCGATCGGCTGGAGCGTGCTGGTGCTGATGGCCGGCGCCGCGGGTTGGTTCCTGTTGCGGGGCCATGCGGCATGATGCGGTCCATGCGCCTGCCTCATGTCCTCGTCGCCTGCATCGCCGTCGTCCTGCTCGCCAGTTGCGGGCGCAGCCACGTGGTGCGCGAAGGCGGGTCGTCGCGTCCTCGCAGCGCCGACAGCCCGGTTCGTGTGTCGCAACCCAAATATGGTGCGACGGTGGTGGTGCAGCGCGGCCAGAACGTCTATCGCATCGCCACCGAGAATGGCCTGACCGCGCTCGACCTGGCGCTGTGGAACGACATACCGCCGCCTTACACGATCCATCCTGGACAGCGCCTGCGCCTGTACCCGGGTGCGCAGGGCAGTGTGGCTGCGCGGCCGGCGACAACGCCGCCGAAGAAGCCCGCAGCATCGACCACGGCGCCTCCTCGCACGCCCGCACCCACCCCGGTCGTGGTGCCGGCAACCAGCAAGCTGGCGTGGCGCTGGCCAGCGGACGGCAACGTGGTCGGCACCTATGCCGGGGGCGATCCGACCCGACAGGGCATCGACATCGCCGGCAAGGCCGGGCAGCCCGTGCGTGCCGCCGCCGATGGGGTGGTGGTGTATTCCGGCTCCGGACTGGTCGGCTACGGCGAGCTGGTGATCGTCAAGCACGACGACCAGTGGCTGTCCGCCTATGGCCACAACCGCGCGCGCCTGGTCAATGAGGGCCAGCTGGTGAAGGCCGGCCAGCAAATCGCCGAGATGGGCCGCAGCGGCGCATCGCGCGACATGCTGCACTTCGAGATTCGCTACAACGGCAAGCCGGTCGATCCGCAGCAGTACCTGCCGACGCGTTGATCAACGGCCGGCGACGCAGCGCGATGTCTTCCCTGTGTGGTCGCTACCCCACGTCCGGAACCCCGCGGTATCGATGTGGATGCGTCTCGGCGTATAGAAGCCGAGCCCGACGCCGCGGGTTTTCCCGTGCCTGCGCCACCAGTCGCACAGGCGTTGCCCCGCATCGGCGCCCAAGTCGAAATCGAGTGCATTGTTCGCAAGGTGCCGGCTCCTCGCGCTGCCGCCTTCGCAACGATTGAAAGCGGTTGTGCGGAACGACGAGGCCACGACCGGTGCCAGGATGATGCCCGCGCCGCGCAAATCACCGACGACGCGAAGCGTGGCGGTCATCGCGTGCCATGCCCCGCGTGGCGGGACCACGAATTCAGCGGTGCCGCACTGTTTCCATCGACGCCCGGACCGCAGCAAGTCGTGCAACGGCACGATCCCGGCGACGCCTGCCGCGCGCAGGTAGTGCTCGTACGAATCGACATCCTCGCGATGGGCGTGCCGCCAGGCGTCGAAGCGGTCGACCTCCGGTTGTGCGCCGCATGCGGCCAGCATGCAAACGCCGGCCGCAATCCCGAGCGCACGCATCACGTCGCGAACACGAACCCCGCCACCACCCGGCGTCCTTCGCCCGCCAGCACCGAATAGGTTCGCGCCGCGGCGGCATTGGTCATCGCTTCCAGTCCGATCCCGCGCTGCAGGCAGGCGGCCATGACCGCGGCCGGCGGGAACTGCTGCTGCGCGCCGGTGCCCAGCACGACCAGTGCCGGCGCCAGCGCGAGCAGGGCGTCGAGATCGGCCGGGGTCATCGCCCGCACGTCCTGCACGGGCCAGTCTTCGACCATCGCACTGGGCGCGATGATGAAGCTGCGGGCCAGGCGGCGCTCGTTGACCAGCGCGCCGGTGCCGTCGGCACCACGCAGGAAGTAGGTGTAATCGGGGCGTTCGAGGTTGAGCTGCATCGCGCCGGGCGTGGCTTACGCGCGCGGCAGCACGATCTGCCGCTTGTCCCGGGCGGGGCGGTACAGCACGGCGACATGGCCGATCCGCTGCACCAGCACGGCGTCGCTGCGCTCCGCAAGCTCGGCGATCATGGCGTCGCGCGCCTCGCGGTCTTCCGCGGCCACCTTCACCTTGATGAGCTCGTGGTGTTCCAGCGCGCCATCGACCTCGGCCGCCAGGGCGTCGGTGATGCCCTTGCCGCCGACCTGCAGCATCGCCTTCAGGTCGTGCGCCTGGCCGCGCAGGAAACGGATCTGGGCGTTGGTGAGGGCGATGGGCATGCGGCACGAAAGGGCGGAAACAGGCGGCAGGGTATCATGGCGGCCTGTTTCCCCATCTGGCCGGCGGTCGTGGCGACTCGCAGCAAATCCAGCCAGCGCTGGCTCAAGGAACATTTCTCCGACCCCTACGTGAAGAAGGCGCAGGCCGAGGGCCTGCGCTCGCGTGCGGCCTACAAGCTCGAGGAGCTGGTCGATCGCGACCGCCTGCTCAAGCCGGGCATGGTCGTGGTCGACCTGGGCGCTGCCCCCGGAGGCTGGTCGCAATGGGTACGCCAGGAACTGGACCAGATGGAACGCGGCCTGCCGGAGACGGCCCGGCGTGGTCGGGTCATCGCCAGCGACATCCTGGAGATGCCGAGCCTGGCCGGGGTCGATTTCCTTCATGGCGACTTCAGGGAGGATGCCGTCCTATCGAAGCTGTTGGGGATGCTGGGCGGGGAACAGGTCGACCTTGTGTTGTCCGACATGGCCCCCAATAAAAGCGGTGTGGATGCGGTCGACCAGCCGCGCGCGATGCACCTGTCCGAACTGGCGATGGACTTCGCCGACGGCCAGTTGCGGATCGGCGGCACGTTCCTGATCAAGCTGTTCCAGGGGATCGGGTTCGACGACTACGTGAAGGAGCTGCGGCGGCGTTATGCCAAGGTGGCGATCCGCAAGCCGGCGGCCTCGCGCAAGCGCTCGCCCGAGGTCTACGCCCTGGCGCAGGGCAAGCTGGCGCAAATGAAATAGGTGGGCTTTGGCCCGGCGTTCCAAGGCAGCATCGAGGAAGGACAAGCGAACACATGAACGATCTTGCGAAGAACCTGCTGCTCTGGGTCGTGGTGGCTGCCGTGCTGATGGTGGTCTTCCAGAGCTTCTCGCCGGACCGCGCAGCGGGTGCCGCCGCGCCCTCCTACTCGCAGTTCCTCGACCAGGTCGATGACGGCAACGTGCAGAAGGTGGTCTTCGGAAACGAAAGCCGCTCCGGCATTTCGCAGATCGAGTACACCCTGAAGAACGGCGACAAGGTGAAGACCAACGCGCCGTTCGACCGCGACCTGGTCAACGTCCTGCGCGAGAAGCGCATCGACATGGTCCAGCAGGAGCCGGCCAGCGGCATCTCGCTGGGCGCCATCCTCATGAACTTCCTGCCGGTGCTGCTGATCATCGGCTTCTGGCTGTTCATGATGCGGCAGATGCAGGGCGGTGGCGGCGGCAAGGGCGCGATGTCGTTCGGCCGCTCGCGCGCCAAGCTGCTCAACGAGGACCAGACCAAGGTCAATTTCGCCGACGTTGCCGGTTGCGACGAAGCGAAGGAAGAGGTCTCGGAGCTGGTCGAGTTCCTGCGCGATCCGGGCCGCTTCCAGAAGCTGGGCGGCAAGATCCCGCGCGGCGTGTTGATGGTCGGTCCGCCCGGCACCGGCAAGACCCTGCTGGCCCGCGCCATCGCCGGCGAGGCCAAGGTGCCGTTCTTCAGCATTTCCGGCTCCGACTTCGTCGAGATGTTCGTCGGCGTCGGCGCCAGCCGCGTGCGCGACATGTTCGAGCAGGCCAAGAAGCACGCGCCGTGCATCATCT
>DAOOCX010000074.1:3282-11140 GCA_035408605.1 Thermomonas sp. | reverse complement strand
TCCTGCGTTGCAGGACGATGGCGATGCGGCTTCGCTCGCGGTGCACGCGCAGCGCGAGGTCGCCGAGCGGCTGCACCCGCAGGGCGTGCGCCTGCTGCTGGCGATCGCGCTGGCGGACAAGCTGAAGCAGGCGCGCCGGCAGTTGCCGGTGCCGCCGAAGACCTCGCTGCTGTACGCGGCGATCGAGTCCGCATCGCCGCGCAAGGACGGGTTGAAGGATGCCGACCGACTGCGCGCCGACCTGGTGGACGGGGCGTTCGCCGCGCTCGCCGCCGATGGCCTGCTGGCGATCCGCGAGGCCGATGCCTTCGCCCGGCGTCGTGATGCGATCGGCAAGGACGTGTTCGCCGAGGCGATGCGCCGCCTGCAGCAGGCCGAGGCGATCCTGGGGCTGGTCGCCGAGGTACGGGCGAAGCTGGAATCGAAGCTGATCGGTTGGGCGCGCGCCAACCTGGATGACCTGCAGTCGCAGCTCGACGGGCTGGTGCCGCCGGGGTTCCTGCGCGAGGTACCGGCCGACGTGCTGGTCGACTATCCGCGCTACCTCAAGGCGATGTCGCTGCGCGCCGAACGCGCGCAACGCGATCCGGTGCGCGACCAGCAGCGGATGCTGGAATTGGCGCCCTTTGTCTCCGCGCTGGCGACGGCCGACGCGACGCATCCGGAAGCCGTGGCCTTGCGCTGGGACCTGGAGGAGTTGCGCGTGCAGTTGTTCGCGCAGGAGCTGGGGGCAAAGGGCGGGGTCTCGCCCAAGCGCCTCGCGGCGCGGCTGGAACGCCTGCAGAAAGCCGGATGAACGCGCGCATGGGCGCTGGCCGCTTCATGGCGCGCTCGCTAAGGTAGGCGCATGCACGCCGTCGCCCCCACCACGACGCCTTATGCCCAGGCCCTGGCGCGCCTGCCCGCAGGTGCGTTGCCGGCGCCGTTGGCGGCGTTCTGGCGCGACCGCGCCGAGGCCGGCGCGCCGATGCGCGACCGCGCCGATGTGTTGCTCGACACGCTCGCGATCCTGTCCACCCTGAACGCCGATGCCGAAGTGATGGCGGCGGCGTTGCTGGACGCGCTGGTGGACATCGAGCCGCTTGCCGCCGAGGCGAAGATCGAGATCCCCGAGCGCCTGCAGGTGCTGCTGGAAGGCCAACGCGCATCCAGTCGGGTCTGGGCGCTGCATCGCGACCACGGCGGCGGCCGCAACCCCGAGGGCATGCGCAGGCTGCTGCTGGCGCTGGTGCGCGACCTGCGCGTGGTCACCATCGTGCTGGCGCGGCAGTTGTCGCGGATGCGCGCGGCCTGGCGGCTGCCGGCGGAGGAGCAACGCGCGCTGGCGCAGCTGACCCGCGACATCCACGCACCGCTGGCCAACCGGCTGGGCATCTGGCAGTTGAAGTGGGAACTGGAGGACCTGGCCTTCCGCGTGCTGGAGGCCGAGACCTACGTGCGCATCGCCCGCCTGCTGGACGACAACCGCAGTGGCCGCGAACGCTTCATCCAGTCGGCGCTGGGGCAATTGCGCGGGGTGCTGGCCGAGAACGGCATCGCCGCCGACATCGCCGGCCGGCCGAAGCACATCTACAGCATCTGGAAGAAGATGCGGAAGAAGGATGCGCCGATCGGCGAGCTCTACGACCTGCGCGCCCTGCGCGTGCTGGTCGACGACGTGCCGACCTGTTACGCCGTGCTCGGCCTGGTGCATGCGTTGTGGGTGCCCATCCCGAGCGAGTTCGACGACTACATCGCCCGGCCCAAGCCGAACGGCTATCGCTCGCTGCACACCGCGGTGATCGGGCCCGAAGGCAAGACCCTGGAAGTGCAGATCCGCACCCGCGAGATGCATGCGCAGGCCGAACTCGGCGTGGCCGCGCACTGGCGCTACAAGGAAGGCAGCGCGGCCGGCGGCGCGGCGATGGACAAGCGCATCGCGTGGATGCGCAAGCTGCTGGAGCAGGCCGCCGACGCCGCGAAGGACGGCGAGGCCTCGCCGCTGCAGGGCATGGACGCGGACCTGGCCGAGGAACGCGTGTATGCGCTGACCCCGAACGGCGACGTGGTCGACCTGCCGCAGGGCGGCACCGTGCTCGACTTCGCCTACCAGGTGCACAGCATGGTCGGGCACCGTTGCCGCGGGGCCAAGGTCGACGGCCGCATCGTCCCGCTGAACACCCAGCTGCAAAGCGGCCAGCGCGTCGAGATCCTCACCGGCAAGACCGCGGAGCCGCGTCGCGACTGGCTGCAGGCGGGCTCCGGCTTCCTGGCCAGCAGCCGGTCGCGCGACAAGGTGCGCGCCTGGTTCAACAAGCTCGATCGCGCGCGGAACCTGCAGGCCGGGCGCGAATTGCTCGATCGTGACCTGCGCCGGATGGGCCTGCTGCACGCCGACCTGCAGCCGGTGCTCGGCAAGTTCAACGCGGCGACGGTGGACGAGTTGCTGGTCCTGGTGGCGCTGGGCGATGTCGGCCCGAACCAGGTCGGGCGCGCCTTGCTGGAACTCGAGCGTGCCGCGCAGGAAGCGGCCGCGCCGGCCGCGTCGACATCGACCTCGATCGTGCCGCCGAAATCGCATGCGTCGGCAGCCAAGGCGAGTACGGTCACCGTGCAGGGCGTGGACAACCTGCTGGCGCAGGTCGCGCGCTGCTGCCAACCGTTGCCGGGCGAAGCGATCGTGGGCTACCTCACCCGCGCGCGCGGGGTCAGCGTGCATCGCCCGGATTGCGCGGCCTTCCTGCGCCTTGCGGGCATCCAGCCGGCGCGCGTGCTGCCGGTCGAATGGGGCGCGCAGCGTGGCGGCCAGCAGGTCGCGATCCGCATCGAGGGCATCGACCGCAAGTGGTTGCTGAAGGACATCACCACCCTGGTCGCGCAGCTCGGCCTGCACGTGGCCAGCCTGCATGCCGAACCGGTACGCGGTGGCCATGGCCAGATCCGCGTGCAACTGCAGGCGCGGGTGCCCGACTTCGGCCAGTTGGGCTTGTTGCTGGCACGGCTGGAATCGCTGCCCGGCATCGAATCCGCCCGCCGGGCATGAAGCGCTTCGCTTCCGTGCCGGCCAGACGCGCGGCGTGGCGGGCACGCTGGCTTGGCCTGCCGACGCCGTGGCGAACCGCGATCCTGATGGTGTGTGCGGTTTTGCTGTTGGCATTGCTTGCGTCCGTGCTGTTCCGCCAGCGCATCGGAAACTGGATCTGGCCGGATCCGCGCGCCGAGGCGCTGCGCACGCAGGCGGGCGTGGCGTTGGCCGCGGGTCGCCTGTCGGTGGCCGATGGCAGCGGCGCGCGCGAGTTGTACGAAGCGGCACTGGCGCTGCAGCCGGACCAGGTGGAAGCGCGCGAAGGCCTGTCGCGCGTCGCGCTGGCCGCGTTGGCGCAGGCGGAGGCACATGCACGCGGCGGTCGCGAGGCGCAGGCGCGGATCGCCTTGCGCCTCGCGCGCGAGCTGGATGCGCCGAAGGCGCGCATCGATGCCGCGGAAGCCTTGCTGCGCATGGACGATGCTGCGCAGGCCGGGATCGTTGCCCTGCTCGCCGAAGCGGAAGCCGCGCATGTGGCGGGACAGCTGCGGGATGGTGTCGATGCCGCTTTGCCGCTTTACCAGCGGGTGCTGGCCCTGCAGCCGCGCAACCAGCGCGCGGTCGAAGGCCGCGAAGATGCGCTGTCGGACTTGCTGCAGCCGGTGCCGGGATTGCTGGCGCGTGGCGACCTGGCCGGCGCGTCGTCGCGCATCCAGGCCGCCGAACGTTTCGATCCCGGCCATGTCGACTTGCCCGAATTGCGCGCCGGCCTGGCCCAGGCCACCCAGCAGCGCAGCGCGCGCATCCGCCAATCCTTGCAGCGTGGCCAGCATGCAGCGGCCGCCGACGCATGCGTGGCCTTGCGCGAGGTCGCGGCCTCGGCCGTGCCGGATGAGTGCAGCGGCGCAGTGGTGGATGGCTTGCTCCGCGACGCCGCAACGGCGACCGCCGACTTCCATTTCGACGACACCACCCGACTGTTGGCGTTGGTCGAACGCCTGGAGGGTGATCCGGTGCAGGTGCAGGCCGCCCGTCATCGCCTGCAGGCCGCGCGTGTGGGCGCCGCGCAGCTGCCACGTGTGGTCACGTCGCCACGGGTGAAGGCGCAGGTGCGCGACCTGCTGGCGCAGGCGGAGGCCGCGCGCAACCGCGGCGACTGGTTGAGCCCGCCCGGCGACAGCGCATGGGACCGCCTGCGCGAGGCGCGCGCCCTGGCGCCGGCCGATCCGGCGGTGCAGGGCGCCCTGGAGGCGATGCTGCCGGCGGCACGCGACTGCAACGCGACCGCCTTGCGCGACAACGACCTCGGGCGTGCGCAGGTTTGCCTGGAGGCCTGGCGGCAACTGGCGCCCGCTGATGCCGCGCTGGCCGCCGCGCAACGGCGCCTGGCCGAACGCTGGCTGGCGATCGGCGAAGAACGCCTGGGCGCCGGCGAGCTCGAGGCGACGGCACGTGCACTGGCGCGTGCGCGTGCGCTGGACGCGGCCACGCCCGGATTGCCCGCCCTGCAGCAGCGGCTCGAGCGGGCGAGCTCGGGCGCGAACTGAGGCTGCGCGGGATTCAGTCGACGAACAGGGTGCGCACCGTGGCGCGCGCGGCGTCCAGCGAGAAATGCGCGGCGACATTCGCGCGTCCGTTCACTGCCAGCCGCGACCACGACGCCTCGTCGTCAAGCAGGCGCAGGACCGCATCGGCGAATTCGCTCGCGTCATCGGCCACCAGCACGTCCTCGCCGTCACGCAGGTGCATGCCTTCCACCGCGCAGGTCGTGGCCACCACCGGCAGGCCATGCGCCATTGCCTGGTTGACCTTGCCTTTCACGCCGGCGCCGTAGCGCAGTGGCGCGATCGACACGCGCGCCGCGGCCAGCAGCGGCTGCAGGTCCGGCACGTGGCCATGGACGCGCACGCCGGGCACGTCGGCGAGGCGCGCGATCTCGTTCGGCACGTCGCCACCGACGCAGTGGAATTCGATCGTGGGCCGTGCCGCGCGAACACGTGGGAACACCTCCCGAACGAACCACAGCACCGCATCGACATTCGGCGGATGGCGGAATCCGCCGACGAACAGCAGGCCGTCGCGCAGCGCCCATGACGGCCCGGCTGCTGCTGCCCGATGCAGGTTGGACAGTACGTGCACGTTCGCACCGGGCGCGTCGATGCCGAGCAACTCGCGCTCGACCCGACTGACGACGAGCGTGGCGTCGGCGTCGCGGATCAGCGCCAGTTCCAGCTCGCGGGTGCGCATCGCAGCGCGGAGTGCAGTGGCATCGGCGGTCAGTTCCGCTGCGCGCTTCTCGCGCAGGTAGTGCAGGTCGACGGTATCGAACAGCAGTTTCGCTTGCGGCGCGTGCTTGCGCAGCAGCGGCAGCATCTCGCTGGCGACGTAGTGGCGGCTGACCATCGCCGCGTCGAAGCGCGGGCCGTGTTCGCGCAGCCATGCCGGGAAGCGCGGCATGGTCGGCGCATGCCAGCATTCGACGCCCATCTGTTGCAGCGTCGCGGTGTACTCGCCATCGGCACTGCGGTTGGCCGGCACGAACACCACGTGCGCGCCTTCCTCGATCAGCAAGCGCATCAGGTTGACCAGCCGCAGCGATCCGGAATCGCGGTCCGGTTGCGGGGTGAGCGCATCAATGACCAGCACCTGCCGTTGCCGGCGATGCAGCAGGGCGGGCGAGGGCACGCTGCCGGCGGGCAACTGCGCGGTGAGCGCATGGCGCCACGTCTCGGCGAACACGGCCTGGTTGCGGACCTGCGCCGCCTTGGGGCCGGTACCGAGATCGGTGCCGGAGGTCGTGCCTTCGTCATGCACGACCACCGATGCAGGCTGGTAGAGCACGCGCCGGCCGGCGGCGCGCACCTTGAAGGCGAGGTCGGTGTCCTCGTAATACGCGGGGGCGTAACGCGCGTCGAAGCCGCCAAGCCGCGCGAACAGATCGCGTGGGATCGCGATCGCCGCGCCGCTGACATAGTCGGCATCGCGCAGGTAGGTGTAGCGGCAGTCGGCGGGATCCTCGAAGCGACCGTAGTTCCAGCCGCTGCCATCGGCGAATACCACGCCGCCGGCTTCCTGCAGGCGTCCGTCGGGGTACAGCAGCTTCGCACCGACCAGGCCGGCAGCCGGATGCGTCTCGAAGGTGGCGAGCAGCGCGTCCAGCCAGCCCGGCTGCGGCACGGTGTCGTTGTTGAGGAAGACCAGCACCTCGCCGCGCGCCAGCGACGCGCCGTCCTTGCAGGCGGCGATGAAGCCGCCGTTGGTGGCGCGCGCATGCAGATGGAGGCCGTCGATCGCGCGCAGCTTCGGCAATGAATCGTCGGGCGAGGCGTCGTCGACCACGATCACCTCGAACGCCGCCGCCGGCGGATGCGCAGCGATTGCGCGCAGGCAGGCGAGCGTGTGCGCGAAGGCCCCGTACACCGGGATCACGATGCTGGCGCGCGGCGTGGCCGACGTCGGCATCACGAAGGGCGAAAACGCGGTCGCGGGCGGCGCGTACAGCGCGTGCGCGGGAAGGGGCCTGCGACGGACCTGCCGCAACAGTCCCGCCCAGCTTGCCGCCAGCCCACGCGTGCGCAGGCTGGCCCAGCCGCGCCGCCACAGGCCGAGCGCGCGCGCGATCCAGAAGCGCGCTTCGGCGGGGAGGGGCATGCGGCGGAACTCCGGCTGAAGAACGAGGCGTTGGCTGACGGCGGGCCGCGCAAACCCTGCGCTAGACTCGCCGGAACCGTACCCGGCATTGTCGCATCCCGCGAAACCGCCGCCAGCCAAGCCGCCCATGCCCCGCATCGAAGACGAAGACGACCTGCACGACGACGATGGCGACGGCACCGATTCGCAAGGCCCCGTCTGGCGCAACCGCCTGCTGACCTGGGGGCTTGCTGCCGCGGCGTTGCTGCTCGGCTTCCTGATCCCGTACATGCTGTACCTGAACCACCAGGTCGGCGAGCGCTTCGGCAAGCTGCGCTGGCAGGTGCCGACCCGCGTGTACGCGCGTCCGCTGGTGCTGCGCACCGGGCTGGCGATGGACGCGCAGACCCTGAAGACCGAGTTGGATGCCGCCTCTTACCGTGATGGCGATGGCAGGCGCGCCGGCACCTACGACCGCAACGGCGCGCGCTGGCGGATTTCCAGCCGAGGCTACGACGATGTCGATGGCCGGGTCGCGCCGGCCATCCTGGAAGTGACATTGTCCGGCGGCGACGTCGCGGCGATTCGCGATGTCGCCGGCAAGCGCGCGCTGCGCAGCGCGCGGCTGGACCCGGCGCGCGTGGCCACCTTGTACGGCCAGAACCAGGAGGAACGCCGACTGGTGCGCATTGGCGACGTCCCGGCGCTCCTGGTCGAAGGCCTGCAGGCGGTCGAAGACCGCGACTTCAACCGCCACATGGGCATCGATCTCGGCGGCATGCTGCGCGCGGCCTTCGTCACCGTGAAGTCGGGCGGCGACACCAAGCAGGGGGCGAGCACGCTGACCCAGCAGCTTGCGCGCAGCGGCCTGCTCGGCATCGGCAAGGAGCAGACGGTCACCCGCAAGGTCAAGGAAATCCTCTTCGCCCTGCTGCTGGAAGCGCGTTACGACAAGGGCACCATCCTGGAGGCGTATTTCAACCAGGTCGACCTGGGGCAGCGCGGTGCGCAATCGATCCGCGGCGTCGCGGCGGCGTCCGAATTCTGGTTCGGCAAGGAGCTGCAGGATCTTTCGACGGAACAGATCGCGCTGATGATCGGCTTGGTCAAGGGGCCGTCCTGGTACAACCCGCGGCGCAACCCGGGACGCGCGACCGAACGCCGCAATTTCGTCCTCGGCGAGATGCATGAAACCGGCCTGATCGACGACAAGGAATACCAGCG
>DAOOCX010000074.1:0-3182 GCA_035408605.1 Thermomonas sp. | reverse complement strand
TCGTCCTCGGCGAGATGCATGAAACCGGCCTGATCGACGACAAGGAATACCAGCGGGCGACCAAGGCGCCGCTGGGCGTGACCGAGAACGCCGGCAGCCTGGCCGCCAACCGCTTCCCCGCCTATGTCGACCTGGTGCGCAAGCAGCTGGCGCGCGACTACCCGGCGGACAAACTGTCCGGTGCCGGGCTGTCGGTGATGACCGGGATGTCGCCAGCGGCGCAGGGCTATGCCGAGGGCGCGGTGGCGCGCACGCTGAAATCGCTGTCGACCAAGGGTCGTCCGCCGCTGCAGGCTGGCGTGGTCATGACCGACGTGCACAACGGCGACGTGGTGGCGGTGGTCGGCAGCCGCGAATTCACCGAGCAGGGCTTCAACCGCGCAGTGGATGCCAAGCGCCCGGTCGGCTCGTTGCTGAAGCCTTTCGTGTACCTGCTGGCGCTGGCGCAACCGGACAAGTGGTCGCTCGCCAGCACTATCAGCGATGCCCCGGTCACCGTCAGCCTGGGACGTTCGCGGAACTGGAAACCGGGCAATTCCGATGGTCGCAGCCACGGCACCGTGCGCCTGCTCGATGCACTGGCCCAGAGCTACAACCAGGCCACGGTGCGCCTGGGCATGGACGTGCAGCCCCAGCGGCTGGCGGAGTTGACCCGCACCCTGGCCGGGATCGAATCCGAAGGACAGCCGTCACTGATCCTGGGCGCGGTCGACCAGAGCCCGTACGCGATGGCGCAGCTGTACCAGTTCCTCGCCTCCGGTGGCGAGATCCAGCCGCTGCATGCGGTGCGAGGCGTGCTGGATGCGAACGGCCGCGCAATCAAGCGCTACGACAGCGTGGCGCCGCCGGCGCAGAAGGGCGACGCGGTCGCGGCGCGGCTGGTAGGCGTGGCCCTGCAGTACGCAGTCAGTTCCGGCACCGGCCGCCCGCTGGTGCGTGATGGCTTGGGCCGACTGGCCGCCGCCGGCAAGACCGGCACCAGCAACGATGGTCGCGACAGCTGGTTCGCCGGTTACACCGGCGATCATCTCGCCGTGGTCTGGGTCGGCAACGACCAGAACAAGGAAACCGGTTTGTACGGCGCCACCGGCGGCATGCGGGTGTGGTCGGACGTGTTCGCGCGGCTGCCCAGCGCACCGCTGCAATTGAGCGATGAAGGCCTGGACTGGCGCTGGATCGAGGGCGGCCACAGCACCGACCCGGGCTGTCCCGGCGCGCGCCGCTTCGCCTTCGTCGCCGGCTACGCGCCCGGCTACCAGGCCTGCGTGTACGCGCCACCGCCGGCGCTGGACGAATACGGCAACCCGATCCCCGCCGATCCCGCGCTCGATGGCGAGCCCGGCGCGCTGGAACGCGCGGGGCAGGCGATCCGCGGGTGGTTCGGCGGCGACGATCCGGCCAAGCAGGTGCCGGTGCCCGCGGACGCGCCACCGGCCACGCCGGCAGCGCAGCCCTGATCCAGGAGGCATCGCGATGTCGCGCCTGAGCCAGGCGGTCGGCGAGGCGCTGGGTGCCGGTTCGCCGCTTGCAGAGCGGATCCCAGGCTTCGTCGCGCGGCCCGCGCAGCAGCGGTTGGCGATGGCGGTGGCGGATGCCTTCGAGCAGCGCGGCGTGCTCTTGGCCGAGGCCGGCACCGGCACCGGCAAGACCTTCGCCTACCTCGTGCCCGCGCTGCTGTCGGGCATGAAGACCATCGTCAGCACGGGCACCCGTGCGTTGCAGGACCAGCTGTATTTCCGCGACCTGCCGCGGGTGTGCGATGCCTTGGGCACCGGCCTCAAGACCGCGTTGCTGAAGGGCCGTTCGAACTACCTGTGCCTGTACCGGATGGAGCAGGCCAAGGGCGATCCGCAGCTGTTCAAGGGTGGATTCTCGTCGCGCGAGCAGGTCTCGCAGTTCCAGCGCGTGGTCGCGTGGAGCGGACGCACGAAGATGGGCGACCTGGCCGAGCTGGAATCGCTCCCGGAAGATTCGCCGCTGCTGCCGCAGGTCAGTTCGACCGCCGACAACTGCCTGGGCACCGATTGCCCGCGGTGGGGCGATTGCTTCGTGGTGCAGGCGCGCCAGCGCGCGCAGACCGCCGACCTGGTGGTGGTCAACCACCACCTGCTGCTGGCCGACCTCGCGCTCAAGCAGGAAGGCTTCGGCGAGATCCTGCCGGGTGCGCAGGCGTTCGTGGTCGACGAGGCCCACCAGTTGCCGGAACTCGCCGCGCAGTTCTTCGGCGAAGGCCTGGGCGCGCGCCCGCTGGTGGAACTGGCGCGCGACGCACTCGGCGAATGCAAGGACGTCGCGGGTTCGCTGGCCAGCGTGCAGGAGCCGGCGCGCGCACTGGAACAGGCCGCGCGTGCGTTGCGCGCGAGCATGGACAACCTGCCGGTGCGCGGCACGGCCTGGCGCGCGCTGGACGAGGTCGACATCGAACCCGCCTTCCAGTCGCTGGCCGATGCCTTGCAGCGCATGCAGGACACGTTGGAACCGCTGCGCGAGGCCGCGCCGGGCTTCGATGCCTGCCACCTGCGCGCGCGCGACCAGCTGGGCCGCCTGCGCCGCTGGCTGGGCGAAAAAGTGGGGTCAGAGTCGCCTTTCGAAACGAAAGGCGACTCTGACCCCACTTTTGATGCCGACGACAGGCCGCCCGACACCAGCGTGCACTGGTACGAACTCACGCCCCGCGGCTTCCGCCTGCAGCGCACGCCGCTGGACGTGTCCGCGCCGTTGCGCCGGCATCGCGAGGAATCGCGCGCGGCCTGGGTGTTCACCTCGGCGACGCTGGCGGTGTCCGGTGGGTTCTCCCACATTGCCCAGCGGCTGGGCATCAACGAAGCCGTCGAACTGCTCGAACCCAGCCCGTTCGACTGGGACCGCCAGGCGCTGTGCTTCCTGCCGACGCGGCTGCCGGAGCCGGCCTCGCGCGACTACGGCACCGCACTGATCGCGACCCTGCTGCCGGTGCTGCAGGCCTCGGGCGGCCGCGCGTTCCTGCTGTTCGCTTCGCACCGTGCGCTGCGCGAGGCCGCGGAATTGCTGCGCGACGCGCCGTGGCCGCTGTTCGTGCAGGGCAGCGAGCCGCGCCACGTGTTGCTGCAACGCTTCCGTGAGTCCGGCAACGGCGTCTTGCTGGGCACCGCCAGCTTCCGGGAGGGCGTGGACGTGGCCGGCGATGCGCTGTCGGTGGTCGT
>DAOOCX010000073.1:0-11432 GCA_035408605.1 Thermomonas sp. | reverse complement strand
AACAGTTTCCATTGGCCGTTGACGTTGCGCAGCAGGTAGTCGACCGGGATCGGCGAACCACCCTGGCGCAGCATCTGGGTGCTCACGCGCACGCCTCGACCGCCGGGCAACGGGGTTTCCGAGGTCACCTTGACCTGCAACTTCGTGTTGAAGTCGAGCAGCGACGCGCCGTAGCGCGCGGTCAGGTTGTCGGCCATCGCCGCGGCGAAGTCGGCCACGTCGGCGGGCGCGGCGCTGCGGCCGTGCACGCCCAGCACCAGGCGCGCGGCGTAGTCGGAATCGAAGCTGCGGGTGAACTCGGTCTTGATGAACTGGTTCAGCGCGACCGGGTTGGCCTTGAACTCGGCGCGGCGGCTATCCAGCGTGGCCAGCACGCGGCCGGCGCTGTCGACCACCACGCGGCTGGCGGCGCCCTGCTGCGCCGTGGCGGCAGGCGGCGTGGCGGCCGTGGCGGTGAACGAGGGGGCCGTGGCCAGCAGGCCGACGAGCACGACGCTGGCAATGGGGCGGCTGCGAAACAATGTGCTCATGGGGTCTGTCCCTCGGGGGCGGGCAGCGCGGCCGGGTCGGCGGGCGCTTCGGTGGCGGCATCGTCGCCCGCGGGCTTGCCACTGCCGCTGAACATGTACTTGCCGACCAGTTGCAGCAGGTCGACCGCGGGCTGGGTGAAGGCGATCTCGTCGCCCGGCTTCAGCGATTCCGGATCGCCGCCCGGCGACAGGCCGATGTAGCTTTCGCCGAGCAGGCCGCTGGTGAAGATGCCGGCCGAGGTGTCGGCCGACAGGTCCTGGTAGCGGCCGTCGATGGACAGCGTCACCACCGACTGGAAGGTCTTCGGGTCGAGGTCGATCTTGCTGACCTGGCCGACCACCACGCCGCCGATCTTCACCGGCGCATTGGCGCGCAACTGGCCGAGCTGGGTGAACTTGGCGACCAGCGGATAGGTGTCGCCGCCGAAGCCGAACTGGCGGTTGGTCGAGGCCAGCGCAAGCACCAGCAGCGAGGCCAGCGCCAGCAGCAGGAAGGCGCCGACGGCAAATTCGAGTCGTGGTCCGCGGATGGCCATGGGTGTAGGTCTCTTGCTCAACGGAACAGCAGGGCGGAAAGGATGAAGTTGAAGACGAGCACCAGCAGCGACGCGTTCACCACCGCGCGGGTGGTCGCCACCGAGGTGCCCTCGATGGTCGGCTCGGCATGGAAACCGACGTAAGCCGCCACCAGCGCGGCGATGCCGCCGAACACCGCCGACTTCAGCATCGACACGCCGAAGTCGTCCCAGAAATCCACGCTGCCCCGCAGGCCGGACCAGAAGCTGCCGTTGTCGATGCCGAGCACCTGCACCGCCTGGAACCAGCCGGCGCTGATCGCCAGCGAGACGAAGATGCCGGCGAGCAGCGGCATGGTGAGGACCGCCGCCCAGAAGCGCGGGGCGACGACCTTCGCGACCGGGTCGATCGCCATCAGTTCCAGCGCCTTGATCTGGTCGGTGGCGCGCATCAGCCCGAGTTCCGCGGCGATCGAGCTGCCGGCGCGGCCGATGAACAGCAGCGCGGTCAGCACCGGCGCCAGTTCGCGATACAACGACAGCCCGAGCAGGGTCGACAACGCATCGACCGCACCGTAAGTGGAAAGCGTGCGATAGCCCTGCAAGGTCAGCACCAGGCCGACGAATGCACCGCCGACCGCGATGATCGGCAGCGAGCGAGCGCCGACCTTGTAGATCTCGCGCACCAGTTCGGCCAGGAAGTCGCGGGTCGGCAGCGAGCCGCGCAGCATCGTCAGCGCGAACAGGCCGCCGCGACCGATCGAACGGATCGATTCGGCGAATGCCATCAGGCGGCGTCCCGTGCGTGCGCGTCGAACGGACGCGCATCGAATGCGATCGGCCCATCCGCCTGGCCATCCAGGAACTGCCGCAGCAGCGGATCGGTGGTCGCCTGCAGGGCCTCCGGCGTGCCGGCGAACACGATCCGCCCCTCGGCGATCACCACCGCCTGGTCGCAGATCGGCAGCGTTTCGCGCACGTGGTGGCTGACGATGATGCTGGTCAGGCCCAGGCTGCGGTTGAGCCGCTGGATCAGTGCGGTGATGACGCCCGAGGCAATGGGATCAAGGCCGGTCAGCGGTTCGTCGTAGAGCATCAGCGGTGGATCCAGGGCCAGCGCGCGGGCCAGGGCGACGCGCCGGGCCATGCCGCCGGAGAGTTCGCGTGGCCAGGCATCGGCGGCGGCGAGCAGGCCGACCGCATGCAGCTTCATCCGCACCAATGCCTGCAGCACCGGTTCCGGCAACGTCGTATGCGCGCGTAGCGGCAGCGCCACGTTCTCGGCCACGGTCAGGTCGGTGAGCAGGCCATTGCCCTGCAGCAGCACGCCCAGGCGCTTGCGCATCGTGAGCAACCCGCGGGCGCTGCGCGGCACCGGCGCGCCGAACACCTGCAGCGTCCCGCTGGTTGGCACCAGCTCGCCGGTCAATGCCGCCAGCAGGGTGGACTTGCCGCTGCCGGAGGGACCCAACACCGCGGTGATGCTGCCCTTGGGCGCCAGCAGGTCCAGCCCCGACAGGATCGCGCGCCCGCCACGATCAAGGCGGACGGCCTGCAGGCGCACGGCGGGAAGGGAGGCATCGATCATCGGCGAAGCAGGGGGTCCGTTGGCGGGTTGGTGCGCGGAATCGAAGAACGCGCGAGCCACGTCGAAACGCACTGTGGCTGAACCGATTGGTACAGGAAGGTTACCTGTCCGCGACGTGGAGGGCATCCCCAGGCTGAACGACGCATTCCGCAACGGACTCGCAGCGCAGGCCTGCCGCCGGTCGCAGCCCGCGCGACCCGCTCCGGCACAATGGATGACCGATGACGCCCGCCCCCGACTTCCGCCTGTATCACGGCAACGCGCTGGACGTGCTGGCCGGCCTGCTGGCGGACGAGCTGCGCAAGGACGTGCCCGGCCAATCGTTGCTGGCGCCAGACACCCTACTGATCCCGCAGGTGGCGATGCGACGCTGGCTGCAGGCCACGCTGGCCGCGCGCCACGGCATCGCCGCGAACCTCGAGTTCCTTACCCCGGGCGAATTCGTCGCGCGTGCGCTGGATGGAAACCTCGGCCCGTCGAAGGATGATCTCGACCTCGACACCCTGCACTGGCGCCTGCATGCCGCGCTGTCCGATCCTGCGCTGCGGGCGAAGCCCGCGATGGCGCAGCTCGCTGCCTACTTGGCCGATGCCGACCCGCTGAAAACGTGGTCGCTGGCCGGTGAACTGGCCAACATCTTCAACAAGTACCAGGCCTGGCGTCGCGATTGGCTGCTGCGCTGGGATGCCGGCGCCGATCCCGACGACCCGCAGGCGATCCTGTGGCGCGCCGTCGCGACGGGCCGCCAGCATCGCGCGCGGCGGATCCAGGACTACCTCGCCCGCTTCAGCGAAGGTGACGCACTGCCCGCGGGACTGCCGAAGCGCCTGTTCGCCTTCGGCACGCTCAACATCTCGCCGGACGTGCTGCGCGTGCTGGCCACGCAGGCGCGGGTCGGCACCCTGCACTTCTACCTGCCGACGCCGACGAAACATTACTGGGGCGACCTGCAATCGCTCGGCGCACGCCTGCGCGAGGGCGTCGATCCGTTCGGCGACGAGGCCCGCGAGAACCCGTTGCTGCGCGACTGGGGTGCCGCCGGCAAGGACTTCATGGCCCTGCTGGGCAGTTACGACGTGGTGCATCCGTCCGGCGAGATCGCCGCGTATGCCGATCCCGCCGAAGGCGACCACGCCGGCCTGCTGCAGCGCATGCAGGCCGACCTGTTCCATCGCCGCAGCGAACCCGCGGGCACGAAGCGCGATGGCGTGGAGGCCGACGATCCCAGCCTGCAATTCCACGCCTGCCACACCCGCCTGCGCGAATTGCAGGTGCTGCATGACCGCCTGCGCGCATTGCTGGAAGACACGCGGTTCGTTCCACCGCTGCAGCCGCGCGAGATCGCCGTGCTGGCGCCCGACATCGACCCGTACGTGCCGTACCTGGATGCGGTGTTCGGCGGCCACGGCGCGGGGAGTGCGATTCCCTACGCGCTGGCCGATGCCAGCCCGCTGGCCGGCGAGCGCCTGGCCGACGTGTTCCTGCGCCTGCTTGCGCTCCCGATATCGCGCTTCGGGCTGGAGGAGATGCTCGACCTGCTGGCCAGTCCGCCCCTGGCCGAAGCGGCCGGGTTGGAGGCGGTCGATTTCGAGCGCCTACATGGCTGGTTGCATGCGGCCGGTGCGCGCTGGGGGCTGGATGCGCGGCATCGCGCGGGCCAAGGCGCCCCCGCGGACGATGCCTACACCTGGCAGTTCGCGCTGGACCGCTTGCTGCTGGGCCATGCCAGCGGCAGCGACGACGACATCGACGGGATTGCGCCGTGGCCGGAACTGGAAGGCGGCGCGTTGGATGCGCTCGATGCCTTGCTGAAACTGCTGCGGGTGCTGGCCCGCCACCAGCGCGTGCTCGGCGAGGCGATGCCGCCCGCGCAATGGCGTGAACGCCTCATCGGCCTGCTCGATGCGCTGCTGCCGCGCCCGCCTTCGACCAGCGGCGGGCAACGCGCGCTGGATCGCCTGCGCAGCCTCATCGACGATTTCGCGAAGCAGGCGGAGAAAGCCGGTGTCGATGCGCCGCTCGCCGCCGAGGTCGTGCGTGCGCATTTCACCGCCAAGCTGACCGAAGCCGATACCCGCGCGCCCCTGCTCACCGGCGGCGTGAGCTTCGCGCGGATGGTGCCGATGCGGCTGCTGCCGTTCCGCGCGATCTGCCTGCTCGGCATGAACGATGGCGACTTCCCGCGCCGCGACAGCGCGGCCGGGCTCAATCGCCTCACGGCGGATCTCGGTACCGACAAGCGCCGCCACGGCGACCGCTCCACCCGCGACGACGACCGCTACCTGTTCCTGCAACTGTTCTCCGCGGCGCAGGACGTGTTTTACCTGAGCTGGCTCGGTGCGGATCCGCGCGACGGCAGCACGCGCGAGCCGTCCGCCCTGGTGAGCGAATTGCTGGCCGCCGCCAGCGCGTATCACGCGGATCCGGGCAACGCGGAAAGAAACCTTGTGCTGGGGCATCCGTTGCAGCCGTTTTCGCCGGCCGCGTTCGGCGCCGGGGATCCGCGGCGTTTCAGCTATCGCGGGCAGTGGCATCCGGCGGCAGGTCGGCTGTCCGGCGCGCGCGACCGGCTGCCGCCGTGGTTCGATGCGGCGACGGCACTCGCATCGCCGGTCGTCGGGGAAACCGAACTCTCGCTCGATGCGCTACGGCGCTTCCTGCAAGCGCCGGCCGAACAGTTCCTGCGCCAGCGCCTGGGCCTGCGCCTGCCGGAACTGGACGCTGCCGGCGAGGACATCGAACCGCTGCACGCACCCGCGCGTGGGCTCGAACGCATGGTCCTCCAACGCGCGGTGTTCGACCGACTGCTGGAAGGCGACGATGCCGAGGCGATGCAGCCCGCGTTGCGTGCGCGCGGCCTGCTGCCGTCGGGACCGCTGGGAACGCGCGGATTGGCGCAGGTGATCCGGGAGGTCGCGCCGTATGCGCAGGCCTTCGCGCAATGGCGTGGCGAAGGCGAGCCGACATCGCTTGCGGTCGATGTCGACATCGAGGGTGTTCGCCTGCATGGCCGGCTTGGCGATGTGTGGCCGAACGGCATCGTGCGCCTGCGCTTCGGCACGCCGAACGGGCCGTCCTCGATCCGCAACGGGCTGGACTGGTTGCTGGCCAGCGCCGCCGGGCTCGATGTGCCGTTCGTGGAAGTGCAGGAGGATGTCGATGCCGGCATCGATGCGCATCTGCGTGCGCGCATTGCGCAGGACGATGCCGTCGCCGCGCTGCGCAGCCTGATCGCGCTGCGTCGCGAGGGCCTGCAACAGCCGTTGCCGTTCGCGCCCTACAGCGGCTGGGAACTGTTCGCGACCCGCGACGACGTGGCCAGCGGCCTGAAGAAGGCCGCCGGCAAATGGCGCGGCAATGAACGCGGTTGGGCAGAAGGCGATATCGACGCGATCCGGTTGGCCCTGCGTGGCCGCGATCCGTTCCTCGATGCCGCATCGCTGCACGACTTCGCGCGCATCAGCGGCATCGTCTTCGGCGCCGTCACCCGCGGCATGCCGATGGCGATCGAACTCGCCGACGCCCCGCTGCCGGACGACGATGCGGAGGACGCCGCATGAGCGACGCGCGCGATCCGTACCTGGACATTCCGCTGGATGGCGTGCAGCTGATCGAGGCCAGCGCCGGCACCGGCAAGACCTTCACCCTGGCCACGCTGGTGACGCGGCTGGTGGTCGAGCGCGGCCTGCGCATCGGCCAGGTCCTCGCGGTCACCTTCACCGAAGCGGCCACGCAGGAACTGCGCAAGCGCATCCGCGAGCGCCTGCAACTCACCCTCGATCTGCTCGATGCGCCAGCGGCCGACGACGACAGCGCGGAAGCCGCGCTGACCCGCCAACTGCTGCAATCGCATCGCACGCGCAGTGGAGAAAGCGATGCCGCGCTGCGCCGCCGCCTGCACCAGGCCACGCTGGAAACCGACCTGGCCGCGATCTTCACCATCCACGGCTTCTGCGCGCGCGTGCTGCGCGAACACGCGCTGGAAAGCGGGCAGGGCTTCGACGCCGCCACCCTGCTGACCAACGACCGCGACCTGCGCGCGGAACTCGCCGCCGATCTCTGGCGCTTCCATGCGCAGGACAGCGCGGGCGCGGACGACCTGGCGGCGTTGTGGTCGGGTGGTTTCGAGGATCTGTCGAAAGATCTCCCGGCACTGTTGCGCGAGCCGGTGTTGTTGCCACCCGTCGCCGATGATGGCCTGGTCGCAGGCATCGAGGCCATGCAGCGCGACGTGCTGCAGGCGCAGGGCGCGTTGCAGCAGGCGTGGAACGAGCACGGCGAAGCGTTCCTGGACACGCTCGCCGCCGCGATCGACGCGGACGTAATGAATCGCGGGCAGTACAAGCAGGCGTGGCTCGCCGACCTGCGCCAGTGGCTGCAGGCCTTCGCCCATGATCCGTGGCTGGCCGGCGCGCCGCATCCGAAGCTGGAGAAGCTCACCGCGACCGCGTTGGCCACGGGCACCAAGAAAGGCAACGCGGACAGGACGCCGGCATCGGCACCCATGAGCCAGGCGGTGTCGCACTACCTGGATGCGTTGCTGGCACTCGATGGCCTGCTGGTCCGCCGGCGCGGCAACCTGCTGCATCGGCTCCGCGACGAGGCGCGCACGCGCCTGTCCCTGCTCAAGCGGCAACGCCGCGTGCAGACCTACGACGACCTGATCGACGGCGTCGCCGATGCGCTGGCGCATGACGAAGCCGGCACGCTGGTGCGGCAACTGCGCAGCCAGTACGCGGTGGCCCTGGTCGACGAATTCCAGGACACCGATGCGCGCCAGTGGGCGATCTTCGATGCCGTGTTCGGCAGCGGCAGCGCGCAGCCGGCATTGTTCGTGATCGGTGATCCCAAGCAGGCGATCTACGGTTTCCGCGGCGGCGATGTGCATACCTACCTCGCCGCCGCCAAGGTCGCGGCGTCCGCGCCGGCGCTGTCGCACAACTTCCGTTCGCGCCCGGCCGTGCTCCGCGCTGTCGCCGCGCTCTACGCCAATGCCGGCGATGCCGCCTTCATCGATCCGCGCATCGAATTCCGCGCCGTCGAGGCCGGCCACGCGCGCGACGACGACTTCCTGCGCGATGGCCAGCCCGCGCCCGCATTGACGGTCTGGCGTGCACCGAAGCCGCCGGTCGACGAGAAGGGCAAGCAGAAGCCGTGGAGCGCGGGCGAATCGCGTGAGTTCGCCACCCAAGCCTGCGTTGCCGCGATCCATGGCGTGCTGTCGGCGGCGCGTGCCGGCATCGCGCTGGTCGAAGACGAACCCGTGCAGCCGGGCGATATCGCGGTGCTGGTGCGTTCGCATCGCGAGGCCACGATGATCCAGCAGGCGCTGGCGCTGGTCGGCATCGCCGCGGTTGCCGCCGGCAAGCAGAGCCTGTTCGCCACCGGCGAGGCGCGCGACGTGCACGTGTTGTTGCTCGCCCTGTTGCACAGCGGCGACGACGGCCGGCTGCGCACCGCGCTGTCCACCGTGCTGGTCGGCGTGGACGCACTCGGCATCGACCATCTCGAGGCCGATGCCGACGCGCACCGCGACTGGCAACAGCGCGCGATGGGCTGGCGCGAACGCCTGCTGCGCGGTGGTCCGCTGGCACTCATCAATGATCTCTGCGCAAGCCATGCCGAACGCCTGCTCGGCCTGCTGGATGGCGAGCGGCGCATGAGCAATTACCTGCAACTGGCCGAACTGCTGCAGGAAGCGCAGCGCGATGCGTTGGGCCTGCACGGCCTGGTCGACTGGCTGGGCCAGCGCATCGCCAGCGCCGATGCCAACGACGAGGCACAACTGCTGCGCCTGGAATCCGATGCGCGCCGCGTGCAGATCGTCACCCTGCACAAGAGCAAGGGGCTGGAGTATCCGCTGGTGTTCCTGCCGTTCGTGGGCATCGGCGGCAAGCCGCCGTCGCCCGGGCGCTGCTGCGTGGCGCACGACGCCGCCAGCGGCCAGCGCCGCCTGCACTGGAAGCTGGATGTGCCGGAAGCAGGGTGGGATGCCGCCAGCGAGGCCTGGAAGGAGGAGCAACGCGCCGAGGACGCGCGCCTGCTCTACGTGGGCCTGACCCGCGCCGAACACGCGCTGTGGATCGCCAGCGGGCATTTCTACAACGCCGACAAGACCGCGCTGGCGAAGATGCTGGGCGATGCCGATGCGCTGGAACAGGCCGGCGTCGTGTTCGACGCGACGTATTCGCCGCAACCACCGCCGCGCCTGCCCGCCGAATCGGATGCGGCGGTTCCGCGCGCGCGCATCGCCACGCGCCGGCTCAATCACGACTGGTGGGTGTACAGCTTCAGCCAATTGGCCAAGGCCGATGCCGGTGTGGAGACCAGCAGCGCGTCCACCTTGCCGGCGAGCGGCGGCAATGACGAACCGGATGCAGCGGAGGATGTGGTCGTCGATGTCGCATTCGATGCGCGTTTCGCCGGCACGCGCTACGGCGTGGCCTTGCATGCTGCGTTGGAACACGCCGACTTCGCCGCCTGGCGCGATTGGCGAGCAGGCGATGCCGCGCCGCCCGGACAGGCGACGATCATCGCGGACGCACTCGGCCAGGAAGGGTTCGCCGCGGACGTCATCGACGACGGCGTCGCGCTGACCACGCAGTTCGTCGGGCAGACGCTGACCGTCGCCTTGCCGGAAGGCGTGCGCCTGTGCGACGTGCCGATCGGCGAGCGCCGCCCGGAAATCGAATTCCAGTTCGCGCTGCGTCCGACCCAGGTGGACGCGCTGCTGCAGTTGTTGCACGCGCACGGGATCGTCAACGAGCGCCACGGCTTCGGCCTGCGGCAGACGCTCGAAGGCCTGATGACCGGCCTGGTCGACCTGACCTACCGGCACGACGGCAAGTGGTACGTGCTGGACTACAAGTCCAATCGCCTGCCCGCGTACGACGCCGCGGCGATGCAGCGCGCGATGGCGCACAGCGAATACGACCTGCAGGCGCTGATCTACACGCTCGCCCTGCATCGCTGGCTGCGCTTCCGCCTGCGCGACGGCTACGACTACGCCCGCGATTTCGGCGGCATTCGCTATGTCTTCTGTCGCGGCCTGGACGCGAGCCGCAGCGACTCGCCCGGCATCCACGCGCAGCGCTTCCCGCCGGAATTGGTCGATGCGCTCGACGCGCTCTTTCTCCCTCTCCCGCTTGCGGGAGAGGGTGGGGGTGAGGGGCTCTTGCGCGCGGAGGCTTCACCATGAGCCTGCTGCGCGCCCTGCAACAGGCCGGCCTGTTGCGCACGCTGGACGATGCGCTGGCCAACACCTTGCGTCGTCTCGATCCATCGACGCGGGATGACGTGCTGGCCGCGACTGCGCTCGCCTCGCTCGCGATCGCGCAGGGCCATGCCGGCTTCGATCCGGCGCAACCGCGCCTGCTGGTCGACGCCGACCTTCCCTGGCCGGATGCCGATGCCTGGTTGCAGCAACTCGCTGCATCGCGCTTCGTCGCCACCCCGGCATCGCCCATCGTTGAGGCGATGGCCGCGCCGCTCGTCCTCGAGCACGGCTTGCTGTACCTGCGCCGCTACCGCGAATACGAACGCCGCCTCGCGCTGCAGCTCCGGCGCATCGCGTCGCAACCCATGCCGGAAACAGGCATCGAACCGATCGCGCCGTTGTTCGCGTCGCTGTTCCCGGATGCCGTCGATGGTGATCACCAGGCCCGCGCCGCCGCGCTCGCGCTGCGCCGCACGTTGCTGCTGATCACCGGTGGTCCCGGCACCGGCAAGACCACCACGATTGCCCGGGTGCTCGCCCTGCGCATCGCGCAGGCAGGAGACGCAGGCAGCACGCCGTTGCGCTTCGCCCTGGCCGCACCCACCGGTCGCGCCGCCGATCGCATGGCCGAGGGCCTGCGTCGCGCCGTTGCCCAATTGGCCGAACACGGCATCGACCAAGCATTGCTCGACGCCTTGCCTGCGCAGGCCAGCACCCTGCATCGCCTGCTCGGCACCATTCCGGAATCGCCGCGTTTCCGCCACGGCAAGGACAACCCGCTGCCGTTCGACATCGTGGTGGTGGATGAAGCCTCGATGGTCGACCTGCCGCTGATGTGCAAGCTGGTCGACGCGGTGGCCGATGGCGCGCAGCTCCTCCTGCTCGGCGATCCGGACCAGTTGCCCTCGGTCGAAGCCGGCGACGTGCTGGCCGCGATCCTGGCCGCGGCGGGCGATGGCGATGCCATGTCCGAAGACGATGGCGCCGCGCTGCGGCCATTGCTCGGCGATGTGGCTGTCGATGCCGCTGCCAGCGCCCTGTACGGCCACCGCGTCCACCTGCAACGAGGGTGGCGCCAGGACGCATCACTGGACCTCGCGCCACTCGCGGACGCCGTGCGCAACGACGATGCCGGCGAAGCGCTCTTGCTGCTGCGTGGTGGCGCGCTTTCCAACGTGCACTTCCACGAAGACGCGGAAGATCCGCTGCAGGCGCGACCTGACCTGCTCGCGCATTTCCGCGCGCTGGCCACGCACGCCGATCCCGCGCAGGCCTTGCAGCAGGCCAACCGCGTGCGCCTGCTCACCGCCGTGCGCGAAGGCCCGCAGGGCGCACGCGGCCTCAACGTACGCATCGAGGCCGCACTCTCCGGCCGCCGCATCGGCAGCCCGCCCGCATGGTTCCTCGGCCGCCTGCTGCTCATCACCGAGAACAGCTATCGACACGGCCTGTTCAACGGCGACGTCGGCATCTGCCTGGCCGATGCCGACGGTACGCCGCTGGCCTGGTTTTTCGACAACGGCCGCGGCGAAGGTGGCAACGGCGTGCGCGCCTTCCATCCCGCCGCGCTGCCCGCGCACGAA
>DAOOCX010000072.1:0-11702 GCA_035408605.1 Thermomonas sp. | reverse complement strand
GACAGCAGCGCCAGCGCCAGCAGGTTGATCGGGTTCACGTCGGCGGCGCGGTTGACGTTGACCTGGATCTTCTGCGCCAGCGCGTCGACGGTGTCCGCCAGCCAGCCCGGCTTCTCGTCTTCTTCGACGGCCTTGCCGTTCCAGTCCGGCGCCTGCTCGGCCAGCAGTTCGTCCAGGCGGATGCGCTCGCCGAAGTTCACCACCACCTGGCCGTAGTTGGTCCGCAGCACCTTGGGGATGCCGCCCAGCAGCTGCCAGATCGATTCCTTTTCCTTCGGCTTGCCGGTCAGCTCGTCCAGGTAGCTGCGGCCTTCCATCAGCTTTTCGTAGCCGATGTAGATCGGCTGGAACAGCACCGGCCGGCTCGGCTGGCGCAGGTAGGCACGCACCGTCATCGCCAGCGAACCGCCCTTCGGCGGCAGTAGGCGGCCGGTGCGCGAGCGCCCGCCTTCGATGAAGTATTCGATCGAGTAGCCGCCGGCGATCAGCTGGGCCATGTATTCGCGGAACACCGCCGCGTACAGCGCATTGCCGCGGAAACTGCGGCGGGCGAAGAACGCGCCGCCCTTGCGCAGCAGGGTGCCGACCACCGGCAGGTTGAGGTTGATGCCGGCGAAGATGTGCGGCGGCACCACCCCGTGGGTGTACAGCAGGTAGCTCAGCAGCAGGTAGTCCATGTGGCTGCGGTGCGAGGGCACGTAGACGATTTCGTGCCCGGGCGCCGCGGCCTTGAGTTCGTCGAGGTGCTGGACCAGCACGCCGCGGTAGATCCGGTTCCACACACCGGTCAGCAGGAAGCTGGCCGAGCGCACCACCGTGTGCGAATAGTCGGCGGCGATTTCGTAGGCGTAGGCGTGCGCCTTCTGCCAGGCCGCATCGGCAGTGGTCTTGTCGCGTTTCGCCTGGTCGGCGATCGCCTCGCGCACCGGTTCGGCAGCCAGCACCTTGTCCACCAGCATGCGCCGGGTCGACAGGTCGGGGCCGACCACGACCTCGCGCAGGCGGCGGAAATGCGTGCGCAGCACGCGCGAGAGCTTGCGCACGGTGCGTTCGGGCGGCAGGTCCTCGGCGACGATGCCGCGCAGCGACACCGGCGGGGCGAACTGCACCAGGGTGTCGCGACCGTTGAGCAGGATCGCCAGCAGGCGGCGGAAGCGGCCCACGATCGCCCAGTTTTCGGAGAACAGCACGCTGAACCAGCCGCTGCTCCGGTTCGGTGCCTGGCCGACGAAGATCGACACCGGCACCAGCTGCACGTCCAGCGCCGCATTCGCGCGGTGCGCCTCCAGCAGCCGCGCCAGCGAACCGGAATGGGTCTTGTGCTCCGGCCCCGGCACCAGCCCCAGCGACAGCAGCGCATTGGCATGCCGCCGCGACAGCGCCACGTACGAGCGCTTGCGGCCCAGCGGATCGCCCGGGATCGGCTGCAGCGGCGAGGGCAGGCCGGCCTCGCGGCAGGCGCGCTCCAGGATCAACGCGTTGGACAGGCCGTAGTCCTCCAGCACATAGCAGACCGGGCGGCCGTCATCGAACTGCCGGAACTGATCGGGATCCCCGGGCTCGATGTCCAGCTTCAGCCACGGATCGACGATGCGGCCCAGGATGCGGGCCCACAGCGGTCGCTTGGCCTTGGCAGGACGCATGGGGGGTGGCGCGGGCGCGGCCTCCGGCGCAGCGTGCTCCGCGGCGTCGGCCGGCGGCGCGGGGTCGATGTCGAGGCTGGGGGTCACGGGATCGATGCCGGCACCCACGCCGACAGCCGCATCGGCTTCGGCGGGCGCAGGGTCGGGCACCGCCAGGAAGCCCGGCAGCGGCAGCGAGGGCAGCGGATCGGCCTCGACGGCGGGCACGCCATCGGCGCCATCGGTGGCCGGCGCGGCGCCTTCCGACGGGGTCTCCGGGGCGGGCGGCGCGTCGAACAGGCTGGCCTGGCTGGGCTGGGGTGGGCGGCTTTGCATCGCGCCCATTATGGCGGAGACGCTTTCCTGCCGCCCGCGACTGCCGGTTTGGCGGCCAGGCTGGCGTCCGCGCGCTGGACGAAATCGGCCAGGTACCAGTGGCCGTCGATGCGCACCGCCGGCACCACCGCGTCGATGTCGCGGCCGGCCAGCGGGTACTGCAGGCGCAGGCGGGCGGTGTCGCCGGTCTGCTGCAACAGGGTCACCTTCAGCGCGCGCAGGCTGGCATCGACGTCCAGCCCGTATTGCTGGCGCAACTGGGCGAGCAGGGTGGCGAGGAACGGCGACAGCCGGGTCAGGCTGGCCCGCATGCCCAGCTTGCCGAAAGCGGCCGTGCCGGCCTTGCCCTCGATGCCGCTGCGACGGGCGGCGGCGGTCAGCGCGGTGAAGAAGCGCTGTGCGCGGGCCTTGTCCGCGAACGGCGCCTGCAGGCCCCAGGCCTGGAGCGCAATGATCGCCTGGCCGATGTGCTCGCGCTCCTCCGGGGTGTAGTCGCCGTCGTTCTGCACGTATTCGCCACCGAACAACGCGAGGGTGCGGATCGCCTGGTCGATGTCGCGGTCGGCACCGGCGAACTGGCGGCGGAAGGTTGCCATCAGCGCCTTGTCCGCACCCGGCGCCTGCAGCGTGGCCAGCATCCCCGGCAACTTGGCGTCCAGCGGCAGTTCGTCGAGCGGCCAGCGGCTGCGACCGTCCTTCCAGCCCGTGGCCAGCCGCGCGTGCAGGTCCGCGGGCACCGCCAGCCTGGCGAACCCCGCACCGTCATGGGCCAGCAGGCGGTCGCGCAGGACGTAGGCGGCATCGATCGGACGGGTCGCGGCCTCGACCCTGGCGACGCGGGCCACGCCGATGGTTTGGCCGGTGGTGACACCGCCGCGCTCGCAGGCCGTCGGCAGCGTGAGGCACAAGGCGGCGGCAAGCGCGAAGTGCAGGCGCCGGCCGACAAAGCGTTGCGTCATGGGAGGGGTCCCGGATGGCGTGGACGGAGTGTCGATGCCGGCGGCCTGCAGGCGCAAGCGCGTGGCGGCAAGAAAAAAGGAGGCCCGGGGGCCTCCTTCAAAGTCGGCATCCTGCCGAGGACAACGGTTGTGGCATGGCTCCGGCCGAAACCGGATGAGCGCAGGCTACCGGCGTCCGACAGTTAATGCAATAGATGAACTAATTTGCTGCAAACGATTGATTTATTTAGCAAGTTCGAGCGCGTCGAGCTTGGCCTTGCGGCGATCGGCAGCGGGTTGCTCCCAGGCGTTGTTGAACACCGCCGGCTCCCAGCTGCCGTAGGTCGGGTTGGGCAGCATGTACCAGCGCTCGCCGAACCAGTCCGCGTATTCCGCGTACAGCGCGTCGCGGTCTTTCGGCGTGTTGGACACGATCTCGGCGAAGTCGCCCAACTGGTCGCCGAACTGCATCAGCACGCGGTACTTCTGCCCGGCCAGCTTGCGCCGGCAGAGCTTCTCGCTGCCGTTCTGCTCGCAACCCTCGACGAAGGTGCCCAGGCCCAGGAACACGCTGTCGTCCTTCACCGGCAGGCCTTCGGCCCTGAGGTTGGCGATGGTGGCGTCCTTCAGGTGCACCGCGCGATTGGAAATGTAGAGGATGGTCACGCCTTTCGCGGCCGCGGCCTTGGCGAAATCGACCACGCCGGGCACCGGCTTGGCCTTCTTCTCGGCGACCCACAGGTCCCAGGTGGCTTCGTCGTAGCTGGCGCCGTCGTGCACCAGGCGCGCCTGGTAGGGCGAGTTGTCCAGCACGGTCTCGTCCACGTCCATGACCACCGCCGGCGGCAGGCCGGTCGCCGCGTTGCCGCGCTCGCCGGGCACCAGGGCGTCCCAGTTGGGTTGCTTCAACGCGGCGTCCAGCTGGTCGGCGGCGGCGCGGTACACGGTCTGCGTCACCGCCTCGTACTCGGCCGCGCGCTGCACCCACAGTACGGCATTGAGGTTGTCGTTGGCGCCGACGTCGCCTGTGGCGGGCTTGGCGGCCGTGGCCGTCGCCGGCTTGGCGGCGGCGCCGCTGGGCGCGGTCAGCGAGGTGGGCTTGCACGCGGCCAGCGACAGCGCGGCGGCGAGCAGGGAAACGGCAACGGCAGGACGCATGGCGGCACTCATGGGGACAGGCTCTCTTGGATATGCGGCCGAGTTTACCCGGCGACGATGACGGCCCGGCGCGCGTTCACTCGCCCAGCAGGGCGCGGATGTTGGCGAAGCCGGCGCTGCGCCGTTCCGCCTTGTGCGCGGCATCGGCGACCGGGTCGGCACCATCGCGCTGCAGTTCGGCCGCCGGCAGTTCGTCGATGAAGCGGCTGGGCTTGAGCCGCAGCTTGTCGCCCCAGCGCTGCGCTTCCTTCGCATGCGACAGCCATAGCTGCTCCTTCGCGCGGGTGATGCCCACGTAGAACAGCCGGCGCTCCTCGTCGATGCGGCCTTCCTCGATGCTGGCTTCGTGCGGCAGGTTGCCGTCCTCCACGCCGACGATGAAGACGAAGCGGAATTCCAGGCCCTTCGCCGCGTGCATGGACATCAGCCGCACCTGGTTGCCGGCATCGCCCTTGTCGGCATGCGACAGCAAGGCCAGTGCAGCCGCGAGTTCGCCCGGACCCGAGGTCTTCGGCCCGTCGAACCAGTCGGCCAGTTCGTCCAGGTTGCGACGGCGCGCCTGGAACTGCGTCTCGTCCTTGCACAGCACGCGCAGCGCGTTGAGCAGGCCCGAGCGTTCGTTGAGCTTGCGCACCAATTCCGCCGGCGGCAGCGTGCGCGCGTCGATGCGCAGGCCGCGGACGATGTCGGAAAACCCCTGCAGCGCATTCGCCGCACGCGCCGGCAACTGCTTGGCCAGGGTGATCGAATCCGCCGCGCGTGACAGCGGCAGGTGCGCGTGGTTGGCCAGTTCGCCGAGGCGCTGCAGCGAGGTCGCGCCGACGCCGCGATTCGGCGACTGCACCGCGCGCAGGAACGCCGCGTCGTCGTCGGGATTGGCGAGCAGGCGCAGCCATGCGAGTGCGTCCTTCACTTCGCCGCGGTCGAGGAAGGCGGTGCCGCCGCTCAGGTGGTACGGAATGCGCAGCAGCTGCAGCGACTTCTCCAGCGCGCGGCTCTGGTGGTTGCCGCGGAACAGGATGCAGAACTCGCTCCACGGCGGCACGCCATTCGGCGGTGTGTGCTTCTGCGCCACGAACTGGATCTCGCCGGCGACCTTGTCGGCCTCGTGGGCGGCGTCGCGGCATTCCCAGACGCGGATGCGTTCGCCGTCGGCGGCATCGCTCCACAGCGTCTTCGGGTGTTCGTGCGGGTTGTTGGCGATCACCGCGTTGGCCGCGCGCAGCACGCGGTTGCTGCAGCGGTAGTTCTGCTCCAGCTTGACGATCTTGAGTGCCGGATAGTCGGTGCCGAGCGCCAGCAGGTTGTCGGGATTCGCGCCGCGCCAGGCGTAGATGCTCTGGTCGTCGTCGCCCACGCAGGTGAATTGCCCGGCATCGCCGGCGATCGCCTTCAGCAGGCGGTATTGCGCGTCGTTGGTGTCCTGGCATTCGTCGACGAGGAGATAACCGATGCGCTCGCGCCAGCCGGCGACCGCGTCGGCATCGGTTTCCAGCAACTGCACCGGCAGGCGGATCAGGTCGTCGAAATCGACCGCGTTGAACGCGGCCAGGCGCTGCTGGTAACGCGCGTACAGCGCGGCGGCCTCGCGTTCGCGTCCGGTCAGTGCCGCCGCGGCTGCCTGTTCCGGCGACAGTCCCGCGTTCTTCGCGCGGCTGATCAGTTGCTTCATCGCGTCGATCGCATCGGGCTTGGTGCCCGGGCCCAGCAGGTCCTTCACCTGCGACGCGGAATCGTCGGCGTCGAAGATCGAGAACCCGCGGCGCAGGCCGAGCTTGGCATGGTCGATCTGCAGGATCCGCAGGCCCAGTGCGTGGAAGGTGCTGACCGTCAGTTCCTGCGCGGCATCGCCACGGATGCGCTTGGCCACGCGTTCGCGCATCTCGCGCGCCGACTTGTTGGTGAAGGTGATCGCGGCGATGCGCTTGGCCGGATAGCGCCCGCTGTGGATCAGGTGCGCGATCTTCTCGATGATCACCCGGGTCTTGCCGCTGCCGGCGCCCGCGAGCACCAGTAGCGGGCCTTCGGTGTGCAGGACCGCTTGCCGCTGCGGGGGGTTCAGGCCATTCAACGCGGGATGCTGCATGCCGTCATTCTCGGGCGCGCCCGGTGCGCTCGCCAGCCTTGTGCGCGGGTAAAATCCGTGCATGGCGAAGCTCTATTTCTATTTCTCGGCGATGAACGCCGGCAAGACCACCACCCTGCTGCAATCCGCGCACAACTACCGCGAGCGCGGGATGCGGGTGGCGATCCTCACCCCGAAGCTGGACTTCCGCGCGGGCAGCGGCACGGTGGCGTCGCGGATCGGGCTGCAGGCGGAGGGCATCGCCTTCGAGCGCACGGACGATTTGCGCCACATCATCGATGCCGACATCGCCGCGCACGGTCCGCTGCACTGCGTGTTGGTCGACGAAGCGCAATTCCTCAGCAAGGCGCAGGCCTGGCAGTTGAGCGAAGTGGTCGATGCCTTGCGCATCCCGGTCCTTTGCTACGGCCTGCGCACCGATTTCCGCGGCGAGTTGTTCGAAGGCAGCCAGTACCTGCTGGCGTGGGCCGACGAATTGCAGGAGATCAAGACGATCTGCCACAGCGGCAAGAAGGCGACGATGAACGTGCGCATCGATGCGCAGGGCCGCGCGCTGCAGGACGGGCCGCAGGTGGAAATCGGCGGCAACGAACGCTACGTCTCGGTGAGCCGCGCGGAGTTCAAGAAGGTGATGCGCGGCGAAGGCACCATCGAGCCGCTGCAGGCGCCGTTGCCCTTGTAGGAGTGGGCGGAACCCGCTCTTGTGGGAGGGGCTTCAGCCCCGATGCGTTTGTTTGTCGGGGCTGACGCCCCTCCTACAAAGCCCTGGCCCCAGGACGGTTCCCTGCTACCGGACGCATGCCTTGCGGATCGCGGCGACCTCGCGCGGGATCGCGCCGCCTTCGGGCAGGACCAGCTGCATCTCGGTGAGCACCGTGTCCAGGCTGGCGCGCGCCGTGGGGGAACCCGTGCGGCATTCCACCTCCGCGGCGTAGGCGCGGGCCAGCCACGCGGCCTTGCGCTGTTCGATGTCGCCGCTGCCGGACTGCCCGTAGGCGGTCAATTGCAGCAGGGCATCGGGCGCGCCCTCGTTGGCGCGCAGCCGGGCCAGCGAGATCTCGGCGCGGCGGGTATGCGAATGCTCGGGCCCGTAGCCGGCCAGGGTCAGCCGCACCGCCTGCTGCAGGGCCGCGCGCGCCGCGTCCGGCTCGCCCAGGCCGGCCAGGACCTCGCCCAGCAGGTGGTCGCTGTCGCCGACCAGCTCATGGGTGTCGCCGAACTGTTGCGCCCGCAGGGCGCGCGATTCGCGTACCGCCGGCAGGGCCTCGCGGTCGCGCCCGACGCTGTGCAGGATCATCGCCAGGTTGAACAGGCCGTTGGCGGTGAGGCCGTCGTTGTGCCCGGTCTTCCAGCCGGCCACCGCCTGCCGCTGGAAGTCCAGCGCGCGCTCGATGTCGCCGCGTTCCCAGGCGACGATCGCCAGGCTGTTGTAGGCACGGGCCAGGTCCGGATGGTTGCGGTCCAGGCGCGCGCGCATCCAGCCGAAGGTCTGCAGGAAGATCGACTCGGCCTGGCTGAAGCGGCCCAGGTCCACGTACAGCGCGGCCAGCTGGCGGTTGGCGTCGATGCTGGCGCGATGGTCGCGGCCGTGCAGGTCTTCGGCCAGCGCCTGCGACTCGCGGCAGTGGCGCACGGCATCGTCCAGCCGGTCGGTCGCGCGATCGAGCGCGCACAGGCTGCGCAGCATGTCGATCACCAGCGGATGGCGGTCGCCGACCTTGCGCCGCAGTTCCGCCAGCGCATCGGCCAGGATCGGCACGGCGACCTCCGGTGCCCCATCGGCGGCGTGCATCTTGGCGATGTCCAGGAGGTTTTCGGCCACGCCCACGTCGTCGCCCTGCTTGCGCCGCAGTTGCAGCGAGCGCATGTACAGCCGGTTCGCCAGCGTGCTCTGGTCAAGCTCCTGGTGGCAGCGCCCCTGCTGCGAATAGAAGGCGGCGGCTTGCGTGGGCAGGCGTTCTTCCTCCCGCCGGGCCGTGTCTTCCATGCGCTGCATGACCTGCAGGCAACCCGGCAGGTTGCCCAGCTGGCGGTAGGCATTGCCACGCAGCGTGGCGGCCTCCAGGCGCAGGCTGACCGGCGCGTCCGGGAGGTTGGCCAGCAGGACCTCCTGCTTGTCGAGCAGGGTGTTGGCCTCGCGGTAGTCGCCCAGCCCCAGCCGCAGCCGCGCGACCACGCCGTAGAGTTCCGCGCGTGCCTGCGGTTGCCGCACCAGGCTGCGTTCGCCGCGGACGATGCCCATGTCCAGCAGCTTGCGCAGGTCGATCGGTTCGCTGGCGGACGAGGTCCCCGCGCTCTCGAAGAGGTCGGCCACGAAACCCTGCATCGCCTGCGCGCGGCTGGCCTCGCGCATCGCCCGTTGCGCCTGCCAGCCGACCACGCCCAGCGCGGTGAACAGCACCGCCAGCACGGTGGTCGCCGCGGCAATCGTCCAGCGATGCCGATGCAGGTACTTGCGGCTGCGATAGGCCATGCCCTCGCCGCGCGCCGACACCGGCCGCCCGCGCAGGTAGCACAGCAGGTCCTGCGACAGTGCCTCGGCGGAGACGTAGCGCTGCTCCGGGCGCTTGCGCAGCGCCTTCAGCACGATGTTGTCGAGGTCGCCGGACAGTGCGCGCGCCAGTCGTTGCGGGGTGTACGGGCGGATGCACGCTTCGCCCGCGCGCGCCGCCACCTGCGACGGTTTGAGCGGCTCGCCGTCGAGGATCGCCTCTTCCCATTCGGCATCGGTCTGGCGCTTGAGCCGGTACGGCTTGCTCCCGGTGAGCAATTCGTAGAGCACCACGCCGAGCGAATACACGTCGGTCATGGTGGTGACCGGCTCGCCGCGGATCTGCTCCGGCGCGGCGTAGTGCAGGGTGAAGGTGCGCACGCCGGTGCGGGTCTGCTCGACCGGGAGCGGATCGACGTCGAGCAGCTTGGCGATGCCGAAATCGAGCAGGCGCACATGCCCGGCCGGGGTGACCAGGATGTTCGACGGCTTCAGGTCGCGATGCACGATCAGGTTCGCATGCGCGTGGCTGACCGCTTCGCAGACCTGGCGGAACAGGTCGAGGCGCGCGGCGATATCCAGCTGGCGGGTGCGGCAGTAGTCGGTGAGCGGCTCGCCCTCGACGTATTCCAGCGCCAGGTACGGTTGTCCGTCCTTGTCGATGCCGGCATCCAGCAGCCGCGCGATGTGCGGGTGCGCGAATCGCGCCAGGATTTCGCGCTCGCGGTCGAAGCGCTGGCGCAGGCGCGGATCCGCCAGGCCGGGACGCAGCAGCTTCAGCGCGACCTTGCGCTCGTAGAGGCCATCCGCGCGCACCGACAGCCAGACCTGGCCCATGCCGCCTTCGCCGATCAACCGGTCCAGCCGGTACGGGCCGATGCGGGCGCCGGGCCGTGCGCCGGAGGGCAGCTCGACCACCGGTTCGCTCAGGAAATCCTCGTCGTCCGCTTCCATGGCGAGCAGGCCCGCCAGTTCATCGGCCAGCACGGGGTCTTCGCGGCGCAGTGCGGCCAGGTGTTCGCTGCGTTGCTCGGGGGCGAGCTCGAGCAGGGCATCGAGCAGCGGCGACAGGCGTTGCCAGCGTTCGGCGTCCATCGCGCAGCGCCGGCGCCCCGCCCTCAGGCGGCGGGCGTGTCCCGCAGGGAGGCGAGCAGGAACATCCGCGCCTTCTGCCAGTCGCGCCGTACGCTGCGCTCGGAGCGCTTCAGCAGCGCGGCGATCTCCAGTTCGGACAGGCCGGCGAAGTAACGCAGTTCGACCACGTGGGTCAGCCGCGGATCGACCGCGGTCAGTCGGGTCAGCGCGGTGTCCAGGCCCAGCATGTCCTCGTCCAGGCGGATCCCGCCCTCGATGTCCTCGGGCAGGTCGGTGACCCGGTGCAGGTCGCCGCCACGCTTCTGCGCCAGCCGCTGGCGCGCGTAATCGACCACCACCGAGCGCATCGCCGAGGCCGCGTAGGCGAAGAAGTGCGCGCGGTCGTCGAACTGCGCGGCGCCCGTGCCGCGGCCGATCAGCTTGAGGTAGGCCTCGTGGACCAGCGAGGTGGCATCCAGCGTGTGGCCCTGCTGGCCGGCCAGTTGCCGGCGCGCCATCGTGTGCAGTTCCTGGTACAGCGTGGCGAGCACGCGATCCAGCGCGCCGCGGTCGCCATCGCGCGCGGCATCGAGCAGGACGGTGATCTCACCGGCTTCGGTCATTGCGGCAACAGGGGCACCCGGGGGAGCCGGCACTATAACCAAAGGCCATGCCGCCCGCGCGGCGTCAGCGCTGGCAGTGCCCGCACCAGGCCGAAGCGCGCTGGCCGATCAATGCCTGCTTCAGCGGACGCCCGCAGCGCCGGCAGGGCTCGCCGCCGCGCCCGTACACGGTCAGTTCCTGCTCGAAGTAGCCGGGCGCGCCGTCCGGGCTGAGGAAGTCGCGCAGGGTGGTGCCGCCGCGGGCAATGGCATGCGCCAGGATCGCCTTCACCGCATCCGCCAGCGCCGCGTAGCGTTCGCGGGAGACCTTGCCGGCGGCGCGCAGCGGCGAGATGCCGGCCATGAACAAGGCCTCCGCCGCGTAGATGTTGCCCACCCCGACGACCACCGCCTGGTCCATCAGGAAGGACTTCACCGGCGCGCTGCGCCCGCGGCTCAGCGCGAACAGGACATCCCCGTCGAAGTCGTCCGACAGCGGCTCGGGGCCGAGATCCGCCAGCAGCGGATGCACGGTGCCGGGTGCTTGCCAGAGCAGGCAGCCGAAGCGGCGCGGGTCGTTGAAGCGCAGCACCCGGTCGGGCATTCCATCCGCACAGACGAGGGCGATGTCGACATGGTCGTGTGCCCGCACCGGCGTGTCCGACGGCAGCACCCGCAGGCTGCCGGACATGCCCAGGTGCAGCAGCGCGCTGCCGGCCTCGGTATCCAGCAACAGGTACTTGGCGCGCCGGCGGATCGCGTCGATGCGCTGCCCCGGCAACAGGTTCTCGACCTCGCGCGGGATCGGCCAGCGCAGGTCGGGGCGGCGCAACAGCACGTGGTCCACGTGGCGTCCGGCGACGTGCGGCAGCAGGCCGCGGCGGGTGGTCTCGACTTCGGGCAGTTCAGGCATGGCGCATTGTCGCGCAGGCCGGTCAACGTGCGCGGGACTGAACCCGGCAGTCACCATGCGCCGGCGCAGGGATGGCGTTCGCGCCGGCGTGGCACCATGATGCACACGTGTCCTCCCGGCACCTTCCACGAGCCAGCGATGCCCGCGTCCCTCCTTGAATTCCTTTCCGGCGGCCTGTTGCAGTTCGGTTGGTGGGCCATGCTGGCCTACCTGCTGGTGGTCACCCAGATCACCATCTTCACGGTCACCCTGTACCTGCATCGCAGCCAGGCGCACCGCGGCGTCGACTTCCATCCGGTCATCGCCCACTTCTTCCGTTTCTGGAGCTGGCTGACCACGTCGATGATCACCCGCGAGTGGGCGGCGATCCATCGCAAGCACCACGCCAAGTGCGAGACCGAGGAAGACCCGCACAGCCCGATGCACAAGGGCATCGGCAACGTGCTGTGGAAGGGCGCCGACATGTACCGCGAGTCGCGCCT
>DAOOCX010000071.1:2910-11869 GCA_035408605.1 Thermomonas sp. | reverse complement strand
GCTCAGGCCCTGAGGTCGAGCACGTTCTCGAAGCTGCCGAAGATCATCCGCTTGCCGTCGAAGGGCATCGGGTTGGCCGCCTCCATCCGCGGGTCTTCCATCATCTTCTGCATGCCGGCGTCGCGGGTCGCCTTGTCCGGCCATTCGATCCACGAAAACATCACCGTTTCATCGTCTTTCGCCTGCACCGCGCGGTGGAAGTCGGTGACGGTGCCGTGCGGCACGTCGACGCCCCAGCACTCCACCACGCGCAACGCGCCCAGTTCCAGGAACATCGGGTCGAAGCGGGCGGCATAGTCGATGACCTCCTGCCGGCTGGCGGTGGGGGCGGCGATCACGAAACCGTCGATGTAGCTCATGGCGTTCTCCGTTGGTGGCGGGCGTGGATGGATGCTGCAATGACCATGACGAATGCGGGCCGCCAGTTTCGACAGCGTGGCGGAAAGATGCCGTGATCGGCACACTGCCGGGATGACGGCGCATCCGCTCGACAACCCGTTCTTCTCGGCGCTGGAGAGCCTGCATGCGGGCATCGCGCTGCGGGCGGGCGAGGTGCTGCGCTATCCGATGGACGTCGCGCCGTTCCTGGGCATCCCGCACCCCGGTGTCGACCTGGCCGATCCCCTGGCGGACCTGGTGCCGCAAGGCGACAGCGTGTTGTTGCTCGGCATCGCGCCAACGGCGGTTCCGCACGGTTGGGCGCTTGAGCGGTTCGCCGACCTGGCGCAGATGCAGTGCGACCGCGAACTGCCGCTCATCGACGGCCCAGGCATCGTCGAACTTGGCGATGCCGATCGCGCAGACGTGCTCGCACTGACCGCGCTGGTGTATCCGCATTATTTCCGTCCGCGCACGATGGATCTCGGGCGCTATTTCGGCATCTACGTGGAAGGCCGGTTGGCGGCGATGATCGGCGAGCGCCTGGGCGCACCCGGGTTCCGCGAGATGAGCGCGATCTGCACGCATCCGGATTTCCTCGGGCGCGGCTACGCACGGCGTCTGACGGCCTTCCTCACCAATCAGACGCTGCAGGACGGCAGGCAACCGTTCCTGCACGTGGCATACGCCAACGACCGCGCACGGATGCTGTACGAGCAGATGGGCTACCGCCTGCGCCGCGACATCCCGTTCCTCGCCCTGCGGCGCGGCTGACGTCGCGAAACTGTCATGCAGGCGTCGCAGACTTGTCGCATCCGACGAGGAGCGTGGCAGGCATGGCGGCGAAGCACGGAGTCTTGTGGTTGGTGGTGTTGCTTGCGATCACCGGCGTCGCGCTGGCGCAACGTGCCTATGTCGGCATCGAGCAGCGCCTGAGTGCCGCGCAATTGCAGGAAATCGGGCTGACCCCGACGCAAGTGGCGCTGCTGGATCGCTACCTGGCCGAAGCCGCTGCAAGCGCACCCTCGGAGGAACATGCGCCCGTCGAGCGTCGCGAGGCGGACCCGACCCGGTTCGCCGGCCTGGATGCCGAACGCATCGCCGGCAAGGTGCAGGGAATGGTCGCCGGCTGGGAGCCGGGCACCATCTTCAAGCTCGACAATGGCCAGCAATGGCAGGTCCTGAAAGGCAGCATGAAACTGCGCAAGCCGCTGCAGGACCCGCAGGTGCTGCTGGTGCCCGGGATCGCCGGACGCTGGTTCCTGCAGGTCGACGAGGACATGCCCAAGGCGAGGGTGTTCAGGATCGACTAGTTGCGCCGGAGTCGTGGTGATTGTGCGGTCGCGGCATTTGCGCCAAGGTCGTGCGCATGAAACTACTCTACGCCCCCGACACCGCCGACCATCCGAACTGGGGTTGCCGTTTCATGGGGGACTGGTATCGGCAGGCGCTGGTCGACCTCGATGGCGTGCGCCTGCGCCGCCTGGGAAGCCGCTGGTTCTTCCGCGACGATCCCCACGTGCCTGCGCCAAGGACGTGGGCGGAGCTGCTCGTCGTCGCGCACGCTGTGCGCGAAGGTCGCAGCCAGGGACTATCCGCAGTCCTGCCGATGCTGGCCGCCTGCGACCTGCTCTTCATCAATGGCGAGAACTTCATCCGCCCCGGCACGCTGAAAGGCCGACGCCTGCTGATGCTGGCCTATCTGGCGAAGGCGGCGTTCGGCAAGGCCGTGGTGCTGACCAACCTCACCCTCGACCTGTCGGAACCCGCGCTGGCCGAACTGGTGGGGAATGTGCTGCCGCTGCTCGATGAGGTGCATGTCCGCGAGGATGTCTCCGCCGCGTCGTACCGCGCGCAGGTGGAGCAGGCGCGCTTCCTGCAATTCGCCGACGTGGGCTGGACCGCCACGCCGGCACCGATCGAGGCATGGCGCGCGCTGGCCCGGCGCCGCGGCCATTTCCACGCATGGCCCGACCACTGCGCCGCATTCGATCCCGCGCAACCCTATGTGACGGTGAGCGCAAGCTCCGCGTTCGTCGGCACCGCGCAGGGCGAGGATCCGGCCGAGGCTTTCGTGGCGTTGTGCCGGCAATTGGCGCAACAGGTCGCGCAGGTGGTGCTGGTGGCGCCGTGCGAAGTCGACGCCATGATCATGCGCAAGGTGCAGGCCGCCACCGGTTTCCCCTTGCTTGGCTTGAACCTGCCGGTCGCGCAGGGCATCGACGTGCTCGGCAACGCGCGCGTGCACGTGGGCGGGCGCTGGCACCCCGGCATCTTCGCCGCGACCGGCGGCACGCCACTGGTGGGGATGGGCGCCAACACGCACAAGATGGCAACGCTGATGCAGCAGTTGCATCCCGACGAACCGGTCTTCGAGGCGCGCAGCCTGGCGCGCCATGTCGACGCCATCGTGTCCCGCGCCAAGGCGCAGGTCGATGCAGGATCAGCCCTGCGCGCTCAGGTGCTGGAGCGCGCCGCGGCGATGCGCGCGCGGGTCGAGGGCAACCTGGGTTTCGTCGAAAGACGGCTCGTGGAGGCTCAGCCGGCGTCGGCATCGCGCCCGACGTAGTCCTCCCAGGCCTTCCTGCGCGACAGCGGCATCCGCGCCTGCGCCAGGAATCCGACCGGCACGGTCTCGAGTTTCATCACCCCGTATTCGGCTGGCCATTCGCCGCGCGGCGGTCGCCTGAACGTGCCCATCAGCATGTCGACCAGCGGCAGGTGGATGGCGTAGTTCACGTCGACGTACTCGGCTTGCCGCGCGTGGTGCCAGTGGTGGTAGCGCGGCGTGACCAGCACGTATTCCAGCCAGCCGAAATCCAGCCGCAGGTTGGCATGCGCCAGCACCGCCTGCAGGCCGACCAGGATCACATAGGCATTCACCGCCGCCGGCGCGAAACCGAGCACCACCAGCGGCAGCAGCACCGCGCTGCGGGTCAGGATGATTTCCAGCAGGTGGATGCGCGAACCCGCAAGCCAGTCCATCCGCCGGGTCGAGTGGTGCACGGCATGGAAGCGCCAGAGGAACGGGATGTTGTGGTACGCGCGATGCAGCAAGGCCTGGGCCAGGTCAGCCACCAACACCGCCAGCAGGAACTGCGCCCACACCGGCAGCGACTGGATCAGGGCCTTGACCGACGGGAACGCGGCAAGCGCGGCGATCGTGCCGGTGGATGCGGTCACCGCGATCAGGATGAACTGCACCAGCACATGGCCCATGAAGAAGTAGGCCAGGTCGGTCCGCCACTCCCCGCGCAGCGGCGACATCGGCCGCACCGGCGCCATCCGTTCGATGGGGATGAAGACCAGCGCGGAGAAGAACAGCGAGATCACGAACCAGTCCAGTCCAAGCGAGAACGGCGTGGAATCGATCGCGTCGAAATGCACGGTGGCGCCGCCCAGCACCACTGCCACGGCCGCGCTGCCGACTCCGAGCATCGCCACCCGCCGGTTGCGCCCGCGCAGGATCGCGAACGTGCCGGTGGTGAACGCCGCGATGAGTCCGAACAGCAGCAGGTGGCGGGCGAAGACTTCGGTATAGACCGCGCGGAAATCGCGGCTGGTCAGCAGTTCCGGGAAATGGAAGCAGAGCACGCCGAGCAGGGCCGACAGGCCAAGGGCCGCGGAGATGTGGGCCAGCCAGGACCGGCGCGCGGTCGGGACGGGGAGTGCGCTCATCGCCGTACGGTAGCGGCCGCCTGCACCAGGGACAACCGCCGGGCGCCCGGGCTACGGCGTCCACGGTTCACGACCGGTTCCGCGCACCGGCAGGAATGCGGCCTAGACTGACGCGTCCCCGCCGCCCACACGGTTCGATGCGCCTCCCCTGGATCCTGATCGTGCTTTGCCTGCTGGCCGGTGCCTGCAGTCGCCAACCCGAGGCCACCCTGACCAGTGCGAACGCGAACGCGGACGCGGAGCTGGACACCGGGCCGGTGGTGCAGCGCAAGCCGCAGGATGCGATCGACTGGTCGCCGGTGCAGCTGGAGGCCGGCGACGCCTGGGTCGATTGCAGCGCGGACTACACCCAGGGTGGTGGCCGGCCCCTGCTGTCGCTGGCGTATGAGGACCTGCGCCGCAGCGTGCAGGATTGCCGTGGTACCGGGCTGTTGCGGCTGCGCTACAAGGGCAAGGTCACCGCCAGCTTCGCCGCGCTGATGGAGCGCACCGGCCGGGTGGCGGGCGACCTCGGCATCGGCAAGCGCATCCTCGACATCGATTCCGCCGGCGGCCATGTGGAAGCCGCGATTCGCGCCGGCGACGCCATCGGCGAGAACGACTGGACGATCTGGGTGCGCGGCGATTCGGTCTGCCATAGCGCCTGCGTGCTACTGCTGGCGGCGGGCGACATGCGCGTCATCGCCGGCCCGGTGGGCATCCACCGGATGATCCGCCTGCGCTCGTCTGCGACCTCGCGCAAGGAACTCGGCGAAGAATTGCGCACGGTCAGCGACGAACTGCGCAACTACCTGGAGCGCAACGGCGCCTCCGACAAGGTCTACGACCTGATGACCACGGTGCCGAACCGCACCCTGCGCATCCTCACCGTGGACGAACTCGACCAGTACGGCCTGTCCGGGGCCAACGCGGTGGAGGACGACCTCAACCGGATTCGCCTGGTGCGCCGCTGCGGCACCGATTTCCTGCAGCGCCGCGATGCGTTCCGCCGCGCCTACGATGCCCAGTGCGCGCAGGCGGTCGATGGCCAGACCCAGGACGTCGATCAGATGAACGAATGCGGCCTGGCCCTGCGTGGTCGTTTCGGTTTCCCCGGTGCGGAATGCGCGGACGAAAGCCCGATGGCCGAGCTGGATGGCGCGATCCTGATGCCGCGTGTGTCGCAAGACGTGCCGCAGGAGGTGGCGGAGCCGGAAGCGTCGCCCGCGCAGCCGCCTGCGCCGGCGGTGCGTTCGGGCGGCCAGGCGGTCTCGTCCGGGCGGAACCCGCCTGAGACCGATGCCGCGCCGGCACAACACGGGCCATCCGCCAGCGAAGAACCTGCTCCGGAGGCCGCCGAGGAATCGGCTACCGCGGAGCCGCAGGACGCCTTGCCCGAACTCGCCCGTTGAGTCGGCGATCCGCGCTCAGCGCGATGCGATCCGCTCCAGCCCGCGCGGCTTGCGCCGGCCGTTGAGCCAGCTACCGACGAAGGTGTTGCGCACCAGCAGGTCGTAGCTGGGCAGCAGGATCGCGAGCGTCGCGACCAGCACCAGCGCCAACTCCGCGGCCCACGGCCACGCCACCCGCGACATCACGACCTGCAAGGCCATGACCAGCGGCAGGTGGGCGATGTAGATCCAGTACGACGCATCGGCCAGGTAGCGGCGCAGCGGGCTGTGCCCGGACAGGAAGCGCAGGCCCAGGCCGACGATGGCGAAGGTCCAGCTCCAGGCCGCGACGGCGTAGGCGATCGCATAGGCGATGTCGGCGATCTCGCGTGTCGCCGGTACGAGCTTCGGTGCAAGCCCGACCTGCAGCAGGCACCCGATGGTGGCCAGCACCGCGACAGCCAGATGCAACGGCCACCACGCGGTCCAACGCTGCAGCAGGGCCTGTTGCCGATGCAGCAACCAGCCGAACCCGAACGCGCTGCCGAAGGCGACCCATGCGGCCAGGCTGGGATACAGCGACTGGTCGGGCGTGGGGATGCCGAACCACGCGAACCAATTCGGATGGGTGGTCAGCGCGGCGGCCAAGGGCAGCGCCAGCAACAACGGTCCGATGGGCGATGCGAGCACGCGCACGCAGGTATCACTCGCGCGTTGCAGCAACGCACTGCGACCGAGCGTTGCGCGCAGCGCGAGCGCGGCGATGTAACAGAGCAGCAACACGTACAGGAACCACAGATGGGTCAGCGGGACATTGCGCGGCGACAGCGGCGGCGTTGGCGGCGCAGGCGGCATGGTGCCGTTGTTGATCAGCCAGGCATTCCAGGCGATCACCGCGACGATCGCCATCAGCATCGGGAACCACAGCGAGGCCAGCGGGATGGCGATGCGGCGCACGCGGTCGCGCACGAAGCCGATGGTGCCAAGTCGCTCGCAGGCCATCCGCGCGAACAAGCCGGCGATCAGGAAGAACAGCAGCATGCGGAACATGTGCGGCACGTAGAACAGCAGGCCCGCCACCTCGCTCGGTGAGCCATCGTGGACGACCCAGACGTACTGCGCGCCGGGAATCCAGGCCATGCTGGCATGCACGACCACGCCGAACAGCAGGGCGATGGCGCGGACCGCATCCAGCCCGTGCAGGCGTTCTCGGGGTGGGTGGGCGAGGGCAGCGTGCATTGGGGGTTCTCCGGATTCGGGATGTGCAGGGCCGTGCCGCAAGCGCTGGGCTTGCGGCTGGTGTCGTTGATTTGCTCGGGAGCCGGCTGTGCCGGCTCAGGGCGCGCAGTGGATCAGTGGCGCGCGTGGTCTCGCATCACTCGCGCTCGAAGCGTTCCAGTTCGTCGTAGGCGCGCAGGTTGCGGCGGATGCCATCGGCGCCATCGTCCATGCGCGCCAGTGGATCGCGCGGGCCACGCGAGCCGCGTGCCGCCCACCACCAGGTGCCGACCATTCCGGCGATGCCGAGGGCCAGGCTGATCCAGATCCAGGTCGGGGTCGGGCCGACGTGCGGCGTGGGCGACAACCCCGCGAAGCCGATCACCACCAGCACCCACATCACCCACCAGGGCGCACCGCACAGGTTGGAATTCAGGACCTGGATCCGCAGCAGCAGGCGCAGGCGCTTCTGGATGGCGAGTACCGGCGCGGCGAAGTCGAGCGTGGTCGCCAGCCCGCTGACGATCCCCGCCAGGGCGATGTGCAGGACGCCGAAGGCATGCAGGGCGATGCCGGCGGCGAGCAGGCCGGGCACCTCCAGGTTGTTGCGCCAGCAGCCCACGCCCAGCAGCACCAGGCCGATACCGAGCACCGCCTGCAGCAGCATGCCGACCAGCAGCGGGCGCAGGTTGCGGCGCGCCTGCGCCTGCTTCTGGCCACGCAGGAGTTCCAGTTGCAGTGCGTCCTGGCGGGCCAGGCGCGCGTCCAGCGCCTGCCAGGCGGATTTGATGTCGTCGAGGTCCATGGTCGTGTCCATTCCCGTAGTCGGTTCGATGCCGGTTCGGCTCAGAGTTCGTCGCGCAGGCGTTGCTTGAGGCGCCCGACCTTTGTGGAGACATTGGCTTCGCTGATGCCCAGGATCTCGGCGATCTCGCGTTGCGGGCGTTCATCCAGGTAGAGCAGCAAGAGGGCGCGATCCAGCGGCGGCTGGCGGGCGATGAAGGCCTGCAGCAGGCGCAGGTGTTGCTCGGATTCGTGGTCGGGCGCCGCGGCATCGACCAGGTCGTGCAGGCCGTCGTCCAGCGGCACCATGTCGTGGCGCTGGCGCACCGCCTGCACGCGTACATGGCTGATCGCCACGTTCAGCGCGACCCGGTACATCCAGGTGCTGACACTGCGCGCGGGATCGTATTTCGGCCACGCATGCCAGAGTTGCGCGGCGATCTCCTGCGCCAGGTCGGCACGATCTTCCGGCAGGCGTGCATAGGTATTGGCGACCTTGAACACGATCCCGGCATGCCGTTGCAGCACATCGGCAAAGGCCTGCGGATGATCGTGCCCGGTCATGGCGGCGCTGGTCTCCATGGCGTCCCCGGCGCGTCCATCGCGCCCTTCGAGACCATGATTCGCGCCAGCGTGGGGGATCTCACACCGGAACCGCGAAAAAGATCAGGCGGCCACGACCCGGATCAGCACGTCGTCGAGCTGGACCTGCTGGCCAGCGCGGATCTTCGCGGTCTTGCGCAGCTCGGTGGCGCCATCCACCCGCACCACGCCGCTGGCGACCAGCTGCTTGCCGGCACCGCCGCTGTCGCAGAGGCCAGCCAGCTTCAACAGCTGGTTGAGTTCGATGAAGTCGCGGTCCAGTTCGAAGTCGAGGGTCTGCATGTGGCCAGCATAGCGCCCGCCGCCGGGTGTAGGCTGCGCTCCCTTCCTGTCGGAGCCTCGCCATGCTTGCCTACGCCACCCTCGGTACCACCGACCTGCCGCGCGCCGCCGCGTTCTACGACAGCGTGCTCGCCCCGCTCGGCGCCAGGCGGCAGATGGAAGAGCCGGATTACTTCATCGCCTGGGGCACAACCGAGCACGGCGCCGGCCTGGGCATCACCTATCCGTTCGACAAGCAGGCGGCCACCGTGGGCAATGGCTGCATGGTGGCGCTGGGTGCGACGTCGCGCGAACAGGTCGATGCGGTCTACGCGAAGGCCATCGAGCTCGGCGGTACCGACGAGGGCGCGCCCGGCGAGCGCTTCCCCGGCTTCTATGCCGCCTACTTCCGCGACCTGGACGGCAACAAGCTCAACTGCTGCTGCATGGGCCAGTAAGCCTCAGGGCAGCGCGACCCGCGCGCGCTGTCCGTCGCGCTCCACCACCACGCCGTCGCGTTCGATGGCGATGACCTGCACGTCGCCGTTGCGGTCGCCTTCGCCCATGCGCTGGCCGTTGAGGATGACGAAGCGCTTGTCCGCACTCGCGTCCCACATGTGCATGCTGAGTTTCACCCCGCTCATCGATGCCGCCGTGGGCATCGGGGC